>DATJUJ010000030.1:0-126581 GCA_035502475.1 Thermoplasmata archaeon
GGGAATCGGCGCCTCTAGTCCATCAGTTGTCTGGCAAGGCATCGCTGAGCAGCCACGCGCTACGGGATAAGGGCTGAAAGCATCTAAGCCCGAAACCCCCTCGAAAAAGAGAGACCTTGAAGGACATTCGTAGAAGACGAGCTCGATAGAGCCGGGGTGTACGCGGAAAGCCTTCGGGCGATCCGCTCAGCCCGCGGCCACTAACGTCCGCAGCTACGTTACCTGGTTCTGCTTGACAGTTACACAGAACGCGTGTGAACTTTTTCCCCGGAAAGAGCGAGCCCACCGGGCGGACGCTCCGGCCCCCCGAGCGGCGCCGCTAGCCCGGTCCGCGCCGCGCGATCCGCGCGAGCGGCACGAGGAGGAGGCTCCACGAGCGGCCGGCGATCGGGTACTCGGAGCGTCCGAGCCACCGGGCGACCCGGGCCCGCTCGGGCGCGTAGGACGGCCCGGCGACGAGGCGTGCGTAGCGGGGCGCGAAGATCGCGAGCACGAGCAGCGGCCAGGCCCAGTAGTTGAGATGGCTTACGAGGTCGGTCAGCGAGGTGACGCCGAAGCCGCCGGCGCAGTCGGGGGCCGCGTTGAGGAGCAGCGCGTGGCAGACGACCCCCGAGGCGTCGAGGAACGCGAACGGGATCAGGAAGGCGGCCGTGACCGCGGCCGCGAACGCCGCCTCCCACCAGCGCCGCGTCAGCAGGTAGTAGACGACGAGGATCCCGTTCGCGAACTGCTTCAAGCCGAGCGCGACCACCTCGGTGAGCCGGGCCCATCGGCCCGAGAGGGTCACGAGCGTGAGCGTCACGAACACCATCGGCACGAAGTCGTTGAAGCCGTTCGCCGCGAGGACCGCGACCCACGGCGCCCCGAGCACCACCGCGCCGAACCGGTTGCTCCGGAGCAGGTAGACCGTGGCGGCCCACGAGGCGAGCGTGATCCACCGGTAGTCGAGCCCGGGGATCTGGAGGAGCGGCAGCAGCGGGAGATAGATGTACGCGTACGTGACGTGGTTCTGCGAGAGCGTGAGCGTCGTCCCGTAGAGGTTCGGATACAGGCGCGCGAACTCGGGCGTCGCGTAGCCCTCGTCCGTGAGGCCGTTCAGGTAGCCGGTGAGGATCGACGCCACCGCGAGGGCGAGCGCAAAGCCGACCCAGGCGGCCACGAAGTACCGGTCGCGGTGCAGCGACCAGCGGAAGGCGAGGCTCGCCTCGACGAGCACGCCGACGAACAGGAGCGGCGACGCGACGGGCGTCGCGAGCAGCGGCGTCTGCAGGCAGAGGACGAGGAACGCGATCGCGATCCCGAGCAGGAGCGCCGTCTTCGCGGCCCGCTCCCGCGGCGAGCCCGGAGGGTCGGGATACTCCGCGGGCGGAGGGTCGAGGGGGCCCGAGGATCCCATGGCCGGTCCCGGGTCCGGGACCGCGCCCCGCGTAAGACGGTATCCACCGCCGGTGGGCGCGGCCCCGACCGCGGGGCTTTAGTGAGCGACGGGCGTGCTTTCGGGCGTGCCGAGCCTCGGGGTCGCCCGCAGTCGCTGGCCGGTCGTCGCCTGGATCCGGCTCCGGGTGCCCCCGCCGCCTCCGCCCGTCATGCTCACCGGCGGGCCGCCCCCGCCCCCCGATCCGCCGCTCGACCGGCTGACGGCCAACCCGGTGCCGACCGACCCGAGGAAGCGCGTGTTCGCCTACGAGGAGGACCGGCCGGACTGGACGGTCCGCCTCGTCTGGGACGCCGACGATCCCGAACTCCTCGAGGCGGAGTGCCGGGCCCCGATCTACGCCGGCCGTCTCCCGCGGGAGGAGGTCCCCAAGTTCTGGGCGGTCGTGAAGCAGCTCGTCGCGCCGCTGGGACCGCTCGCGATCGACTCCGCGGACCCGAAGCCCTGAGGCGGCCCCGCACCCTAAAAGGCCCGGACCCCTCGCCTCCGCGATGCTGCGCGCGACGTTCCTCCACCTGCCCGGCGTCGGACGCGCGACCGAGGCCGAGCTCTGGCGCGCCGGCGTCCGCGATTGGCGGCAGCTGGGCGCGTCCGAGGCCGAGCTCGTCCGCTCGGGCCCCGCCCGGGACCGCCTCGCCCGTGAGCTCGCCGCGAGCGAGCGGGCGCTCGCGGAGCGGAACGTCGCCTACTTCGGGCTCCGCCTGCCCGATGACGAGGGCTGGCGCGTGTACCCCGAGTTCGCCCCCGAGACCGCGTACCTCGACATCGAGACGACCGGTCTCTCGCCGTACGAGGGGATCGTGACGGTCGTCGCCGTCCACGGCGGAGGCACGACCCGCTCCTTCGTCGCCGGCGAGGACCTCGAGGAACTGCCGGCCTACCTCGCCCGGTTCCCGGTCTGGGTGACGTTCAACGGGAGCCGGTTCGACGTCCCGTTCCTGCGCGTCGCCTTCCCGCAGCTCGTCCCCCCGTCGGTCCACATCGATCTCCGGTTCCTGCTCTACCGGATCGGGCACGCGGGCGGCCTCAAACGCATCGAGGAGCGCCTCGGGGTCGGGGACCGGACCGGCGTCGAGGGCGTGAGCGGCCTCGACGCGGTGCGCCTCTGGCAGGAGTACCGACGGGGCAGCCGCCCCGCGCTCGACCGGCTCGTGCGGTACAACCGCGCCGACACGGTCAACCTGGAGCCCCTCCTCGAGCTCGTGTACCGGGAGCTCGCCCGCCGCCTCCTTCCCGACCGCGCCCAAGTCCCGCCGCCGTTCGTAGCCGCGGCGGGGGCCTCCCTCGGCGGCGCGTAGGATCCGCATCGATGGGCGCCGAGCCCGCCGTCGCGGTCGTCATCGGCGCGTACCGTCGGACGGCGTTCGTCGAGGAGGCCGTCCGGTCGGTGCTCGCCCAGCGCCTGCCGCGCGAGCGCTTCGAGCTCGTGGTCGTGAAGGGATTCGAGCACCCCGCGGTCGACCGGTTCCTGGCCGAAGCGGGCGTGCCCGCGATCCTCGACCCCGAACCGCGCATCGGCCGGTGGCTCCTGCGCGGCGTCTCGGCGACCCGGGCGCCGCTCGTCGCCTTCCTCGACGACGACGATGCGTTCGAGCCCGACCGGCTCGAGCGGGTGCTCTCGGTCTTCGACCAGCACCCGCACGTCGGCTTCTACCGCAACCGGGTCCGTGTCGTCGACCGCGCGGGCGCTCCCGTGCCGCCCGAGCGCTGGCGGACGATCGAGCTCGATGCGGCCCTCGATGCGAGCGGCCCGACCGTCCTGCGGGGGGCGACGCCGGAGGCGATCGTGGAGTTCGCCCTCCGCCGGACGCGCGCCTCCTTCAACTCGAGCACGATGGTCGTGCGCCGACGCCTGCTCGAGGGGGAGGGCGCGGAGCTCTTCGGCGGGCTCCAGCTTCCCGACCTCACGCTCCTCGTGCTCGCCGCGGTCGCGGGCGACGACCTGTTCCTCGACGACCGACGCCTCACGCGCTACCGGGTCTCGGGCGAGAACGTGACGGGCGAGATCCCGTGGCTCGCCCAGGCTGCGGAGGCGCACGCGCGCCTCGGCGAGTTCGCGCAGGAGCGCGGGCGGCCGGCCCTCGCGCACTGGCTCTACGGCATGGCGGAGCACTACGACCGGATGTACCGGGGCGGCCGGGTGGTCGGCTCCGTCGCGGACGGATCGTCCCGCCGAACCGTCGCGCACCGGACGGCGGAGTACCTCCGCTTCCTGGGGACCCACCCCGCGGAACGGGCCCCCTCGCTCGACGTCTGGGCGTCCGCGCTCTACGGACTCGGCGCGGTCCTCTCCCCCGGGGCGACCCGGCGCGTGCTCGCGGCGCGGCCGACCGCGCGCGGCCATCGACCGCTCGCCTAGCGCGCCCCTCGGACGGTCGCCCCCGGCAGAGCGAACGACCGCGGGGGCGGCGGGATCGGGACCTCGGCCGGCGGGCGCGCGTCGCGGACGCGCGCCGCGGCCTGGCGGCAGTACTCCCGAGACGAGTCGATGTGCAGGTAGTGCCGACCGAGCCGCCGCGCGACCGCCGCCACGGTGCCCGTGCCCCCGAACATGTCGAGGACGACGTTGCGACGGTAGCTGTAGAACTTCACCAGCCGCTCGATGAGCTCCTCGGGGAACGGGGCCGGGTGCCCGTGGCGGCGGCGCTCCGGCGGAATGTGCCAGAAGCCGTCGGAGAACTTCTCGAACTCGGCGGCTGAGATGTCGACGTCGGAGCGATCGCCGGGGAGCCTCCACTGCCCCTTCGAGAAGACGAGCACGTACTCCCAGGACGGCACGATGTGCGGGTTCGACGGGCTCCGCCAGCTGCCCCACGCCGTGCGGCGTCCCATCGTCTGCTTGTACCAGATGATCTCGGTCCGCATGATGTAACCGAGTGCGCGGAGATCGCGGGAGAGGTCGTGGTGGATCGGACGGAAGTCCTTGATCGACGTCGGCGCGACGTTGAGGACGAACCGCCCGCCCGGGACGAGCACGCGGTAGAGGGCGCGCCAGACCGTCTCGAGCCACGCGAGGTAGGCGTCGGGCGCGAGCGCGTCGGCGTAGCCCCGGTACGGGATGCCGAGGTTGTACGGCGGGCTCGTGACGGCGAGGTGCACGGAGTCGGCCGGGAGCCGCTCGAGGATCGCGCGCGCGTCGCCGAGGACGATCCGGTCGCGCCAGAGCGCGGCGCCCCGCCGCGCGGGGGGCTCCCCCGAGGCGACCGGGCGGCGGGGCCGGGCAGGTAAGCGCTCGCTCAACTCCACTCCACCTGGTCCGGAAGGGGGCGAGCCAGCAAGGGTATAATCCCCTCGGGTTCGACCGAGCCGGTTCCATGCCGGTCCGCGTCGCGGTCCCGAAGGAGGTGGCGGCCGGCGAGACCCGGGTCGCCTCGATCCCCGAGGTCGTCCAGCGCCTCACGAAGCGCGGGCTCGCGGTCGCCGTCGAGGCCGGGGCCGGCACGCTCTCCCGGTACCCCGACGAGGGGTACGCCGCGGCCGGCGCGACGATCGCGGCCGACGCGCGGGCGCTCTGGGACGGCGCGGCCGTCGTGCTGAAGGTGCAGCCGCCGACCGTGGCGGAGATCGGTCGGATGGCTCCCGGGACGATCCTGGTCGCCACGATGAACGCGAGCCGGAACCTGGACCGGGTCGCGGCGCTGCGCGATGCCCAGGTCACGACGTTCGCCCTCGAGCTCCTCCCCCGCATCACCCGCGCCCAGGGGATGGACGTCCTCTCCTCCCAGGCGACCGTCGCCGGGTATCGGGCGACGCTCCTCGGGGCCGAGTACTGCCCCAAGTTCCTCCCGATGCTCACCACCGCCGCCGGGACGATCCGCCCCGCCAGCGTCCTGGTCCTGGGCGCCGGGGTCGCCGGGCTCATGGCGATCGCGACCGCGAAGCGGCTCGGGGCGCTCGTGACCGCGTACGACGTCCGACGGGCCGCCGGGGAGCAGGTCCGCAGCCTCGGCGCGAAGTTCCTCGAGCTCTCGATCAACGCGGAGGGCAGCGGAGGCTACGCCCGCGAGCTCACCGACGCGGAGAAGCAGCAGGAGCAAGAGATGCTCGCGAAGGCGATCGGGGAGGCGGACATCGTGATCACGACCGCCAACATCCCCGGACGCCGCGCCCCCCTCCTGGTCCGTAAGGAGAACGTCGCCCGGATGCGGCCGGGGGCCGTCCTCGTCGACCTTGCGGCCGAGAGCGGCGGGAACTGCGAGCTCACGAAGCCGAACGAGACGGTCGAGACCGGCGGCGTGACGATCCTGGGCCCGACGAACCTCCCCGCGCAACTGCCGTTCCACGCGAGCGCGATGTACGCCCGCAACGTCCAGGCGTTCCTCGAGCTCCTGCTCGACCAGGACGGGGCGCTCGTGACCCAGTTCTCGGACGAGATCCTGGCCGCGAGTCTCCTCACGACGAACGGGACGGTCCCGCACAAGCCGACCGCCGACCTGCTCGCCGGAGGCAAGTAGGCGCATGGCGGCGGACCTCTGGACGGCGCTGTTCATCGCGATCCTCGCCGCGTTCACCGGCTACGAGGTGATCGGCCGCGTGCCGGTCCTCCTCCACACGCCGCTCATGAGCGGCTCCAACTTCATCCACGGGATCGTCCTCGTCGGCGCGATCGTCGCCCTCGGGATCGCGACGACCCCGCTCGAGCAGGCGATCGGCCTCGTCGCGGTCATCATGGGCGCGATGAACGTCACGGGCGGCTACGTCGTCACCGAGCGGATCCTCGCGATGTTCGACCGCTCGAAGAAGAAGGGAGGCCCCTCGTGATCCCGTACGCGAGCGACCTCGTCGACGGGGTCTACGTCGTCGCGATCCTCGTCTTCATCCTGGGCCTGAAGGCGATGAGCTCGCCCGAGACGGCGCGTCGCGGGATCCTCTACGCGGGGGTCGCGATGCTGCTCGCGATCGCCGTCACGTTCCTCTCGCCCGGGCTCTCGAACTTCCTCCTCATCGCGGTCGGCGTCTTCGTCGGCGGCGGTATCGGGTTCTACTGGGCGCGGGTCGTGAAGATGACCGCGATGCCCCAGATGGTCGCGGTGTTCAATGGGATGGGGGGCGGGGCCGCGGCGGCGATCGCCGCGGTGGAGCTGCTGGGATCGATCTCGGACCACACCGTGGCCGCGCTCAGCCTCGCGGGCTCCGTCATCGGCGCGATCTCGATCGCGGGGAGCGTGATCGCGTTCCTCAAGCTCCAGGGCTGGATGCCGCAGAAGGCGATCGCTTACCCCGGCCGCCAGCCGATCAGCCTCACGGTGCTCGCGGTCGGCGTCGCGTTCGGCGTCTACGCGGTCGTCGTGGGCGCGACCGTCTGGCTGCTGCCGTTCTTCGTCCTCCTGCTGCTCTACGGCATCCTCCTCACGATCCCGATCGGCGGCGCGGACATGCCGGTCGTCATCAGTCTCTTCAACGCCCTCACGGGGATCGCGGTCGCGCTCGACGGCTTCGCCCTCGTGAACGGCCCGCTCGGCGACGCCGGCTACGCGATGGTGATCGCCGGGACGCTCGTCGGGGCCGCGGGTTCGCTGCTCACGATCCTCATGTCGCGCGCGATGAACCGCTCGATCCCGAGCGTCCTGTTCGGGGCGTTCGGCGCGACGGAGGAGGCCGACACCGTCCAGGGGACGATGAAGCCGATCGACGTCCCCGACGCCGCCGTGCTGATGGAGTACGCGGGGCAGGTGATCATCGCCCCGGGCTACGGCATGGCGGTCGCCCAGGCCCAGGGGAAGGTGAAGGAGCTCGCGGACCTCCTCGAGGCGAAGGGGGTCACCGTGAAGTTCGCGATCCACCCGGTCGCGGGCCGCATGCCCGGGCATATGAACGTGCTGCTCGCGGAGGCGGGGATCAGTTACGACAAGCTGTTCGACCGGGACGAGATCAACCCGGAGTTCCCGACCACGGACGTCGTCCTCGTGATCGGGGCCAACGACGTCGTCAACCCGGCCGCCCACCGGCAGGGGAGCCCGCTCTACGGGATGCCGATCCTCGACGTCGAGAAGGCCAAGAACGTCATCGTGGTGAAGCGCGGGCAGGGCAAGGGTTTCGCGGGCATCGAGAACGACCTGTTCTACCGCGACAACTGCCGCATGCTCTACGGGGACGCCCAGCAGGTCGTCGGCCGGCTGGTCTCCGAGATCAAGAAGAGCTCGGCGTGAGCTCCGCCGCCGGCGCGGCGAGCTCCCCGCGCCAGAGGTCCACGAACAGCCCCAGGAGGAGGGCGGTGAGGAGGACCCCGAGGAGCTCGTACGGCCACCAGAGGCCGAGGTCCTTCGCCCAGTACGGCCAGGCGAGGTCGTAGTTCAGCGTCCCGACGATCCCGATCGCCCAGAGCCACCAGCGCGGCCGCACGCCGAGGAGGGCGACCGGCAGCAGCGAGACCAGGATGTTGAAGGAGAGGAACTGCGTCACGAGGGCGACGCCGGTGATCGCGATCGCGGCGCCCCCGAGCACCGTCCGGCCCTTCCACCAGACCGCGGCGACGACCGCGACGGTGAGCCCCGCCTGCACTGCGGCGACCCCGTCGCCGCCGGGCAGCCAGTTCTGCTGGGTCAGGAGGCCGTAGAGGTTGAGCGAGAACGACCGGCGGGTCACCTGCGAGAAGAACACGGGATCGAGGAATCCGTTCCCCCACGCCGCGTAGGACGCCAGCGTGATCGCACCGAAGACGACGACGACAAGCGCCCCCGAGAGCCACCGACGGCGGAAGCCGGCGGCGGCCCCGAGGAGGGGAAAGACCGCCGGGAACCGGGCCGTCGCCAGGAACCCGCCCACGGCGCCGGCGATCGGCTCCGACCGGCGCGCGAGCGCGATCGCGAGCAGGACGGCCGCGGGGACGAGCGCGTTGGTGGCCCCATCGATCTGCGCCGAGATGAGCGGGAGGTACAGGACCGACGTGAGGACCACCAGCGTCACGTAGCGCCGGTCCGGCCCGGCGACCGTCCAGGTGAGCGGGACGATCGAGAGCGCGACGAGCCCCCAGACGAACGCGATGCCGACGGTGCCGCCGAGGCTCCCGATCGCGTCGAGCACCACCGCCGCGATGCCGTACGGCACCTGGATCGAACTGCCGCAGCTCGAGACCGTGAACGGATCCCCGCCCGCCCACGCCGCGCGGCCGCTCGCGACCAGGGCCGCGATGTCGCTCGGCCCGTTGCCGGAGCAGGCGAACAGCCCGAACGCGACGTCAAAGGCGATCACCGCCGCGTAGACGGCTCCGGCGACGACGAGGGGGAGCTTCCAGTCGAGCCAGTCGAGCGAGCCGTGCGAGGAGGCGCGCCGCGCCCAGCGGTCGAGCCGGCGCGCGAGCCCCGCCCCGTTCGGGGTCCGGAGCAGCAGCAGGACGAGCCCGCCCGCGCCCAGGATCAGGACGAAGGCGAGGGTCACGATATCGAGCGACGTCACCATGGAGGGTACCGCCCGGCGCCCGGTCGCGGCTCGGAGCCGGGCCCGCTATTTAGGCGGTGGCTCGCGCGCCGGCCGTGCCCGGAGGGCGGGGGGCGTTGGATTAAGCGCGCGGAGCGCTCCCGCGGAGGGCAGGCGATGGCGAGCTGGGACGACTTCTTCACCGCCCAGCTCGGGGCGTCGGCGGCCCTCGCCGGTCTCCTGTTCGTCGGGCTCTCGCTCAACCTCGCGAAGATCCTCAGCTTCCCGGCCCTGCCGTACCGAGCCGCGAAGGCCCTCACCCTCCTCGTGCTGATCCTCGTCGTCGCCACCATCTTCCTGGTTCCGAATCAGGCCGGACCGGCCCTCGGCGTCGAGCTGCTGGTCGCGGTGGTCGGCGGGGGCGCCCTCGTCCTGGGCCTCGGCGTCCAGGTCGCCCGGCGCACCCCCGAGCCGTACCGCCTGGGCGCGCGGGTGGAGCTCGCCGAAGCCGGGACCGTGGTGGCGCTCTACGTCGTCGCGGGGGTCCTCACGCTCGCGAGCTCTCCCTACGCGGTCTACCCCGTGGTGCCCGCGATCGTGATCTCGTTCCTCCTCGCGATCCTGGACGCGTGGGTGCTCCTGGTCGAGATCAACCGATAGCCCCCTGCGTCGGACCCGCGCACCTCTTGAGCCCGGTCCCTGTCCCCGGGGCCATGGTCCGTCTCGTCCCGATGGAATCGTCGGACTTCGGCCCGTTCCTCGAGGCGCTCGTGCACGGCTACGCGGAGGACCACGTCCGCGACGGGCAGTGGAGTCCCGAGGAATCGCTCGCGCGATCGCGCGCCGAGACCGGCCAGCTGCTGCCCCAGGGCCTCCAGACCCCGGGCCACCTGTTCTTCTCGATCGTCGCCGGGGCGCCCGAGGAGAAGGTCGGCGTGCTCTGGCTGGCGATCCAGCCCCGCGGTGGGTTCGTCTACGACCTCGAGATCTTCGAGCCGTTCCGGCGACGCGGCTACGCCGAGGAGGCGATGCGGCGGGCCGAGCGCGAGCTCCTCGACCGGAACGTGCACCGGATCGCCCTGCACGTCTTCGGGCCCAACCAGGGCGCGCGCCGGCTCTACGCGAAGCTCGGCTACGAGGAGACGAACGTGCTGATGGCGAAGCGCCTCGACGGGTGAGCCCGTCGCGCAGCGCGGCCGATGGGCGCGGCCAGATTCGAACTGGCGACCTTCACCGTGTCAGGGTGACGTCATAACCACTAGACTACGCGCCCAGTCGGGCGGCCACCGACGGGCGCCTCTTATGGCTGTCGGCGGCGGCTAGCCGTACCCGCCGGGGTACTGGTTCGTGTCCGGCGGGGCGTTCCAGTTGTAGTAGCCCGACGACTGGCGCTGCGCCTCGGTCGACTCCTGGCGGAGACCGCCCTGGAACGAGCCGTACACCTCGCGGATCTGCTCCTCGATCGACCGGGCCCGCAGGAGCGCCTGGCGCATGTGGACCGCGTCGAGCGTCGGGCTCCCCGAGACCGCCGCGAGGTCGCCCGCGGTCCGGATGAGCCCGCCGAGCTCGCGGAGCCGCAGCGTGAGCGCGTTGCGGCGCCCGTCGAGCGCCTCCGCCCGGCGGCGGGATTCCTTGATGAGCTCGACGACCGCCTCGCGGGTCGCCGGTCGGATACGGCCGTCGCTCGCGATCTCCTGGGCGCAGAACTGCGCGAGGCGGATCCGGTTCGGCTCGCTGTCCGGCATCGACGTCTCGAGGAGCACCTCGTAGCCGCCGCCCGCGATCCGCGAGCGGAGCGGCGAGAGGATGCGGTGGATGTCCTGGATGTTGGCGGCCGCGACGAGGATGAAGTCGCACGGCACGCCGTCCACGCGCACGGCCGCGCCGCCCGACTGCGGGTTGCGGCCGGTGATCGGGAACCGCTTCTCCTGCATCGCGGTGAGGATGTGGCGTTGCAGGAAGCCGAGGTGGGGCAGTTCGTCGATGAACAGCACGCCCTCGTGCGACTCGTGGATCGTGCCGGCGATCACGCGCTCGTACGGCAGCGTCCCCAGTTGCGGGTGGCCCCCGTACGGGTCGTGGCGCACGTCCCCCAAGAGCTCGGTCTCGCTCGCGCCCGTCGCCATCACGAACGTGTTCCGGTCGAGCTTCACGAGCACCTTGCGCGGGCTCTCGTGCTGGAGCGTGCGGCGCCGCTCGAGCGCCCGCTGGTCGAGCACCTTGATCCGGTCGCCGGAGCGCTCGTACGCCACGACCTCCTCGACGCCGTTCCGCAGGCGGGTCGTGCGGACCGACTCCTGGGGATTGCCGCCCGGGCTCACGGTGAGCTCGAGGATCCCGCCCACCAGGTCGCGGAACGGATTCCCGCTGCCCGCGACCCCGGGCACGACCTGCTTCACGTTCCCGCAGCTCGGGCAGAACCGCTCGGTGGGCAGGGAATAGAAGCTGCAGCGCGGGCAGCGGTAGCCCAGCCGTTCGGCGACCGACGCGGGCGCCTCGGACGGCAGGATCATCTCGCCCTCGACGGAGCGCGCGGCCTCGCGCTCCCGGTAGACCTCCTCGCGCGGCACGACCTCGATGCTGGGCCGCTCCGGGTTCTCGGGGTTGTGGACGACCCGCAGCTCGGTCCGGGGCCGGTCGAGGTGCAGCGCGAGCGCCTGCGCGGTCATCGACTTCCCGATGCCCGGCGGGCCGACCAGGAGCAGATGACGCCGCTGGTACGCCGCGATGCGGGCGATCTCGACGGCCTTCTCCTGGCCGATCACGCGGTCCAGCGGATCGGTCGGGATCGGCACGTCGTCCGTCGTCTCGATCTCGTCGACCGAGGCGGGCAGGCGGCGGGCGGCTTCGCTCGCGGTCACGGCTCGCTACCGAAAAGGGTCGGTCTCGGTAAAAGGTTGGCCGCGGGCGGAGGGGACCCCGCCCGCGGCTCGAGAGCGCTCAGTGCGGGACCGGAGCGAGGTCCGCCTTCGTGAAGATCCGCAGGGGCTCCGGGATCTTCCCGACGGGACCGAGCCGGGTCGCGACCACGGTGCCGATCCCCTTCTCCTGGGCGACGTCGAGGAGGCGCTGGCTCACGATCCCGTCGAAGACGATCGCCTTCGCGGGGACCTGCAGCGCCGTCAGCGCGTCGATCATCTCCTTCACGGGGGCCTCGCCGACGACCGCTTCGTTCTCGCCCACGAAGAGCGAGCGCGAGGAGCCCTCGACCTCGTTGAGGAGCTCGAAGTAGCGGGCGAGGTCCGGCGGGAGCGGCACGGCCGCCGGGACCGGGGGCGGCGGGGGCGGAGGGCTGGGGGCCCGGGGTGGGGGCATCCGCTCGCGGTCCCGGTCGCGCTCGTCTCGGCGCGGTCCGCCGCCGCCGTTGCGCTCGTCGCGCCGGTCGGGGCGTCCGCCGGGGCCCTCGCCCCGTTCCTCGCGCGGTTCCCGCGTCGAGCCGGTCGACTCGAACCCGCTCATCTCGAGGTACTGGTTGATCGGGATCTTGTTCCGCAGGCACTTCAGCAGCTGCTTCTGCGTGAGCTCCTCGACCTCGCTGCCGCGCGGGGCCCGCGCGACGAAGTCGATGTCCATCGTCTGGAGCATCTCGCGGAGGATCAGTTCGCCGGCCCGGTCGCCGTCGGTGAAGACGGTCACCGTCTTGCCGCGCGAGAGGTCCTTCACGGTCTGCGGGACGCTCGTCCCCTCGACCGCGATCACGTTCTTGATCCCGCAGCGCAGCAGGTTGAGCACGTCCGAGCGGCCCTCGACGACGATCAGCGCGTCGGCCTGGTCGATGTTCGGACCGGCCGGGAGGTGCTCGGGTCCGTACGTCGTGATCTCGTCGACCTGGACGGCCTTGCGGACCGCCTCGGTGAGATCCAGCCCGACGCCCTTCGACTCCTCCTGGAGGTGTCCGAGGATCTCCTTCGCGCGCTCGACGACCTTCTGGCGCTTCGAGATCCGAATGTCCTCGACGCTCACGATCTCGATCTTGGCCCGGCACGGGCCGATCCGGTCGACGGTCTCGAGGCCGGAGGCGAGGATCGCCGTCTCGACCTGGTCGAGCGACGACGGGATCAGGATCTCGCCCTCGCTCTTCCCCTTGCGGCTGTCGATCTCGACCTCGATCCGGCCGATGCGGCCGGACTTCTGGAGGTCGCGGAGATCGAGTTCGTCGCCGAGCAAGCCTTCGGTCTGTCCGAAGACCGCTCCGACGACGTCCGGCTTGTCGATGACGCCTTCGGCGGCGATGCGGGCTCGGATCTGGTATTTCGCGGCACTGGGATCGTTGGTCATGGTGGTGGTCTCCTTGGGGCGGAAACTCCCCGCGAACGGGGTCCCGAAGGGGACGGACTAGGCCGGTGCCGAGCCGCCGGGCGATGCGCGGAGCCTACGACAGGAGAGGGCAGGGAACATGAGTCGTGAGTCCGGATCTCCTGGCGACGTCGGGCCGAGCCCGTCCGTCCCCGGAGGGTTGTTTCCGATCGTTAGCAGCCGGGGGCGCTATTTAAGAGGGACCCCGCGCGCGGGGCCGCTCCCGGACCCCCCGTCCTCTCTCGGCGGCGCGCGTTCCTCTCGCCGCGACAGTCTTTATATCCGGCCCCCGTACGCCGCCTCGGAGCCCATCGCAATGCCCCGTCGAGTTGCCCGCAAGGTGAACGAGGTACCCGAGCCCGGCACGCCCGCGCCCGAGCCGTCCCTCGCCGACGACCGGTTCGTGGACGAGCTGAAGGCCGACCTTGCGAAGACCCACGAGGAAGCCGGGGCCAAGACCGGCGAGGATCTCACGCACCATGCGGAGCTCAACAAGCGGCTCCTCCAGGACCTCTGGGAGGTCCACAACCAGTTCGAGGAGATCGGGGTCCACCTGACCATCGATCCCTCGCAGACGCTGTTCGCGACGTTCGCCGAGTACCCCGTCAAGTGGACGTTCAAGGAGAACTTCGACTTCGGCGCGGTCAAGACGGTCGAGCTGCTCGACCGAGCGACCGGATGGGTCGGGTTCACGCTCCGCTTCTGGTACTACCGTACCCCGGAGGGACGGTCCCGTCTGCGCGGGATCTTCGAGTGGTGCGACGGCGAGAGCTACCACCGCTACTCCGGCTGGATGCGCATGATGAGCCAGGCGGTCCTCTACGACGCGCCCGACGACGAGGTGGACGTCCGCGAGCTCCACCGGGTGCTCAAGGACATCGTCGTGCACTGGTACGGCGCCCACCTCGAGCGGACGCCCGAGACGTTCGTCGCGCACCTCAAGGAAAAGTACCCGAAGGGCGCCTCCTACGCGAAGGAATCGTACCGGTAGGCCGGCCCGGCCCCCGCTCCGGTCGCCTTCGGTGCGCGAGCCTTGAAATAACCCGGGACTCCTCCCACCCGCCCGGGCGCGTGCGGGGCCCCGAGCCGTTCCCCCGCCAGTCCCGGTCGGAGCAAGCGTGGCCGGCGATCTGCGGGGGCATCTGGTCGCCTACTTCGAAGAGCAGCACAAGCTCGTGGAAGCCGGCGCCCTCCAGCTCCTCCTCGCCGCCCCGCAGCCGCTCGTCATCTCCCGCGAGGTCGTCGAGCGCGTCGGGCCGTCGTCGCCCATCGTGACCCGCGAGATCGTCGCCGCCGCGCTCGCGGAGCGGTTGACCGGGCGGGCCGTTCCCGCGCCCCCGACCCTCGCCGCGGCGGCGGACCCCGCGATCCGGCGCACCCCGTCCGCCCGGTTCGAGCTCGTGCGCGAGGGGTTCGCTGGGCCCCCGGTCGCGACGCAGCCGATCGCCGCGTACGCCGCCCTGTTCCAGTCCCGGTACCGGGCGCTCGCCCGGCTCCTCCGGGGCCGACCGCAGTTGGGGAACCTGCGCCCGATCCGCGAACTGCGGGCGACCGAAGGCGATGCGTCGGTGATCGGGATGGTCCGCGAGGTCCGCGAGACCCCGCAACGCCACCACCTGATCCTCACGCTGGACGACGAGTCGGGCTCGGTGGAGCTGCTCGTGCCCAAGGACTCCGCCGGCAGCCGGATCTCCTTCCTGCCCGACGAGGTCGTCGGCGCCCGCCTCCAGTTCGCCAAGGAGCCCGGGAAGATCCCCCGCGTGGTCGCGATCGAACGACCGGACGTCCCGCACGCCCGGTCCGTCGGGCGCGCCCCCGACGCGCACCGGGCGATCTTCCTCTCCGACCTCCACGTCGGCAGCCGATCGTTCCTGTCCGAACCGTGGGCGGAGCTCGTGGCGTTTCTGCGCGAGGAGGGACCGTATCCCGAGCTCGCCCGGTCGATCGACCACGTCGTGATCGCGGGCGACCTGGTGGACGGCATCGGCATCTATCCCCGGCAGGAGCGGGACCTCGCCATCCCGGACGTGGTCGAGCAGTACGCCGAGCTCGCGCGGCGCTTGGGGGAGTTGCCCGGGCGCCTCACGATCGTTGGGGTCCCCGGGAACCACGACGCCGTCTGCCCGGCGGAGCCGCAGCCCGCCCTCCCTGCCGGGCTCGCGGACGGGCTGCCGTCCAACGTGAGGATCCTCGCGAACCCGTCCACGTTCGCGCTCGACGGGGTGGTGATCGAGGCGTACCACGGGCGCAGCTTCGACGACCTGATCCCCGCGATCCCGGGCGCCTCCTACGCCCACCCCACGGAGGTGATGAAGCGGATGCTCCAGTGCCGGCACCTGGCGCCGATCTACGGGGACCGCACGCCGCTCGCCCCGCTCCCGTACGACGGGCTGGTCATCGACCCCGTCCCCGACATCCTCGTGACCGGGCACGTCCACACCTACGGGGTGGACCGGTACCGCCAGGTTCTGCTGCTCAACGCCTCGACCTGGCAGGCGGAGACCGAGTACCAACGGATGCGCAACATCGCCCCGGTCCCGGCGCACACCGCGGTCGTGGACCTCGCGACGCTCGCCCTCGTCTCGCTCGACTTCGCCCACGGCCCCCCCGTCGTGGTGGAGGTCGGCGGTTGACCCCGTACCCGCTCGACCCGGTCCGCGCCGTCGGCCCGATGCGCCTCGTGCTGACGAGCTACCCGACCCGCGAGGCCGCGCTCGCCGCGGCGCACGGGGCGGTCGAGCGACGCCTCGCCGCCTGCGCTCAGGTGATCGCGGCCGAGTCCCGGTATCGATGGCGCGGGCGGGTCGAGTCGGCCGCCGAGTCGATCGTGCTGTTCAAGACCGTCCCGAAGCGGGTCGGGGCGTTGTTCGCCTGGCTGCGGGCGGGCCACGCGTACGACGTCCCCGAGATCGTGGAGATCGACGTGCCGCGCGTCGACCCCGGCTACCTCCACTACCTGGCCGCGACGCTGGACGCCTCGGCGGTCGCACCGCCGGCCGCCGCTAGGCGTCGGGCAGGACCGCGAGGCCCGGGAGCTCCCGGCCCTCGACGAACTCGAGCGCGGCCCCACCGCCCGTCGAGATGAACTGGAAGCTCGCGGCGACCCCGAGGTCGGCCGCGATCCGGGCCGAGTCGCCCCCGGCCGCCACGTGATACCCCGCGAGGCGGCCGAGGCCCGCCAGCACGTCGCGCGTCCCGGCCGCGAACCGCGGGTCCTCGGCGAGTCCGAGCGGACCGTTCCAGAAGACGGTCCGGGTCCCCCCGAGGAGGCGGAGGAACTCGGCCCGCGTGGCCGGCCCGATGTCCCGCGCGAGCGCGTCGGCGGGCACCTGCGAGACCGGGACGGTCATGGGCTCGGGGGCGCCGGGCCGCTCGACGACGAGATCGGTCGGCAGCGCGACCTGGGTCCCCGCCGCGGCTGCGGCCGCGAGGAATTCCGCGACGCGGGCCCCCTGGCCCGGCTCGACCGAGGTTGCGCCGAGGCCGTGGCCCTGGGCGGCCAGGAAGGGGAACGCGAGCGCCCCGCCGATGAGCACGCGGTCCGCGCGGCCGGAGAAGCTCGTGAGCAGCGGGAGCTTGTCGGCGACCTTGGCCCCGCCGACGACGACCCCGTACGGCCGGTCGGTCGCGTCGCGGAGGCGCGACAGCTCGCGGACCTCCCGCTCGACGAGCAGTCCCGCGAACGCCGGGAGCCGCTTCGGGACCCCGACCGTCGACGCGTGGGCCCGGTGCACGGCCCCGAACGCGTCCTCGACGAACAGCTCCCCCAGGCGGGCCAGTTGGGCCGCGAACGTGGGGTCGTTCGCTTCCTCGCCCGGGTGGAAGCGCAGGTTCTCGAGCAGGAGGAACTGCCCGTTCTCGAGCCGGGTCGAGAGCTCGAGGGCGTGGATGCCGACGACGTCGTCGGCGAGCGGGACGGGCTGGCCGAGCACGGCGCTGAGACGGTGCGCGACCGGGCGCAGCGAGAGCGCGGGGTCGCGCTTGCCGTCCGGACGGCCCAGGTGGGTCATGAGGATCGAGCGGGCCCCCGCGGCCCGGAGGTGGTCGAGGGTCGGCAGGGCCTCCCGGATCCGGCGGTCGTCGGCGATCGCGCCGTTCGGTCCCTGCGGGACGTTGAAGTCGACGCGCACCAGGACCCGACGTCCGCGAAGGGGGGCCGAGCCGATCCCGCGCTTCGCCTGCACGAGTGCCCCCGGAGCCGGCCGGCTCAAATCGGTTGTGACGGCCGCCCGGTGCGGGCCTCCACGGCCGCGATCACCGCCCGGGTGGCCGGCAGCTCGATCCCGTGCGCCGCGGCGGTCCGGAGGATCGCCCCCGAGATCGCGTCGATCTCCGTGGGTCGACCCCGGGCGAGGTCCTGGAGCATGCTCGACCGGTTCGTCGCCGTCGCGCGGGCGACCCGATCGAAGTCGGCCTCGAGCTCGCCGTCGGCGAGGTCAAAGCCCGCCGCCCGAGCTGCGCGCCCGGCCTCGTGGAGGAGCCGGAGCGCGTCGGCCCGCGCGGGCTCCTCCAGGAGCGCCCCGTTCGGCACGCCGCGCAGGGCCGTGATCGGGTTGATCGCCGCGTTGACGATCGCCTTGCGCCAGACCTCCCGCGCGAACCCGGCGACCGTGCGCACGGCGAGGTCGGTGCGCTCGAACAGCTCCAAGAAACGGGCCACCGGCCCGGCCGCCTCGCCCGCCTCCCGGGGGTCCGGCAGCAGGAGCTCGCCGCGCCCACCGCGCCGCACCACGCCGGGCGCCTCCCACGTGGAGGGGATCGAGTTGACGGCCCGCACCAGGTGCGCGTCGGGATCCGACCAGCCCCCGTGCCGCAGCGCCGCCCCGACGATCGGTTCGATGCCCAGCCCGTTCTGGGGCAGCAGCACGGGTCGCGGCGGCTCCCGGGCCAGCAACGCCGCCGCGTCGGCAAGGGAATAGGTTTTGACGGCCAGGACGGCGAGCTCCGCGTCCCCCGGAACGAGCGGCCCGACGGAGGCGGGCCGGACCGTGCGGGTGGCCGAGGGGCCCTCGAGTCGGATCCCCCGGTCCCGGATCGCCCCCACCGCTTCCCCTCGGGCGACCAGGGCCACCGAGTGGCCGGCGTCGGTCAACAGGGCGGTCAGCACGCAGCCGACCGCGCCGGCGCCGACGACCACCACGCGCACGGGCGCCGTCCCGTCAGCCGAGCCGGCGCACGAGATCGGAGAGCCCCGGGTTCTTGCCCCAATCCCGGCTCAGGAGGGCGAGGAGCTCCTCGTAGTAGCGGACCTGCTCCCGGGCCTGGCGGACCTTCTCGTCGAGGTACTGTTCCTCCCGGCGCAGCCGCGAGACCTCGCTCAGGACGTCGCGCTGGCTCTCGAGCAGCGATTCTTCCTTATCGGCCAGAGTAAGGGAAGCCCGTCGTGCCACGTTGCACCCCCACCGGCACCGAGGCCGGGTTCATGCTCATCACGGCGTCCCGGGTCGCGCGGAGCTTCGCGAGCTCGGTCTTGATGCGGCGGAGCCGGGTCTCGAGGCGGCGGCGCTTCTCGCGGATCTCCTCCAGCGAACGGCCGAGCATCTCCATCCGGTGGCGCCACTTGTCGCGCTCCCGAACGGTCTCCAGGACGGAGCTCACATCGACCATGGAGGACGGGAGACGGGACTGAAGTCGAATCAACCTTTCGGCCCAGCGGCGGCTCGACCCGGCGCGAGGGGGTACCGCTTTAGACCGGCCGGAGGTGGTGGCCGACGGGAAGTTCCATGAGCGCCCTCGCGAAGATCGTCGTGCTCGGAGCCGGCAACGTGGGCGGGTCGCTCGCCCAGCGCCTCGCGGAGATGGACCTCGCGGCCGAGGTGGCGCTCCTCGACATCGTCGACGGGCTTCCGCAGGGGAAGGCGCTCGACATCCAGGAGTCCGCTCCGATCCTGGGGTTCTCGACCCGCGTCACGGGGTCGAACTCGCTGGACGCCCTCGCCGGCGCCGACGTGGTCGTGGAGACGGCGGGGCTCGCCCGCAAGCCGGGAATGAGCCGCTCGGACCTCCTCGAGAAGAACGCGGCGATCGTCAAGGGCCACGCGGAGGCGGTCCGGGCGAAGGCCCCGCAGTCGATCGTCCTCGTGGTCACGAACCCGGTCGACGTGATGACCTACTACTTCTGGAAGAAGAGCGGACTGCCCACGGCCCGCGTCTTCGGGGAGTCCGGGACCCTCGACACCGCCCGGTTCCGCACGTTCGTCGCGGACGCGCTCAAGGTCGCACCGCGCGACGTCACGGGCTTCGTCCTGGGGACGCACGGCGACACGATGGTGCCGGTCCTCTCGCTGACGAGCGTCTCGGGCGTGCCCCTCGCGAAGCTCCTGCCGCCCGACCGCCTCCAGGCGATCGTCGAGCGGACGAAGCAGGGCGGGGGCGAGATCGTGGCCCTGCTCAAGAGCGGCAGCGCATTCTACGCCCCGTCGGCCTCCCAGGCCGAGCTGGTCCGCGCGATCGCGCGCGACGAGCATCGGCTCCTCCCGGCGGCGGTCCACCTGGACGGCCCGTTTGGGGAGCGCGACGTCTACCTCGGCGCCCCGGCGGTCGTCGGGCGCCAGGGCGTGGAGCGGGTCGTCGAGGTCGACCTCACGCCGGGCGAGTGGGACGCCTTCCGTACGAGCGCGAAGGCGGTCCGGGACGACCTCGCGATCCTCGCGAAGCTCCCCCCGTAGGGAGACCCGACCGATGGCGGGGGAGGGCGCGACGAACCGGACGCCGGTCGAGGCGGTCGAGATCAAGCGACGCCTCGCGACCCTCCGCTATACGACCGACTCGAAGGAGCACGCGCACATCACGACGAAGCCCGCGATCTGCGCGCGCTGCCCCCACTCGTTCTGCACGTTCGTCTGCCCCGCGAAGTGCTACGAGCGGATCGACGGCCGCCTCGTGTTCCGGTACGAGGACTGCATCGAGTGCGGCGCGTGCGACATCGCCTGCGACCAGGGGTCCGTGACGTGGAACCTCCCCCGCGGGCCGTACGGCGTGCGCTACGCGTACGGCTAGGGCGCGGGCGCCCCCCCGGGGCGACGGGCGCGTTCCAGTGAAGGCGCATCTTAAAGCGCCCCGCCGAGGGTCGCGCCCGGCGGAGCAGTCCCTACGCCGCCGGCGTCCTCGGCCCCTGAGATCCCCGCGCTGTTTCCCTACCGCGTGCGCCCGGGCCAGGAGGCGATCCTCCGGGAGGTCGGCGCGGTCGTGGAGCGCGGAGGCCCGCTCCTCATCAACGCGCCGACGGGCAGCGGCAAGACCGTCGCGACCCTGGCCCCCCTGCTCGAGCACGCCGTCCGGGCCGACCATCGGATCCTCTACCTCGTGCGCACGCATTCCCAGGAGGTCCAGGTCCTCCACGAGGCCCGCACGATCGCCCACCGACTCGACCGCCCGGTCCTCGCGGTCGGCCTCCAGGGCCGGGCGCGGCGCTGCTTCCTGCTCGAGAACGTGGCCGAGGTCAAGGGGGCCACCGCGGAGGAGCACGGAAAGCTGTGCGCGGACCGGAAGCGGGCGACCGAGCGGGTGATGCGGGGCGAGGCGCCCGGACCGTCCGCCCCCGAGCTCCCCGAGGGCGGGGAGATCGACCTGACCGACCTGGACGGGTGCCCCTACTACGCCCGGGTCCTCCAGACCGAGCTCGATCCGCTGGTCGCCCGGTTCGAGGAGCAGCTCCCGTCCCCGCACGAGTTCGAGCGGTTCGCGCGCGACGAGAACCTGTGCGCGTACGAGCTCTCGAAGCGGCTCGTGCCCCGGGCCCACCTCGTCACCGCGCCGTACGCCTTCTTCTTCCACCCGCACATCCGACGCTCGCTCCTCGACTGGATGGGCGTGGGCCCGGACCGGATCGACCTCGTCGTCGACGAGGCCCACAACCTGCCCGCCCACCTCCGGGAGCTCTCGAGCGTCTCCCTGCCCCAGGAGTCCGTCCGCCGGGCCCGGACCGAGGTCGCGGAGCGGGGCGATTTCCAGCTCCCGGACGGCCCGAGCGCGACACGCTTCTTCGACATCGTCGGCGCCGCCGTGGAGGAGCTGATCCAGGCGCTCGCCCGGGACGATGACGCGGTCCTGCCCCCGAACGTCTTCGAGGACGCGTTGCTGACCGCGATCGGCGGCACGAGCCACCGCTACGATACGTGGCTCGGCGCCCTCGCCACGTGGGGCGAGAACCTCAAGGAGGAGCGCCGTCGCGAGCGGCACCTCCCGCGCTCGTGGGTCCATACCGTCGCGCTCACGCTCCTCTCGTGGCCCCAGCTCGAGGCCCCGACCTACGCGAAGGTCGCGACGCGCCTCCCCCGTCCCGCGCTCGAGGCGTTCGCGCTGGACGCGAGCGGGCCCGCGCGACCGGTCCTGGACTGTCACCTTTCCGTCCACCTCTCCGGGACCCTGGCTCCGCTCGCCGAGTACCGCGACGCCCTCGGGCTCGGCGCGGGGGCCCGGCTCCTCGACGTCCCCTCCCACTTCCCGGCCGAGCACCGACGCTTCCTCTACGATCCTTCCGTCACCACCCGCTTCGAGGACCTGCGGAGCGATCCCCGGGCGATCGCCCGGCTCGCGGACCGGCTCGTCGAGGTCCTCCAGACCCTCCCGGTCAAGACCGCCGTCTTCTTCCCGAGCTTCGAGCTGATGCAGAAGGTCCTCGAGGCTGGCCTCCAGTCGCAGCTCCCCGGCAACGTCTTCATCGAGTACTCGAAGATCCCGATGGGCGACCTCTGGCGCTCGATCGAGGGCTGGAAGAAGGACCCGGAGGGGACGATCCTCCTCGGGGTCGCGGGCGGTCGGCTCTCGGAGGGGATCGACTACCCCGACGAGGAGCTCGAGGCGGTGGTGATGGTCGGCATCCCGTACCCGCGACCGACCGCGAAGCGCGAGGCGCTGCGCCGATACCTCGACGCGACGACGGGGAAGGGCTGGGAGTACACGGTGCAGGCCCCGGCGCAGCGGTCGATCCTCCAGGCGTGCGGCCGCATGATCCGTTCGGAGCACGACCGGGGGATCGCGATCGTGCTCGACCGGCGGGCCCCGGCGTTCGCGTCGGTGCTCCCCGGCCTGGAACCGATCGGCGATCTCGCGGCGACCACCCGCGCGTTCTACGGCCGGCGCGCCCGCTGGTCCCGCTCCCCCCGCCGACCCCCGGACCCCGATGCCTCCGCCGAGCCCCCCGCCGCGGGACACAATCCATAAGAGGGCCCAACGGAACTCGCCGCCCCGTGATCATCACCCGGACGCCGCTCCGCGTGAGCTTCGCCGGCGGGGGGACCGATCTGCCGTCGTTCTACCGGGCGTTCGGCGGGGGCGCCGTCACGAGCGCGGCGATCGACAAGTACGTGCACGTGCTCGTGAACGAGAAGTTCGACCGGTCGATCCGGGTCGCGTACTCGCGGACCGAGAACGTCGAGCGGCTCGAGGACCTCCAGCACGGGCTCGTCCGCGAGGCGATGCGCGCCGCCGACGTCCGCGAGGCGCTCGAGGTCCACACGATCGCGGACATCCCGTCGGAGGGGACCGGTCTCGGCTCCTCGTCGACGCTCACCGTCGGCCTCCTGAACGCGCTCTACGCCCACCGCGGGGTCCTCAAGGATCCCGCCGAGCTCGCCCAGGAGGCGAGCCGGATCGAGATCGAGCAGCTCGGCGGCACCCTGGGCAAGCAGGACCACTACATCGCGGCGTTCGGCGGGGTCCAGTACCTGGACTTCCACGCGGACGACTCCGTCCGGGCCTCGCCGATCCCGATCTCGACCGCCGATCGCGAGGCGCTGAGCGACCACCTGTCGCTGTTCTACACGGGCGTCACGCGGCGGGCGGAGGGCATCCTGAAGGACCAGGACGCCCGGACCGCGGACAATCAGAGCGCGCTCCTCCGGATCCGGGAGCTCGCCGGGGAGGCCCGCTCCGCGATCGTGGGCCGGGACTACGAGCGCCTGGGCGCCGTCCTCGACGAAGGCTGGCGGCTGAAGCGCGGGCTCGCGCCCGCGATCTCGAACGAGGCGATCGACCGGCAGTACGCCGCCGCGCGGGCGGCCGGCGCCTTCGGGGGCAAGATCACGGGCGCCGGTGGGGGCGGGTTTCTCCTCCTCTTGCACCCGCCCGAACGGAGCCGTCAAATAGCGGCCGCCCTGTCGCCGATGCAGCGCCTCCCCGTGCGGATCACTCCGGAGGGTTCGCGGATCCTGTTCGTAGGTCGATGACCGACACCTCCTCGCTCGATCCGTACTTCCGGGAGTACGTCGCCGAGGCGAAGGCGACGCTGGACGCCCCGTATCTGCTGCACGCGCTCCAGCGGATCGTCCCGATCTTCCTCAAGGCCCGCGACGACGACCGGACGATCTTCTTCCTCGGCAACGGCGGCAGCGCGTCCACGGCCTCCCACTTCGTGGTCGACATCGCGAAGGGGACCCGGTCGTCCCTCGCGCCCGGGGGCGAAGGCCCGAAGCGGTTCCGCTGCCTCGCGCTCAACGACAATGTCCCGTCGGTGATGGCCTGGGCGAACGACGCGGACTACTCGCGCGTCTTCGCCGAGCAGCTCCGCAACCTCGCGGTCCGCGGCGACGTCCTCGTCGCGATCTCGGGCAGCGGCAACTCGCCGAACGTCCTCGAGGCCGTGCGCGCCGCGCAGGCGATCGGGCTCACGACGATCGGGCTCACCGGGATCGGCGGCGGGAAGCTCAAGGAGATGGTCGACGTCCCCCTCGTGGTCCCGTCCCAGAGCATGCAGCACACCGAGGACGTGCACCTCATCGTCCTCCATCTCCTGACGGCGTACCTCCGGGACCGGCAGGCGGTGTGACGATCGTCCGCGTCCGGGACTACATGGTGCTCGAGGTCGAGCACCTCCGGGAGACCGAATCGGTCGCCCAGGCGATCGCCCGGCTCCTCCAGGGGCGGCACCACGGCCTCCCGGTGACCGACCACGCGGGCCGGCTGGTCGGCTTCGTCAGCGCCAAGGAGCTCCTCCGGCACGCCGGCGAGTCCGACACCCCGATCGCCCGCATCATCCGGCCCGGCACGTACACCGCGAGCCCCGAGACCGGGCTCGACGACGCCGCCCGGATCATGTTCCGCTTCGGGCTCCGCGACCTCCCGATCATCGACGACCGCGGGAAGTTGTGCGGGCTCCTCGCCAACCTCGACGTGGTGCGCTCGCACTTCGAGCGGGCCTCGCCGGCCAAGGCGGACACGCTGAAGCGGCTCCTGAGCGAGCGCTACGGCCTCCCGTTCTCGTTCCACCGGGGACTCGTTCCGATCGACCGGCTCACCCCCACGCAGTGGAAGGTCTTCGAGGACGAGCTCGAGGGCCGCCGCTACGAGCTCGAGCGCGGGTTCGCGGAACCGGTCCTCGTCGTCCAGAAGGGCGACGCGTGGATCCTCGTCGACGGGCACCACCGGGCCCTGGCGGCGCGCGAGATGGGCCTCACCCAGCTGCAGGCGTTCGTCCTCACCGCGGACCGGCCCGAGGAGTTCGCCCGGCAGGAGACCGGCTTCGAGCGCCTCGCGGCCGAACACCACCTGCGCACCGTCGACGACATCGAGATCGACTCGTCCACTCACCACCCGCTGGTCGAGGTGACGACGCAGCTCATCCGACGCTTCGAACCGCGCGCGACCCGCGATCCCGCGCGCAGCGAGTAGGGGGCCCGGTCCTCCCGGTCGCAACCGGGGGAATAAGAAACCGGCCCGGCTCGCTGCCCCGAAGCGATGGTCGCGTTCGGGCTCCCGCCCCTCGAGGTCAACGCCTCGCTCGCGTGGTTCGTCGTCATCGCCCTCTCGATGATCGCGATCACGGTGTTCGTGCTGGGGAAGGTCCTGCCGGTCCGGGGCCGCCCCCCGCTCGTCACCCAGGCGCTCCTCGCCCTCGTGGTCGTCTTCAGCGGCAGCACGCTGCTGCTCGCCCTCCTGTTCGTCTTCATCAACCCCAACGGGACCGCCTCGTGGACGTGGGTCCTCCTCGCGTTCAACTTCATGATGATGGGCCCGGCGGGGACCTGGTTCATCGGTCTCATTGTCTTCCGCGATCGCCGCATCGTGGCGACCGCTTGGGAGTGGCCGGTGGCGATCGCCGTCGTGACGACCGCCTCCGAGGTCACGATGGGCGTGCTGTTCGCCATCGCCGGCACCCCGAGCGCCGCGGCGCTCGACCTGTTCGCGACCGGCCTCACTTCGATCTGGTTCTTCTGGTCGATGTCGGCGATCATGCTCGCGCTCGTCCTCTGGGCCCCCCTGCGTCCGCTCGAGCGGGACGCCCTGTTCGCGCTCGCCGTCTCGGGCGTGCTCGGGCCCTGGGTGACCGCGTACCCGACGGTCGGCGGGCTCGCGATGGGCGGGCTCATGACCGCCGTCTTCCTGCTCCTCGTCCGACGCTTGGCGCGGCCCGGGGGCCTCGGTTCCGCCGCCGAGCTGAGCCTGCTCTACGGGCTCGCGGCCGCGTTCCTCGCGACCGCGCTCTCGGGCTTCTTCGTCGCCGTCGCGCAGGGGTCCGCGGTCGCGGACGTCACGTTCGGGACCGTGATGGCGGTCGTCATGTCGGTCGAGATCGCGTACCTGTTCCGGCGGTTCTACCGGGGCATCCCGGGCGCACCGGTGCTCGCCCGGACCCCCGACGACGACGAGCTCGCGGAGGACCGGGCCGCCCCGACGATCGCGTCCGAGCCCGCCGTCGCGGCGGGCCCCCTGCCGCCTCCGGCGCTCGAGCGCTAGGCCCGGCGAGGGATTCGTACACAGCGCATATCAACCGAGCCCAGGTCCCGGCCGCCGTCAGGGTCGACCGTGACCGAATCCCTCCGTGGACGACCGTCCGGTCCGTGGCGCCGCGCCCTGCCGTGGTTCGTCGCGGCGCTCCTCCTCGCGACGGTCGGCGTGCCCTCGGCCGCCGCGACGCTCCCCTACGTCCGGTCCGGGACCACGGTCGGCTACGGGACGACCGCCTCCTCGACGCTGACGGTCACGATCAACATGACCGACGCCCCGGCCTATGCGCCCGCCTACGCGAACGTGCCGCAGGGGACCCAAGTGACGTTCGTGCTCGTGAACCAGGGCAACTACTCTCACTCGTTCACGATGACGACGCAGCCCAGCTACCGGATCCCGTCGAACTACACGCCCGGGCAGCTCAACGCCTTCTTCGCGAAGAACGGCTCGCTCGCGAACGTGACGGTCGCCCCCGGTACGACGGGGTATGCGAACGTGTCGTTCGACGCCGCGGACGCGCTCCGCTCCTTCGAGTTCGTCTCGATCGTCCCGTACCAGTTCCAGGCGGGGATGCTCGGGTTCGTGAACGTCACCTCGACCGGCCCGGGAGTCCTCCTGCAGGAAGGGACGATCAACGCGCCCGGATTCTCGCCGAACCAGCTCGCCGCCAACGCCTCGACGTTCCCGATCGTGCTCGACGTCCTGGTCACCAACCTGGGGACCCTGCCGCACACGTTCACGGTCGTCCCGCAGTCCAACGTCACCATCACGCCGGCCAACTTCACGACCTACTTCCAGCAGCACGCCCCGCTCGCGAGCGCGAACGTGCCCGCCTCGACCGGAGGGACGGTCTGGGCCAACTTCACCGTCTTCGCCGCGGGCGTCTACATGTACATCTGCGAGGTGCCGGGCCACTTCGCGGACGGCATGGAAGGCTTCCTCTACGTCGGGGTCCCGCCGCCGCCGCCCGCGCCGACCCCGTCGACCGCGATCGTGGAGGTCTGGGTCCTCGTGGGGTCGGCGGTGCTGCTCGGGATCGGGGTCGTCGTGACCGCGGTCGCCTCGTTCGCGGGTCGGTTCCCGGCCCCGCCCCGGTCCCCCGGTCACGGGCACTGAGCGGGAGGGCCGGTCCCTCCGGAGGAGGGACCTCGGGGCGCACGCGCCCGTGCCCGGCACGAGCGTGGCCGATGATCGCGTCTACGTGACCACGAGGAACGACCGCATCGTCCCGTGGTACTCGCCGCAGAACTCTGTGCACTGGATGAGATACTCGGTGCCCGCCGCCACGCTCGGCACGTTGAACGCGAACTGGTTGGTCCGGCCGGGGATCGCGTCGATGCGGACGCCGAGCTGGGGAATGTTGAACGAATGGATCACGTCGGCGCCGGTGACGTTGATCTGCACGACGGCTCCCGGGGGCGCCCATAACGCCCCGCCGGAGACCGTATTGTTGGTGGCGTCGTACGTCGAGTTGAAGCAGCCGACCTTGGACTCGTTCGCGTAGCAGAACTCCCAGTACCACTGATGACCGATGACCGTCACGTACTCGGTCGGGTCGCTGGGCAGCGCGTCCAACTGGTAGAGGAGGACCGTCGAGTAGGCGGCGACCCCCGCGAGGAGGACCACGACCGCGAGCGTCCACGCCACCTCGAGCTTGTTAACCATACCGTCTCCGCCGGTTGTTGGGGTCGCGGAACTTGACCACCGAGTACGCGAGGAAGGCGAACGTGATGATCGCCCCGGCGACGCTGATGCCGATCAGCAGCCAGAGGAGGTCGTTCGTCTGTTGGAGGTTCGTCTCGCCCCCGGCCAGGAGCGTCGGCACGGCGGCGGGCACCGCGAGCGCGACGGCGACGCGGCGCACGGCGCCCGGGACGCTCACGCCCCGGAAGGGGTGGGAGCCGCTACATATTTTCGCCGTACGAACCGCACGAGGGGTCGCTCGCCGGCCCGACGAGCTCCCGCGCCGCGCGGCGACGCAGGTGTTCATACGGAGGGGCTTTGAATCCGACCCACGGTGCGGCCAGCGGTCGGGATGCTGGATCGATCGGCGCGACAGCGGGTCGCGGCGCTGCTGGTGGTGTTCGCCCTCGTGCTCTCGGGGCTCGCCGTCCTCCTGGTCGTGGTGCCCGTGCGGGCGCAGACGGTCGACGCGAGCGGGGCGACCTCGTTCGCGGTCACAGCGATCTCGACGACCGGCGGCTTCAGCCCGAACACGATCCAGAACCTCGCCTCCGGGACCAACATCACCGTGATGTTCACCGATGCGGACTCCATCGCCCACACCTTCACGATCTGGGGCGTGCAGGGCACGGTCATCCCCAACCCCCAGTCGGTCGATCCCGGCACGCTCGAGAAGATGGTGTACGGGAACCCGAGCGCTCCGCTCGTGAACGTGAACTTGACGGGCAGCGACCAGCAGTCCATGGTCTTCTCCGTGAACGCGACGCCCGGATGGTACGAGTTCATGTGCATGGAGCCGGGGCACTTCCAGTCCGGGATGTACGGGTTCATCGCCTTCGGCGAACCGCTCCCGTCGAACCTCTCGGTCTCCTCGCCGAACACGGGCCCCGGGGCCGCGGTCTTCATCATCGTCGGGACGATCGTCTCGCTGACGGTGATCGCGATCGTGCTCGGGTTCGTGGTCGGACGGCGCCGCGGCTCCGAGTTCGAGATGCCGCCCGAACGCCTCGGCTACCCCGAGCCGACGACCCCCGGCGGACCCGCGCCGACCGGCGAGGAACGCCCGCCGTCCGAGGGACCGCCGAACCCCTAAAGTGCGACGCAACGCTCAAATGCCTCGCCCCGTATCGCCTACGGACCTTGTAGTAGGTTTGGGGCAACCGAATGGCGTGGGGAACACCGAGCCGCGAGCGTCGCGTGCTCAAAGCGGGGCACTCGTCGATCGCCGTCACGTTGCCGAAGCCGTGGGCGGAGGCGATGAACCTCCGCCCGGGGGACCTCATCGTCTTTGACCAGAACGACGACGGCACGCTCTACCTGAAGCCCGCCCCGCTGCCGGGCGCGGTCGCCGAGGTGGTGCCGTTCCTGGTCCAGGCCCGGTCGTTCGACACCCCGGGCGTCCTGGAGCGCCTCGTGGTCGGAGCCTACCGGGTGGGGCACGACTCGATCGAGATCCGGACGGATGTCCCGCTCGCTCCGGACCGGCTGGAGGAGCTCCAGGAGACCGCCCGCGGCCTGCTCGGCGTCTCGATCGTGGCGCAGGAGCCGACCCGCGTGGTGCTCCAGAACTTCATCGACCCGTCGAAGTACGGGCTCCCGCAGCTCGTCCAGCGCATGAAGATGATCCTGGTCGCCTTCCTCGAGGAGATGGAGGAGGTCGTCCAGCGCAAGACGCGCAGCCGCCGGATGAACGCCCTCGAGGAGGAGGCGAACAAGGTCCTGGCCCTGCTCGTCCGCCAGCTGTTCCTCGCAAGCCGCGACTGGTCGCTGGCGCGGCGCATCGGGAGCCCCGACCCCCGCCAACTGCTCGAGTGGCGCGTGGTCGTGCACGCGCTCGAGGAGCTCGCCGACCTCTACGGGGGCTCGCTCGCCTCCCTCAACGAGGAGGCCCCGACCCTCTCCGCGACGACCGCGCGCGGCCTCCGCGCGTTCCTGCCGGAAGTGAAGGCCGAGCTGAAGACCGTCGTCGACGCCCTCATGCATCCGTCGCTCGACCGCGCCTGCGAAGCCTACAACACCAGCGCGCGACTGGCCGGGCACGTGGCGACCCCGGGCGAGCGCCGGAACGGCCACGGCCACGCGAAGCGCCCGACCGGAGGGCTCGGAACGCACCTCCTCGAGCGCGGTGCCGGCTGCCTCTCCCTGCTCGCGGAGATCGCGATCGACCGCGCGGTCGCGTCGGGGACCGACACGATCCTCGTCGAGGCCGCCTGAACCCGCCTTATCTACCGCCCGTACGGACGGTAGGCACCCGTTCGGTCCTCCCGTACGAACGGGCCAAGGCGCGACCCTCGGTGGAGCGCCGGGGGAGCCTCTATGTTCGACTCCATCGACGACTGGTTGATCATCGCCGTGGTCGCGGGGATCCTGTTCTACGGGTCCAGCAAGATCCCGCAGCTCGCGCACAGCCTCGGCCGCTCCGTCGGGGAGTTCAAGAAGGGACGTTTGGAGGTCGACCGGGAGATCAAGGCCGAGCAGGCCGGCCAGGCCCCCGCCTCCGCGCAACCGACCGGTCCCTCCCACTGAGACCCTCCGACGCGTTCCGGAATGCGCGCCCGAGCTCCTGAGGAACCATTCGAAGCGACCCCGCCCCCGGGACGGGCGGCCGGCCCCGGACGCGGGGTGGCGGGGTGACGGGTGGGGGACCTCGACCGGATCCTCGGCGTGCTCACCGAGGTCCGCCGCCGCGCCGTCCGGATCGGCGTCGTGCTCGCCGGCATCTTCGGGTTCCTCTTGTTCTTCGAGCTGGTCCCGTTCCGCCTCGACCTGTTCGGCGTCTCGATCCCGTTCGCGTACCCCTGGCCGAGCCCGTTCTACAACATCACCGCCCAGATCTTCCAGCCGATGGTCGCCTGGATGCTGCCGCCGGGCGTCGAGCTCCTCAACGTGGGCGTCGGCGACTCGATCGTCGTCCAGATGGAGATCGGGATCCTCCTCACGGTCATGCTCGGGATGCCGTGGATCGTCCACGAGCTGGGGGCGTTCCTGGTCCCGGCGCTCCGCCGCAACGAACGCCTCCTGCTCCGCCAGATCGGGATCCCCGCCAGCGTCCTCTTCGCCCTCGGGACCGGGATCGGGCTCGTGTTCATCACGCCGTTCACGTTCCGGCTCCTGTTCCGGTACGTGGCGGCGATGGGGCTCGCGCCGGTCCTCGGCGTGCAGGACTTCGTCACCTTCGCGCTCCTCTACTCGCTCGCGTTCGGCGTCGTCTTCGAGCTCCCGGTCTTCGTCTACGCGCTGACGCGCCTCGGCATCGTCAAGGCCGCGGCCTGGAAGAAGCACTGGCGCGGGGCGGTCTTGGGATCGCTCGTCTTCGGGATGATCATCACGCCGGACAATTCCGGCATCACGATGCTGATCATCGCGACGCCGATGATGGGGCTCTACTTCGGCGGGGCGTACTTCGCCGCCCGCTGGGAGCGGAGGACCGCCGTGCGGCGCCCGCCGCCGCGCGTCGTGGGCGCGGGGTGAGCTAGCGGATGGCGCTCTTCTCCGACATCGACTGGCTGATCCTCCTGGTCGCCGGCGCGTTCCTGCTGCTCGGGAAGGACAGCTCGCAGCTCCTGCGCACCCTCGGCCGCTGGTACGGCCGCGCGGGGCGCTTGAAGCAGGACCTGCTCGCCGAGTTCTCGAAGGCGGCCGACCTCCCGCCGCCCATCCCCGGCCAGAGCCTCTCGATTCGCGGCGCGCTCCTGGGGCTCGACTCCGGGGCGGTCGCCCATGGGATCCCCGCGGCCGTGCGGGTCGCGCCGGGCGTGCCCGCCGTACCGAGCCCGCCGGCCCCCCGGCCGCCGGACCCGTGGACGGGCGGCTACCCGACCCCGACCTGGACGTCGACCCAGGCCCCCGGGAGCTGGGACCGGGAGGGACGGCCGTGAGCACGCTCTCTCCCGACCAGATCGTGGAGCTGACCGAGATCCTCGTGATCCTGATGGGGATCGGCATCACCTGGGCGGTCTACCACGGCAGCGAGCGCGCCGAGCTTCCGGGCGAGGCCCGCGAGCCGCCCCCGGGGGAACCGGACGACGCCGTCCCCGACACGCGCGGGAGGACCCTCTGATGCCGTCGTTCGACTGCCCGCCGTCGTGCCCGTTCGTCGCGGCCCAGGACCCGGCGCTCTCGTTCCCCGTGGGCCAGCTCCGGCGGGTCGCGCGGGCCGGGGTCGACGGCGAGGAGGTCGACGAGACCAAGCGCAACGTCCTCAAGCTCCTCGCGGTCGCCGGGCTCATCGGCGCCGCCGGTGGGGGCCTCGTCGGCGGGACCCTCCAGTACGTCCAGCCGCCGGTCGTTGGGATCAGCAGCTACCCCCGGACCCAGCTCGTGGACCTCGACGGGAGCCCGCTCACCGTCACGAAGGTCGAGTCGGAATACAACGTCGGCACGAGCTCCGACCTCATCTTCTACTACCCGCTCCAGAACGAGCCAAACTTCCTGATCAACCTCTACCCGATCAACGGTCAGCCCCCGACGGCGAGCAACCCCGGCGCGCAGAACGTCCCGGGGGGCGTCGGCACGAACGGCTCGATCGTCGCCTACAGCGCGATCTGCCAGCACCTGGGCTGCCCGGCCCCCGCGATCTCGTACTATCCGCCGGGCACCTGCCCCCAGACGCCCGGCGGGAAGGTGTTCTACATCCACTGCTCCTGCCACGGTTCGACCTACGACCCCTCGAACTCGGCGTCGAACCTGACCGGGCCCGCCGTGCTGCCGCTGCCCCAGGTGGTGCTCGACGTCGACTCGGACGGCGTGATCTTCGCGACCGGCATGAACGGCCCGCCGGTGAACGGCCACTTGAGCACCCTGCAGGGCGACTACGGCGTCGGCACGACGAGCCAGCTCTCGAAGGAGTCGCCCGTCATCCTATGCTCCTTCCCCTCGTAGGAGGTCCGTCGGGTGTCGTTCTCGAACTGGTACAACCGGTCCCTCAACAAGATCTGGGGGTTCGTCGAGGACCGGACCTCGATGCGCAAGTGGGCGCTCCGCCCACAGCCCGAGTTCACGTTCAAGCCGTCGTACTGGACCGGGGCCTTCGTCGTCAACGCGTTCCTCTACCAGGTCATCTCCGGCGCGCTGCTGCTCCTGTACTACCAGCCGAGCACGGGGACGACGCTCACCGCGTGCGGCCAGGCCGTGGGCACGCAGTCCTCGGCCCCGGCCGCGTGGTGCTCGACGTACTACATCGTCCACTCGGTGCCGATGGGTTCGCTGCTGCTGACGAGCCACCTCTACGGCGCCTACGCGATGATCTTTCTGATGTTCGTCCACTTTTTCCGAGGCTACTACATGGGCGTCTACAAGGCGCCCCGGGAATTCTCCTGGATGGTCGGCACCCTCCTCCTCATCGTCACGCTGGGGATGGGATTCACCGGCTACCTGCTGCCGTACACGCAGATCTCGTACAACGCGACGAACGTCGGGCTCGTCCTCGCGCTGCGGCTCCCCACCTTCGGCCCGCTGCTCGGGCCGTTCATCCTCGCGGACGGGACCTCGCAGGGCCTGTTATCGCGGATGTTCGACGCGCACGTCCTCCTCCTGCCCGTGGCGCTCGCGGCGCTCCTCTACGCGCACATCGCGCTGTTCGAGTCGCACGGGATCGCGCCCCCGGCGTCGTCGGACCCGACGCAACGACGGCGCTACACCGTCAAGGACGACGAGCGGCACGTCCCGTTCATGCCCCACATCTTCTGGTACATCACGAAGTGGGGGCTCCTCTACGTCGGCCTCCTGCTCGGCATCGCCGCGCTCTGGCCGTGGACGCTGCCCACCTACGTCGGCAACCTCGCGGCCGCGGGCGCGGTGACGGAGCCGGACTGGTACTTCCTGTGGCTGTTCAAGTTCGTCGACTTCGCCGGCGTGACCCCCGTGCTCGCGGTCGGCATCACGACCGTGCTGATCGTCTACGTGCTGTTCCTGCCGTTCCTCGACCGGTCGAAGCGCACGCACCCCCGCGATCGGCCGCTGTTCATCTGGATCGCCACGTCGCTGCTCGGGTTCTTCATCGTCATGACCGTCTGGGGCGGAGAGACCCCCGGGGTCCAGATCACCCCGCCGGTCGTCGCGGAGACGATCGGGCCGATCTTCGCCGTCAACGCCGTCGTGACGATCCTCTTCCACTGGCGCTACGTCCGCAGCTATCGGCGCCGCCTCGCGTCGCGGGTCCCGAACTTCCCCGGCGTCTACGCGGCCCCGGACGCGCCGCCGGGGAGCGGCCTCCCCCTCGGGGCGCAGGAGGCGAAGTCCGTTGACTGACCCGGGCGAGGAGAAGCCCCAGTGGAAGACCGGCGTCCTCTGGTGGATCCTCGCGCTGTTCCTCGGCCTCGGCACGATCGGGGCCGCGACGGTCGTCTACGGGCTCCTCGGCATCGCGTCGGGTCAGTGGATCGACGCGGTCGCCGTCGCGATCGGGGCGGTCATCGCCGTGCTCGCGTTCCTGTTCCTCGTCGGGATCCTTTACCGGGTCGACCGCTACCGCGGGGCGACCGGCCGGCAGGTGAAGCTGTTTGAGTAGCGGGGTCCCGAGCGAAGCCGAACTGCGCGAACTCCGGCGGCGCGTCGTGAACCTCTACGACGGGGTCACGTTCCTCATGTTGGTCGGCATCGCGGTCCTCATCGTCTACTCGATCGAGCTCGGTTCCCTGGCGAGCCCCGGCGCCCAGCAGTCGTTCGGCTACGCCGTCGCCCTCATGTTCCTGATGAGCGCGGTGATCGTGCACCTCGTGGACCGGACCTACCGGGTCTGGCCGCTCGGCCGGCGCTTCCGCCCGACGCCCCCGGGGCCGGTGACGCCGCACGCCCAGGCGCGGTTCCTGGCGATCCTCGTCTTCGTGATCGGCGCGGCGGCGATCGCGTACGTACTAGGGGGACTTATCGCATGACGGCGGAGGAGCCGCAGTGACCGACCTGACGGTCCCGCTCGTCATCGTGGGCCTCATCGCGGTCCTCACGGCGTTCCTCACCTGGGCGTTCTACTACCACGGCCCGTGGCTGGTCGGGGCGATCAAGACCTGGCTGTTCACGACCGATCACAAGCGGATCGGTCTCATGTACATCGCGACCGGGATCCTGTTCTTCTTCATCGGCGGGATCTACGCGACGCTGATCCGGACCGATCTCGGCCTCGTGCAGGGCCTCGGGATGGACCCGCAGACGACGCTCGGGATCACCCCGGACGTCTACTCGACCCTGTTCACCGAGCACGGCGTGTTGATGATCTTCATGTTCATCATCCCGACCCTCGCCGGGTTCGGGAACTACCTCGTCCCGTCGATGATCGGCTCGCGCGAGATGGCGCTGCCGCGCATCAACGCGATCGCGTTCTGGCTCATCCCGCCCGCCGGCGTGATCCTGATCTGCTCGAACGCGTACGCGGGCTGGACCGGCTACGTGCCGCTCACGCTCCAGTCGTTCGGTCCGAACCCGTACGGGGTCGACCTCTGGATCCTGGGCCTGCACATCCTCACGATCTCCTCGATGCTCGGGGCGATCAACTTCCTCGTCACGATCCTCAAGCACCGCGCGCCCGGCGTCCACTACTGGAACATGCCGCTGTTCGTCTGGGCGACGCTCATCAACTCGGTCCTGCTCATCTTCGCGCTCCCATCGCTCTCGATCGGCCTCACGTTCATCCTGTCCGACCGGAACTTCGGCACCCACATCTTAGCGAGCGTGAACGGCACGCCGCTCGGCGGGGCGCTCCTCTACCAGAACATCTTCTGGTTCTTCGCGCACCCCGAGGTGTACATCATGGTCCTGCCGGCGTTCGGGATCATCTCCACGGTCATCCCGAAGCTGGCGCGCAAGGACATCTTCGGCTACGGCGCCATGGCCGTCTCGCTGGGCGCGTTCGCGGTGCTCTCCTTCGCCGTCTGGGAGCACCACATGTTCGTGACCGGGATCTCGACGAACATCCGGTTCGTCTTCATGCTCGCGACGATGGCGATCGCCGTCCCGTCCGCGGTGAAGACGTTCAACTGGGTCGCGACGCTCTGGGGCGGCCGCATCTGGATGGCGGTCCCGATGTGGTTCTGTGTCGCGTTCATCACCGGCTTCGTGATCGGAGGGCTCTCGGGCCTGATGCTCGCGTCCGTGCCCGTCGACTACCTCTACCACGGGACGTACTTCGTGGTGGCCCACTTCCACTACATCCTGCTCGGCGGGACCCTGATGGCGATCTTCGCCGGGATCTACTTCTATTTCCCGATCATCACGCGCCGTTGGTACAACCAGAAGCTGGGCCACGTCCACTTCCTGCTCACGTACGTCGGGGTCAACCTCCTGCTGTTCCCGATGTTCCTGCTCGGGGCCGAGGGGATGCCGCGCCGGGTCTACACCTACCTCTGGGCCGGGAACTTCCAGGCGCTCAACTTCCTCTCCACGATGGGCGCCTACATCCTGGGGATCGGGCAGCTCGTCTTCCTCTACAACATGACGTACAGCTACTTCGCCGGCCAGCCCGTCACGACCGCGGACCCGTGGGGCGAGGAGCTTGCGGTCCGGTTCACCGGACCGGTCGCGAAGCCCGCGCCGCTCCCCTCGCGGGTCCCGACGCCCGTGCCGACCGCCGCGACCCCGGAGGCTCCGTAGGATGGCGTCGCGCCGGGGCCACGACCTGTTCCGCATCACGGCCGTGCTCGCCTGCGTGCTCTGCTACTCGACGATCCTCCTCGGCGGGAACGTGATGGCGAGCGGGGACGGGCTGGGATGCCCCCACTGGCCGACGTGCTACGCGAACGGGAACCTGCTGCCCGCCTACGCGGGGCCCGCGGCGGTCGAGTGGAGCCACCGGGTCTTCGCGTTCTTCCTCTCCGCCACGGTCCTGCTGCTCGCCGCGCTCGGGCTCGCCTTCGAGCGGACGCGCCGCATCCTCCTCAAGCTGAGCTTCCTCTCGCTCGGTCTCGTCGTGACCGAGGCGCTCCTCGGCGGCCTCGTCGTGGAGAGCAACCTGCAGCCGGGGCTGATCCTGATCCATCTCGGGATCGCCACCGCGCTCTTCGGCCTCCTCATCGTGATCGCCATCCTCGCCAATCTCAAGGAGATGCCGCGTCGCTGGATCGAGTGGGCGCGACGCGCCGCCGAGGAGACCCCGAGCCCGCCGCCCCGGGACCGCGCGTCCGCGCCGGCCCCGACGACCCCCGGGCCGCGCGACGGCCGGGTCGGGGCGGTCGGCGCCCCCGAAGGCTAAGGGGAGCCGAGCGCTCGCTCGGGTCCCTGCCTACCGATGACGATCCCATCGCCCGCCCCGGTGCCGGTCGCCGCCCGCCCCCGGGCCCGCGCGGGCGACTACGTGACGCTCGCGAAGCCCGGCATCACCGCGCTCATCGTCACCGTGGCGGTCGGCGGGTTCCTGCTCGCCGACCCGCGCTCGATCGACCTCGTCCGGCTCGGCATCCTCGTCGCCACGGGCGCCGCCGGTTCGGCGGGCGCCGCGATGCTGAACCACTACCTGGACCGCGACCTCGATCGCCGGATGCGACGGACCCGCGGTCGGCCGCTCGCCGACGAGCGGATCGCCCCGGGCGCTCTCGTCGCCGGGCTCGGGCTCGTGTTGCTCGCGCTCGGGATCGGCGGCGCCGCGCTGCTCCTCAACCCGCTCACCGGCTTCTCGATCTTCCTCGGCGGGATCACGTACGTCGTGGTCTACACCGTCTGGCTCAAGCGCCGCTCGAGCTGGAACATCGTGATCGGCGGGTTCGCGGGCAGCGCCCCGGCGCTCGCGGGGAGCGCCGCCGCGGTCGGCAGCTGGACCCCGGGCGTGATCGCGTTCGCCGTGCTCGTCTTCCTGTGGACCCCGCCCCACTTCTGGAGCCTCGCGCTCGTCCTCAAGGACGACTACGCGCGGGCCGGGCTCCCGATGCTGCCGCGGATGGACGACCTCCCGTTCTCGGGCAAGATGGTCGTGGTCTCGGCGGCGCTGCTGGTGCCCGCGGCCGTGCTCGTCGGGGCGACCGGCGCGATCACCTGGCCGGTCCTCGCGGCGCTCGTCGCCCTCGGCGCGCTGTTCGTCTACGTGACCGCGCCGCTCTGGCGGAGCGTGACGCCGCGCCTCGCCCGGCGGGGATTCATCTTCTCCGGGCCGTACCTGCTGGGGGTCGTGCTGGCGATCCTCGCCAACGCCCCGCTCGTCCGGGTCGGGGTGCCGACCGGGTTCTGAGCGCCCCGAGACCGGGCGTCCCGGCGCAACCTTATCTCTCCCCGGCCTCCTAGTACGCCCGATGTCGAGCTCCGACCGGGTCGGAGGGCCGGCCGACCGCCAACGGGACGCCGAGAGCACGCTGAAGCGCCTGGGGTTCGCCCGCATCGCCCCGCACCGCGCGGAGCCCGGACTCGAGCCCAACTTCTGGGTCCAGGAGGCCGGCGTGCCGCGTCGCACGTTCCCCGTCTACGTGCCCCGGGTCCCCAGCGAGTCCGCCGACGACCGGCTCGACCGGTGGGTGGAGGGGGCCCGCGCCGACCGGGTCGCCTACCGACGCGCGATCTTCGTCGTGCCGAACGACGACGCCGCCGACGCGGCCTGGGCGCGCATCGCGCGCACCCCCGGGGCGTCGATCGATCGCGAGGTGTCGATCCTCGTGGTGCCGCCCGCCGCCGACGAGCCCGGTCACTTCCACCTGCGGCTCGCGTCGCCGCGCGAGCTCCTCACGCTCGCCACGGGCGTCGTGGTCGGCCTGTTCCGACGGGCCCAGGCGTCCGAGGGCTCGGCCCAGATCGACTTCGAGGAGCTCCTGGTCCTCCTGCAGCAACGGTTCGGGATCGACGTCCACCGCTCGCTCGGGGTCAAGTCCGACGAGGACGCCCTGTTCCTGCTCTACCAGCTCGCCCAGCGGGACTCGTACGCGCCCGGCGACCCGGGCGCCAACCTGCACCTCTTGGTCCTCAAGCCGACCGGACCGTCCGCCCGGCTCCCGTGGTTCGCCGCGTAGGGCGGCACGAACCGAGCCGTTAAGAACCGGGGGCCCGTCGAACCGGCGATGAGCGACGCCGCGGGCGGTTACCGGAGCCCCTACACGGCCTACCCCGGCGCGTCGATGCCCCCGCCCTCGACCACGCCCGAGCAAGGCAAGGCCGACCTCTGGACGTTCTTCTGGCTGGCGATCGCGAACACCGCGATCATTGCCGCCGCCGGCATCGGGGCCTGGTGGTTCGTCCACTAGGCGGCCGGCCACCTAAACCATTATCTTGGCGGCCCGGGTCGGAGCCGCGCCGGCGCGGCGTGGGGCCGTGGGGTAGCTTGGACCATCCTTCTTGCTTGGGGTGCAAGAGACTCCGATTCAAATTCGGACGGCCCCACCGGCCGCGCCGTCCCTTCTTGTAGCCGGGAACGGTGTCCCGCGACCGATGCCCCGACGGTTCCTCGCCGAACGCCGGCGCGACCCCTACTACCGGGCCGCCCGCTCGGAAGGCCTCCGCTCGCGGGCCGCCTTCAAGCTCGCGTACCTCGACGATCGGTTCCGCTTCCTCGCGCCGGGCGCGCGGGTCCTCGACCTGGGGGCGGCCCCGGGCGGCTGGTCGCTCATCGCCCGCGAGCGGGTCGGCCGGCGCGGGGTGGTGGTGGCCGTCGATCCCCGGCCGGTCGAGCCGATCGACGGCGTCCGGGTGGTGCGGGGCCGGGTCGGGGAGGCCGCCCTGCGCGGCCGCCTGGGACCGGAGCCGTTCGATGCGGTGCTCTCCGACATGTCGCCGCGCATCAGCGGCGCCTACGCGACCGACCACGCGCGCAGCGTGGGCGCGGTGCGCGACGCCTTCCGGCTCGCGGGCCTCGTGCTCGCCCGGCACGGCGCGTTCGTCGCGAAGGTGTTCGACGGCGACCTCGTGCCCCCGCTCGAGGCCGAGCTCGCGGCCCGGTTCCGTCGGGTCCGCCGCACGAAGCCTCCGGCGTCGCGCGGGGCGTCGTCGGAGCTGTACCTCGTCGCGCTCGACTTCCTCGGCCCGGAGCCGACCGCGGCCGACCGGCCGCCGGCCGCGGCGCCCGATATATAGGTTCGGGAAATACCGCCGGTCCCCTCTCCCCGCGTTGAGGCTTGGTTATTCGTGATCCGCTACGGACCGGCGGGCATCCCTCTCTCCTGCAAGGGGCGCACGCTCCGCGACGGCATCGCCGACGTCCACCACCTCGGGCTCACCGCGATGGAGGTCCAGTTCATCAAGGTCAATCCGCTCACCCGGCTCGCGCTCGACGAGGAGGTCGGGAAGCTCCCGCGCGAGCTGCCCGGCCAGCTCATCGTCAGCGTCGGTCCGGGGGAGGCGCAGGGCGGGTCGCCGAGCGCCCCCCTGCTCGGGGCGCCGGTGAAGCGGAAGGACTCGCTCACGACGCTCACCTGGAGCCTCGCGAAGGACGCCGCGGACCTCGAGCAGACGAAGATGCTCGCGCGCTCGCTCGACGTCGACCTCACGCTGCACGCCCCCTACTACGTCGACTTCTTCGGTTCGAGCGACGCCCGCGAGCAGTCGACGCGCCAGATCCAGTGGGCGGGCGTGCTCGCGCACGGGTTGGGCGCGCGCCTCGCGGTGACGCACCTCGGCTTCTACGGCGGCGGCGAGCGGGCGGACTCGATCCAGCAACTGACCGAGATCGTCACGGACCTCGCCGACTGGCTCCAGAAGTTCTCGAAGGGGACGGTCCGCCTCGCGATCGAGCCAAGCGGGCACCCCGACGTCTTCGGGTCGCGCGAGGAGGTCCTCGAGCTCGCCCGCCACGTCAAGGGCACGATCCCCGTCCTCAACCTGCCGCACCTCGCCGCCCGCGAGCGCACGTCGTTCGAGACCGCGGAGTCCCTCGCGCCCGTGGTGAAGGAGTTCGTCGCCGCGACGAACGGACCGCTCTACCTCAACTTCTCCGGCGTGGAGTTCTACGGGCCCGGCGAGTTCCGCCTGACCCCGATCAAGCGCGGGCTGGTGCGGTTCGACCCGCTCGCGGAGATCCTCGCCGAGCGCGACTACGACGCGACCGTGATCTCGAGCTCGCCGCTGCTGGAGCACGACGCGATGTACATGAAGCTCCTCTACGAGCGGGCGCTCACCCGGCGCTGGACGAAGCAGCACGCCCCGCCCCCGCCCAAGCCGGCGCCCAAGGAGGCGGTCGCCGCCAAACCGACGACGAAGCCGAAGCCGGCGGCCCGGCCCGCGGCCCGGCCCGCGCCGGCGGCCCGTGCCCGCCCCGCCCCGAAGCGCAAGGAGGTGCGGTCGCGTGACCGGCACCGGCGACGATAACGGCTCCACGTTCGTGCTCGCCCAGCGCTACGTGGCCGACCGGGTCACGACCGCGCTCGACCGCATCGACGCGCGGGTGGTCGGCCGCGTGGTCGCGATCCTCACGGCCGCGCCCCAGATCTTCGTCTACGGGGCCGGGCGCAGCGGGATCGTCGGGCGCGCCTTCGCGATGCGGCTCGTGCAGACGGGGCTGCGGGCGTACGTCATCGGCGAGAGCGTCACGCCGATCGTGAAGCGCGGCGACGCGGTGTTCATCCTCTCGGGCCAGGGCGAGAGCTCGTCGAGCATCCAGACGGCGAACATCGTCCGACGGGAGGGCGCCGACCTGGTCGTCCTCACCGCGAAAGGGTCGTCGAAGCTCGCGCACGCCGCGACCCTCCTGCTGACGCTCGACTTCGAGGACGACCCGGACCGGCCGCGCTTCGCCCCGCTCGGCACGCTGTTCGAGGAGGCGAGCCTCCGGCTCACCGACGCGCTCATCGCCGAGCTGATGCGCGCCCGGGGCGAGACCGAGGGCTCGATGCGCCGCCGGCACGCGATCATGGTGTAGCCCCGCGGCCGAAACCTTAAGCGCGGGGCGCCATCCCCGGCGGCCGTGCCGCGACCGAACGGGCCGAACGCGATGACGCTCGTCCCCGTGCCGACCCGGTTCTTCGTCACGAGCGGCAAGGGGATCAACCGCACCAGCGAGCTCAACGCCTTCGACCTCGCGCTGCTCCAGGCCGGGATCGGCGAGCAGAACCTGGTGAGCGTCTCGTCGGTCCTCCCGATCGGGATCCGCCAGGTCGACCGGACCCGGATCGCCCGGGGCGCGATCACCCACACCGTGCTCTCCCGCTACTCGGGGGGCGAGGGCGAGGTGATCAGCGCGGGGATCGCCTACGGCTTCCGGAACGACGGCCAGGGCGGCTACGTCGCCGAGGGCCATTTGCACGGGACCCAGAAGTCGCTCAAGGAGTTCCTCAAGTGGCGGATGGAGGAGATCGCCCACTTCCGGGGCGTCGAGCTCCGCCGGATCCACTACCGGACCGAGGAACTGTCGATCCCGATGGACCACTACGGCGTCTGCATCGCCGCGTGCGTCTTCCTGCCGTAGGGCCCCGCCGCGGCTACAGGAGCCGCCGGAACAGGAGCTTATCTTCGAGGCTGCCCTCGATCGCGAGCTTGCGGAGCACGAGCGCCTTCATCGGGCCGATCTCCTTCTTGATGAGCCCGTCGAACGTCTTCACGTCCGTCGTGATCGTGAGGTCGGCCTTCGAGGCGCGGGCGGTCCGCAGGTTCGTGAGCCGGCCCTGAGCGAGGTCGACCGCGTAGGTCCCCTCGTCGGTGAGCCGCACCTGGATCGTGCGGGAGAGCCCCTTCAGCTCCTCCGCGACGGCCGGGTTCTTCGCCGCGTGCCGGTTGAACCGGTCGACGAGGCCCGCGAGCGTCTCCTCGACGGTCATGGAAGGAACTCGTCCAGGGTACGAGCCGACCGGGCGCTCTTAGCCCTTTGGACGGGCGCCCAGCTCGCGCGCAGCCAGCGCGGCGCCGGTCCGCCCGCCCCGACCGTCCGCTCGACGAACCGCTGCGTCACCGGGTCGGACGGGTACCCCGAGCCGACCTCGTCCCCGAGCCGTCGCCGCAGGTCGCCGAGCGCCCGGTCCCGCCGGACCTTCGCGACGATCGACGCGGCGCCCACGACCGGCTCGGTCTCGTCGGCCCGGTGCCGGGCGACGATGCGGGCGCACCCACCGGTCGCCGCGAACAGGCGTCGGGCGAACCGGGCGGCGTTCGGATCGCAGGCGTCGACGATCGCGGTCTCGGGCCCGACCGCGACGATGAGCCGGGCGAACGCATCGAGCTCGAGGTCGTTGAGCCGTCCCCGGGCGACCCAGCGGTCGATCGTCCGCGGCGGGAGCGCGATCGAGCGGAACTCGCCGACGGACCGCAGGCGGCGGTAGATCGCCGCGCGGCGCTCGGGCGCGAGCTGCTTCGAGTCCTTCACCCCGTGGGCGCGCAGCGCGTCGTCCCGGCCCTCGGGCATCCAGAACGCGCCGACGACGAGCGGGCCCAGCACGCTCCCCCGCCCGGCCTCGTCCAGGCCGAGGACGCACGGACGCTCCGTTCGCTCCCCCTCCGCAGGGGCATCGGCCCCAAGGAGTTAAACCGGAGCCGACCTTTCCGCGGCGATGGCGCTCGACGGTCTCTCGGTCCCGATCCCGACCCTCTTCGACGACGCCGGGGCGCTCGACCTGGGACGGAACTCGCGGTTCGCCCGCACGCTCTCCGACGCCAAGGTCGATCACCTGTTCGCGCTCGGATCGCTCGGCGAGTTCGCCAGCCTCACCGATCCCGAGCGCGCCCAGCTGGTCGATCTGCTCGTCGAGAGCGTGAGCGGCAAGACCGACCTCTGGGTCGGGGTGGGCGCCCCGTCGACCGGGCGCGCGGTCGCCTACGCCACGGCGGCGGAGTCGGCCGGCGCCGAGGTGCTGGTCGCGGTGCCCCCGTACTACCTCCATCCCACCCCCGCCGCGGTCGAACGCTACTACCGGGCGATCCACGCGGCCGTGGGCGTGCCCCTGTTCGCGTACAACATCCCGTCGCTGGTGGGGTACGCGCTCGCGCCGACGCTCGTCCACCGCCTCGCGAGCGACCACGTCCTCGCGGGCATCAAGGACACGGCCGGGTCGATCGCGAGCGTGACGGCGTTCCTCGACGGGGCACCGCCGGGATTCGCGGTGATGCCCGGTGACGACCGGCTCGCGAGCGAGGCGATCGCGCGGGGCGCGAGCGGCGCGGTCATGGGGCTCGCCAACCTGGTGCCCCGGTTGTGCGTCGAGCTCGTCGCGGCGGCCCGCGGGAAGGACTCCGCCCGGGCGTCCGAGCTCCAGGCGCTGGTGGATGCGCTCGTCGACGTGACGCACGCGGGTCCGTTCCCCGCGGTCGACAAGTTCCTCGCGCAGCGGCTGCGCGGCGCGGACGTCGGCTACCGAGCCCCGTACGACCCGCTGTCGCCCGACGAGCAGGCGGCGGTGCTCGGTAAGCTCGCCCCGCTCGAGTCGAAGCTCGCCCCGTTCCTGGGGCGCTGACCGTGCGCGCGGTCGTCGTGCGTCCGCCGGTGCCCGGCGTCGCGCTGACCGACGTCCCCCCACCGGTCCGCGCGCCCGGGCAGATCCGGGTCGGGGTCCTCGAGTGCGGGGTCTGCGGGACGGACCACGACGTCGCGTCCGGCAAGTACGGTCGGGCCCCGCCGGGCTCCCCGTACCTCATCCTGGGCCACGAGAACCTGGGGCGGGTCCTCGAGGGCGACCCGTCGGTCGCCGGGTTCCAGCCCGGCGACCTCGTCGTCGCGACCGTGCGGCGGGGCTGCGGGCGGTGCCGGTTCTGCTTCGTGAACAAGTCCGATTTCTGCGAGTCCGGTGGCTTCACCGAGCGCGGGATCGGCGGGGCCCACGGCTACATGACCGAACAGTACGTCGAGGTCCCCGAGTACCTGGTGCACGTCGACCCGGCCCTGCGGCCGGTCGCGGTGTTGCTCGAGCCGCTGAGCGTCGTCGAGAAGGCGATCCTCCAGGGGCAGGTGGTCCTCGACCGCAAGGAGCCGACCCCGGGCCACGCCCGCGCCGCGGCCCCGAGCGCGCTCGTGGCGGGCACCGGGGCGATCGGCATGTTGGCGGCGTTCGTCCTGCGGGTGCGCGGCTACGAGGTGGTGGCGATCGACCGGCACGACGACTCGACACCGGCGGCCCGGACGCTCGCCCGGGTCGGCGCGACCCATGCGAACGCCGCGGCGGGGCTCGCCGTGCTCGGGTCCCGCACCTTCGACCTCGTGGTCGAGGCGACCGGATCCGTCACGCTCGACTTCGGGCTCGCGAACCTGCTCGGCCCCAACGGGGTCCTCGTGCTCACCGGGATCCCGGACGCCTCGGGTCCGCCCACCGCGGTCTCGGCCGGGACGCTCTGGCGTGAGGTGGTGCTGGGGAACCGGGCGATCGTGGGGTCGGTGAACGCCAACCGCACGTACTTCGAGTCGGGACTCGCGGACATGGCGACGTTCGAGGCCCGCTGGCCGGGGGCCCTGGCGAGCCTCATCTCGGCCCGTCGCCCGCTCGCCGACGTCGCGGACGTCCTCGCCGAGCATCTCGGCGGGACGATCAAGACCGTCCTCGAGGTCGCGCCCGGATAAAGGTCATATACGCTACCCCGCTCCGACCGCTCCTCGGAGAGCCGATGGGTACCTGGCAGGGACGCTCGCGCCGCAAGCGGACGGGCGGACGCCTTCGCCCGATCCGCAAGAAGCGCCGCTTCGAGATCGCGCGCGAACTGCAGACCGCGACGATCGGGTCCGGCACGGTGAAGAAGTACCGCGTGCGGGGCCGGAACTTGAAGCTCCGCATCCTGACGACCCAGACGATCAACGTGTTCGACCCGGCGAGCAAGAAGATGCAGCCGGCGAAGGTCATCACCGTCCGGGAGAACCCGGCGAACCCCAACTACGTCCAGCGGAACATCATCACCAAGGGCGCCATCCTCGAGACGGACCTGGGCCTCGTCAAGGTGCTCTCGCGGCCCGGCCAGGACGGCATCCTGAACGGCGTCCGCGTCGCCGCCCCCTCGGCGCCCGCGGCGTGAGCCCGGGCCGGTCCGGCCGATGCCCGACCACTTCTTCGTGTACCCGGCCTACCTCGGGAAGGGGCTCTCGCGCCAGGACGGGCGCCGGTTGCGCGCGGACCTCGCGCTAACCGACCTCACGCTCGAGGAGATCGCCGCCGCGGCGAAGAAGCTCGGCCTGAAGGTCGAGATCGAAGCGGACCGGCACTACCCCCGGCAGGCCGCGCAGTATGCGGGGCGCGTCAAGGTGACGAAGCGGGCCGGCACGTCGAAGGCCGGCTTCCTCCGACAGCTCGCGGGCGAGCTCGCGCGCCAGCGCGCGACCGCCCAGAAGCGCTGAACCATGGAGGAACCGGGCACCGTCTACTTCACGGGGACCGCGGGCGCCGGCAAGACGACGCTCGTCCGGGCCTTCGGCGAGTGGATGCGCCACGCCGGCCACGACGTGACGATCCTCAACCTGGACCCGGGCAGCGAGGCGACCGACTGGGAGCCGGACGTCGACATCCGCGAGTGGGTGCGGCTCGCGGACCTCCAGGACGAGTACGGGCTCGGTCCGAACGGCGCGCAGGTCGCGGCGGCCGACATGATCGCGCTCAAGATCTTCGAGGTGAAGCAGGCCGTCCAGGAGCTGAAGGGCGACTACGTGCTCGTCGACACGCCCGGCCAGATCGAGCTGTTCGCGTTCCGCGAGGCGTCCCGGGCGATCGTCGACGCGCTCTCGGGCGACCGGTCGATCGTCTCCTTCCTGTTCGACCCCGCGCTCGCGCGGAGCCCCGCAGGCTTCGTCTCGCTGCTGATGCTGAGCGCCACCGTCGAGTTCCGGTTCCGCCTGCCGATGACGAACGTCCTCGCGAAGGCGGACGTCCTCGCGCCCGAGCGCCTCGGCGAGGTGATGGGCTGGTCCGACGACCCCAACCAGCTCTACGAGGCCGTGACCCGGGACGCGCCGACGCCGGACACGCAGCTCTCGACCGAGATGTTCCGCGCGATCGAGACGATGGGCCCGCTCACCGGGCTCCTCCCGATCTCGGCGAAGGACGGGACCGGCCTCGAGGCGTTCTACCACGCCTGCCAGAACGTCTTCGCGGGCGGCGAGGACCTCGAGCCCTCGCACGCCCCGACGAACGACTGACGGAGTCCTACTCTTCGGTGAAGAAGAGGCCCATCCCCGCGGAGGCGGCCTCCTCCTCGTCCTTGAACTTCCGGTAGATCGGCTCCGCCTCGGTGGGCGGGAGGCGCTGGCCGACGGGGCCCAGGAGCTCGCCGGCGTGCCGCACCGCGTCCTCGGCGCCCTCGACGAGCACGTAGAGGGTGTCCGCGGGACCGCCGAGCGCGCTCGCCTCGCGGACCTTCTGGCTCTGCCGCGAGACCCGGTCGTCCTTCAGGACGGCGTCGAGCTCAGTGCGCTTCGCGGACGGCACGGCGAACAGGGTCCAGGCCATGGCGGTCGGGCGACCGCGCCTGGCTATAAGGGGGTTTGCGGGCGCGGGCACGATGCGAGAGCTCATCCCGGCCGAGCCGAAGACTTGCTCCAGGCTCGCTCGGAGTCGGCCCCTCGCGCGACCGAGGAGCGATTGACGGTTCCGAGCCCGGGCGGTCGGGGGTGCGGTCTTGGATCGGGGGCGCGTCCCGCTCGGATCCTCGCCTCGAGCCGTTGTTCACTGCCCGCGAGGCCCCCGTGTCGCAGTGGGGGCGTCTCCCTCGTGACTGCGCAACGATCCAGCTCAAAGAGTCGTCGAGCCCACGACTGCTGACGTCGAGACTGTTGAGTTAACACTCAGCCGGTCGGACGAAAGGTCCCAGGACGCCGGGGTCACGATGACGAGGTGCTGGAGACTTGCCAGGTCCGTCACGGGCTCGGTCCACCCGACCGTCCCGTTCGCGAGCGCTCCGTACGCGTTGATCCACTCGCCATGGGAGGAGGTATCTACCGCATACCAGCCGGTCGAGTTCGCCGCGCACTCGCTGACGTTCGCAATCCAAGCGGGACACCCCGGAGCTCCGACTGGAAGTTCCGATCCGCTGGCGTTCGAAACATTCAGCGCGGTCATCCAATTGGCGAGACCCCAGCCGTCGTAGTTACGCGTGAGCGTGCCATTTGAATAGGCAAAAGCGACCTGGAACTGAGCGCTGATCCACTGAGTTGGACCCGACGAAGAGACCTCGGGGGATTGCCAGACGAGATCGTAGATGCCGTCCACCTGCGGAACGGCGACGTCATCCCGCGGAAGAGCACAGTTATGGCTCAGATTGAACACCTCTCCCGACTGGCCCTGGAGGTCTTCCCCGACCTGCACAAGGGGCTCAGCGTCCCCAGTCACTCCGACGAGACCACACCGCTCGAAGTACACTCCATAGCCCGATACATCCCCGAGACCGTCGAACACGCCCGGGCCGATCGTGAAGATCTGTACCATCGGCTCGTTCTCCTGGATCCAGCCGGACACGCTCCCGCCCCAAGCGGACTGGGCGGCCGCCGGGCTGTCCGCCGGATAGAGGCTGGGCGGGATGTACCAGTAGCTCGGGTTCGAACCCAGATCGTACCATGCGTTGCACGGTCCAGGGTAAGGTTGCGGCGCAAACACCTCGACGCTCCCGAGCGTGTCGGTTGCGAGCAGAATGGACTCGCTCGTGTTCGAGAAGTACGCGAACTGCCAGAAGGGCGCCGTCCCCGAGTTGAAGGTCCCGTTGAAGAGGGGGATCGTGCCGTTCCAGAGCGTGAGGCCGTTGAACACGGCCCCACAATTGTTGATGGTGTGGTTGTTCGTCGGATAACCGATCACGTTCGGGCTGAACGGAATCTGGGCGGCAATGCCGTAGACCGAGAAGAGGCTCCAGGGGCCGCCGACCGTGTTGTTCACCGAGCCGTTCACTTCGGCCAAGGCTTGATAGAGGGTCGGACCGTCCGCGCGCGTCTCGACGGAGGAAGTTGAGCGGTGGGCGTTCAAGATCAGACCGTATACGCCGGCCCCGGCGACGACCACCAGTCCCGCTACCGCAAGAGCGAAGAGGGCTCTCCTCCGCACGGGGCGGGCATCATCGGTCATTCAATCACAGACATGGGACGCACCGTACTTCTTCCCTACGGACAACCCCAAGTAGAGTTGCTTGAGTAGTACGTCGGCGCCCAGGCCCAGATACCGACCACATCGGCCGTAAGCTGCGCAAGACTCCCTCCTTGGGCAAACGCATCGAAGCAGGTCTGCGTGCCTCCCTGGGGGACGACTGCGTACCACTCGAGATTGTTAGAGTTTGAAGTGCTGGAGGTTTGAGACCACCCGGTGCTCGCGGAGAGGTCGATCGAGCCTACGCCTGGGAGATCCGCATCGATTCCGAGCGTGACAGAGAATCCGCCCTCGACCGCACTGGTCGTTGAAGTCGTGACGGCCCCAAACAATTCGTAACCAGCCGGGACGAGGTCGCCATGAACCGAGTGGCCCGTGCTGTCCGGTAGAAAGTAGACATCGGAGGCACTGGTTCCGGGGTAGAGCCAGTCGGTGGGCGCGGCATAACTTGGATCGCAGTCTGACGATGGGAAGCATGCATTGACCGGCAATCCATAGAGGTTCACCGAGGTCTCCGCCCAACCCCGGTAAATGGCGTTGAACTCCACCGTTCCGGAGGTCTCGTACTCTGCTAGATAGACAAGGTCCCCGTCCTCTGACCCCTCGCCCCCGCACATCTGGTTCGTGACGGTCGTCGAGGACGATCCTTCGGATCCCACGCCGCTACCGGCGACTCCGCCGGATATCGACCAGCTGTCAGTAAGTGTCGTTGAGAGAGACCCGCACGCCTCGTACTCGAGCTCCGAGTAGCCAGCCGGGGCGTTGCTGAAATCGAGCACGACTGGGGAGTACGGGCCCACATAGTTGTGCGGCAGAACGAAATTTACAAACTGCGGGGCCCAAATGATCAGTGACTCGTTCCACTGTCCCGGCCAATACTGGACATTGAGATTGTCCGGGTTCTGGTAGTTGAGGACCTCCACGACGATCGGGTCCTTGTATTCGACGCAACCGAGCGGAACATAGTTGGGGTCCCAAACCAGTTGATAGAAGTACCCGTCCGTGGCGTAGGTGTAGATCGGTCCTCCGGGTCCATCGAGGCTCGGATTGAGGCAATTGATCTCCAGTGGTGTGTTCCCGGACGGGGACGCTCCGGTGGAGTTCGTGATCGTTCCGTTGATGAACTCCGGGGGATCGCTCGGGGCATTGATCGGCCAAGCGGCGGTCGTGAAGGACCCGGAGTAGGTGGCTCCGTCGATGCAGATGGATCCGATCTGATCGTTCGGCGCGGAGATCTCGAAGTAGTAGGTCGTCGCCGGCTCGAGGTAATTTAAGAAGACCGAGAAGGACGTCCCGCCGTCGTAGACACTTTGCGAGAAGGGGTACGGACTTGACGTGTTGCCCCAGTACAGCGTCGCGGCGACTGGATACCCCTCCGTCCAGCTCGTCGTGTCGTTCGTGGCAGTGGCCGTGGACGAGACGCCTCCCACCGAGTTGTGCTCGATGATGCACTGCATCTGAGAGCCGGCGCTGGCATCGGGGACCGCCACCGTGAGCGCACCGAGCGCGCTGAAGACGAGGATGAAGACGGCGACCGCGATCGAAATCGAACGGAGTGTCTGGGCAGATCGAAGTCGTCGCGACTTCCGCCAACTCACCGGGCGCTTGGTCGCCATCGACACCAGGGGAGTGTCAGCCCCCTGAGACGGGCCCTTTGTCGGGGCTCCTCGCGAGTCGGCCGTAAGCGAGGATATCGGATGTCGGTCGACCGAAACTGGGCTCAAGCAATTATTAACGCCAATGGACATGGTGGCACTAACCGACGATGGGTTATAGTGTACCCCACTCTGCGCCTTCACTATCTGACCACTCCCGATCCGATTCCCCGGCAACTTCGGACGTGGGCGAAGGCACAAGAGGCGCGCCCCGTTGAACGGCCCCGTGTACGCGTCCTCGGCCGAGGCCCCCATGCTGCTCGTCGGGACCGCGCACGTCGTCGATCTCTCCGCCGCCCTTGAGCGCGTGCTGGGGGAGCGCGTGCTGGACGGCGTCGCGGTCGAGCTCGACGCGGAGCGGGCCCGCGCGCTGCTCGAGCCGAGCGCCGGGCCCCGCGGGTCGCGCGGCGTGCCGGTGCTGGCCCGTCTCTGGGGCCTCGTCCAGCGCCGGCTCGGGGCCGAGATCGGGGGCGGTCCCCCCGGGGCCGAGATGAAGGTCGCCGCCTCCGTGGCGCGCGCCCGGGCGCTGCCGTTGTTCCTGATCGACGATCCGATCCGGCTCACCCTCCTGCGACTCGTGCAGTCGTTGCCCGTGAAGGAGCGGGTCGTGCTGCTCGGCAGCGCGGTCGTGGGGCTGTTCGTGCCCGCGCGCGTGGTCTCGCGGGAGATGGACCGGTACTCGGAGGCCCCGCAGGAGTACACTGAGGAGCTGCGCCGCGCGAGCCCCACGCTCGCGCGCGTGCTCGTCGACGACCGGAACGAGCACATGGCAGACCGGCTCGCCGAACTGCGCCGCCGCGGATACGGGCGGATCGCCGCCGTCGTCGGGGACGCGCATCTGGCGGGGCTCTCGGAGGCCCTCCACCGGCGCGGCGTGCCGGTCGAGACGATCCCGTTCCGCACGCTGCGGGCGGCTACAGGACCGACGGGGTCCCCTTCGTAGCGTCCTCGATCGCCCGCACAAAGGCGTCGGCGAGCGTGCCGACCGACGGCGACACGACGTCCTCGAGGCGGCCCGCGTCGGAGAGCTCGGAGATCGCGGGCTCGACGGGGATCCGCGCGAGGATCGGGATCCCGTACTCCTGCGCGACCGCGTCGACCCGGCTTGCGCCGAAGAGCCGGATCTGCTGCCCGCAGTGCGGACAGACGACGAACGCCTCGTTCTCGACGACGCCGAGGAGCGGCACGTGGAGGTCGCGCGCCATGTTCATCGCCTTCTTGACGATCAGCGCGGCGAGGTCCTGGGGCGTGAGCACGAAGACCATCCCATCGATCGGGATCGTCTGGAAGACCGTGAGCGGCACATCGCTCGTGCCGGGCGGCATGTCGAGGAGCAGGTAGTCGAGCGGTCCCCAGTTGACGCCGCCGAAGAACTGCGTGATGAGGCGGGTCACCAGCGGACCGCGCCAGATGACGGGCGTCTGCTCGTCTTCGACCATGAACTGGGAGGAGACGACCGCGATCCCCGAGGACGTGCGGGCCGGCTCGATGCCCTCGCCGCGATCGGTGAGCGGACCCTTGAGGCCCAGGAGCTTCGGGATCGACGGGCCCGTGATGTCCGCGTCGAGGACGCCGACCGCGAGCCCGCGGCGGGTCAGTTCGGCCGCGAGGAGGGCGGTCACCGAAGATTTCCCCACCCCGCCCTTGCCGCTCCCGACCGCGACCACGTGCCGGATGCGCCCCTTGTCCATGCGCTGCAGCAGACCCCGCGGCCCCGGGCGCCCCTGGCTCTGGGGCGGCGTCGACGTCGGACGGCTCGACATCGGAGAACCTTCGGCCGTCATCGCGCCGTAGCACGGGGAGGTCGCTATATAAGCGGGGGCGGTCCGGCGCCGAGGTTCTCGGGCGTCCCATGAGCGTCGGAGCGTCGCCCGAGCTCGACGAGCTGTTCCGGCCGGCCTCGGTCGCCGTCATCGGCGCCTCGAACAAGCCCGGCAAGGTCGGGACGAGCGTCTTCCGCAACATCCTGCAGGCTGGGTTCAAGGGCGTCGCCTACCCGGTGAACCCGTCCTCGAAGAGCGTCTCGGGGGTCCGCTGCTACGCCTCCGTCCGGGACCTGCCCGAGGCCCCCGAGCTCGCGGTCGTCATCGTTCCCGCGGCGGCGGTGGCGGACGTCGTCGAGCAGCTCGGGGCGGCCGGGACCCGCGGGGTCGTCGTGATCTCCGCCGGCTTTCGGGAGGTCGGCGACGCCGGCGCGGCGCTCGAGCGCGAGGTCGTCGCGCGCGCGCAGCGCTACCGGATGTCGCTCGTCGGCCCCAACTGCTTCGGCGTCCTCAACACCGCCGAGGACGTGAGCCTCAACGCGACGTTCAGCGAGAGCCTGCCGCCGCGGGGGAACATCGCCTTCGTCTCGCAGAGCGGCGCGCTGTGCGCGGGGATCCTCCAGTACGGGATCGCCGAGCGGATCGGCTTCTCGCGGTTCGTCTCCGTGGGCAACCGCGCCGGGGTCGACGAGAACGATCTCCTCCACGCCCTGGGCTCGGACCCGGCGACGAAGGTGATCCTCCTCTACGTCGAGAGCCTGGCGAACGGCCGGCGTTTCCTCGAGGCGGCGCGCGAGGTCACCGAGCAGACCCCGGTGCTCGTCATCAAGAGCGGACGGACGGCGGCGGGGGAGCGGGCCGCGAGGAGCCACACCGGCTCGCTCGCGCAGTCCGGCCGGGACCAGCTCTACGACGCGCTGTTCGAGCAGTCGGGCGTGCTGCGGGCCGACACGCTCGGCGACCTGTTCCGCACGGCGAAGATCTTCGCGTCGGGCCTGACGCTCGGCGGCCCCCGGCTCGCGATCCTCACGAACTCCGGGGGCCCGGGGATCGTCGCGGCGGACGCCGCGATCCGGGGCGGCCTCGAGTTGCCGGTGCCGTCGCCCACGGTGCGGGCGGACATCGCCCGCCACCTCCCGGCGATCGCCGCGGTCTCCAACCCGCTCGACATGACCGCCGACATCGGAGCCGAGCAGTATCGCGGGACGCTCGCCGCGCTGCTCGCCACGCCCGAGATCGACGGAGCGCTCGTGATCGCGACCCCGACCGGCACGATGACCGGTAGCACGGTCGCCCAGGCGATCCTCGACGCGAAGGCGACCACGCCGAAGGCGATCGTCGCCTGCCTGTTCGGCCTCACCGACCTTTCGCGCGAGGTCTCCTTCCTCGAGGACCGCGGCGTGCCGACGTTCACGTTCCCGGAAGAGGCGGTCGAAGGGCTGGGCAGCCTCGCCCGCTACCACGCCTGGCGGACCCGGCCCCGGACCGAGGTCCGCTCGTTCCCGGTCGATCGCGCGGCCGCCCAGGCGGCCCTCGACGCCGCCCACCGTGCCGGGGCGACCATCCTGCCCGAGTACGCCTCCCGCTCCCTGCTCGCGGCCTACGGGCTCCGCTTCCCCCAGGTCGCGCGCGTCACGATGGCCGACGAAGCGGCGCGGGCGGCCGACACGATCGGCTATCCCGTGGTCCTCAAAGTGGCGTCCCCCGACATCTCCCACAAGACCGAGGTGGGGGGGGTCGCCGTGGGCTTGACGGACGCGGGCCAGGTCCGCGAGGCGTTCGCGCGGATGGACCGGACGGTGAAGGCCCGGGCCCCCCAGGCGCGCGTCGAGGGATACGAGGTCGAGCAGCAGGTCGTCGGCGCCAAGGAGGTCCTGGTCGGGGTGCAGCGGGATCTCGACTTCGGGCCGATCGTCGTCTTCGGGATGGGCGGCATCTACGTCGAGGTGCTGCGCGACGTCACGTTCCGCCTCGCGCCGATCCGTCCGCTCTCCGCCGAGCGGATGGTCCGCTCGATCAAGATGTTCCCGCTGCTCCAGGGGTTCCGCGGCGAGGCGGCCAGCGACCTCCCCGCGCTCGAGGAGGCGATCGAGCGGGTCTCGCAGCTGGCGATGGAGGTCCCCGAGATCGCGGAGCTCGACCTCAACCCGCTGCTCGTCCGGCCCGCGGGGCAGGGCGTGATCGCCGTGGACGCGCGGATCGTGCTCGCTCCGTCTTCCAGATCGGCACCGAACGCTTCAGCTCCTCGATGAGGTAGCGCGCCGCGGCGAACGCCTCCGCCCGGTGGGCGCAGCCCGCCCCGGCGACGACCGACACCTCGCCCACGCGAAGCCGACCGAACCGGTGCCAGAGGACGATCCGGCGCGCGTGGAACCGACGCACCGCGGTCGCCTCGAGGACCCGCAGCCGCGCGAGCGCGGGGGCGGCGTGGACGTCATAGACGAGCGCGACCACCCGGCCCCGGGGCCCGGGATCCGGGCGCACGCGGCCGCAGAAGACGACGACCCCTCCCACACCGGGGCCTTCGAGCGCCCGGTAGGCGGACGCCACCGAGAGCGCCCGATCCGTGAGCCGGACCGACACGGCTAGCCTCCTCCGTACGGGGGATGGACCGCGAACTCGTCCCCGGGGTCGAGCCGGACCGCGAGGCTCGCGAGGTACCGTCCGTTCCGGAGGAACCGGCTCGTCTCGAGCGTCCGGCGCAACCGGGGGTAGCGCTCCCCGAGCGACCGGACGAGCGCGCGGGCCGCGATCCCGTCCTCGGGGACCGCCCAGGCGATCGACCCGCGGCCGGCGACGTCCCGGGCCGGGCCGAAGAGGAGGACGGTCACGGCCTGCGCCATCGCGGCGCGCAGGGGCCGCCCGCCCTTAGGATTGTTGTGCCCCGCGCGGCCGCGCCCTAAACGGCTTATAGATTCGTTCGATAGAACCGGTCCATGAACGAGCTCTCGGTGCGGGCCGGTGGCCAGGCGGGAGACGGGATCGCCTCGATCGGAGAGGCGATCGCCCGCTGCTACTCCCGGATGGGCCTCCACGTCTTCGGCCTCAACGCCTACCAGTCGGTGATCCGCGGAGGGCACGTCTGGTACCAGGCACGCACCGGCCCGGGTCGCGCGTACTCCCAAGGCGACGGCGCCGACATTCTCTACGCGCTCGACAAGCAGACCGTCGAGGTGCACGTCCCCACGCTGCGTCCCGGCGGCACCGTCATCCACGACCCCGAGAAGTTCGCGGTCGGGGACCTCCCCTCCGGCATCACCGCCCTCCCGGTCCCGACGCTCGAGATCGCCCGCAAGTACACGAGCCAGTCGATCCTCCAGAACGCGGCCGGCATGGGCGCCGCGGCCTTCCTCGGCGGCATCCCGCTCGACACCCTGCATGCCGTGCTCACCGACTCCTTCGGTCGGAAGGCCGGCGACATCGTCACGTGGAACCTCGGCGCGAGCGCGGCCGGCTACGAGTTCGCCCAGCAGCACGCGAGCGTCCACCCGAACGCCCCGTCGAAGGCCGGGGAGCCGAAGCTCCTCATGACCGGCAACCAGGCGATCGCGCTCGGCGCCGCCGCGGCCGGCTGCAAGTTCCTCGCCCAGTACCCGATGACCCCGGCGTCGTCGATCATGCACTGGATGGCCGCCCATGCGACCGACCTCGGCATCGTCGTGAAGCAGGCCGAGGACGAGCTCGGGGCGATCAACATGGCGATCGGAGCCTCGTTCGGCGGCGTCCGGGCGATGACCGCGACCAGCGGCGGCGGGTTCGCGCTGATGGTCGAGGCGCTCGGGATGGCCGGCATGACCGAGACCCCGCTCGTCGTGGTCGAGTCGCAGCGCTCCGGGCCCTCGACCGGGCTGCCGACGAAGACCGAGCAGGGCGATCTCAACATGATGCTCGGGGCCGGCCAGAGCGAGTTCCCCCGCGCGATCCTCGCCCCCTCGAACGCGGCCGAGGCGTACCGGGCGATGCTCCGCGCCTTCCAGCTCGCGGAGGACTGGCAGACGCCGGTGCTCGTCGCGAGCGATCTCCACCTGTCGGAGAGCCACATGACGGTCGATCGCTCCGAGATCGACCTCGACGTCGACCTCCCGAGCCTGTTCACCGTCACGCCGAACGGCCACGACTACAAGCGCTACCAGTACACGGACTCCGGCGTCTCCCCGCGGGCGATCCCCGGGCAGCCGGGGCTCAACTTCGTCGCCGGCTCGGACGAGCATGACGAGAAGGGCCACCTCGTCTCGGACGTGAAGTCGGGCATCCCCGTCTGGGTCGCGGAGCGCCAGCGGATGATGGAAAAGCGGATGCACAAGCTCGCGGGGCTCACGGCCCAGAGCGCGCCGCCGGCGTTCGAGGGACCGGCGGACGCCGACCTCACGTTCGTCGCCTGGGGCTCCACGATCGGGGCCGTGCGCGATGCGATGCCGATGCTCAGCGCGCGGGGCAAGAAGACGAACCTCCTCGCGTTCCCGACGGTCTACCCGCTCGACCCGGGCCGCGTCCTGGCGGCGTTCGGCCAGACGCGGCGGACGCTGCTGGTCGAGGAGAACTTCTCCGGCCAGTTCGGGCGGCTCCTGCGGGCGGAGACCGGCATCCACCTCACGAGCCGGCTGCTCAAGTACGACGGGGAACCGTTCTATCCCCACGAGGTAGTGGTGCGCGCGATGGAGGTGCTGAGCGATGGCGGACAGTAGCGCGGCGCGCCCTCCGACGGGCCTCGGGACCCCGCTGCCCGTCGTCGGCAAGTCGGACACGAAGCCGACCTGGTGCCCCGGCTGCGGCGACTTCGGGGTCGTCGCGGCGGTCGAGGGCGCGCTGAAGCGCCTCAAGATCCCGAGCCATGAGGTCGTGATCGTCTCGGGGATCGGCTGCTCGTCGAACCTCCCCCACTTCCTCTCGTCCTACGGCTTCCACGGGATCCACGGCCGCTCCCTGCCGGTCGCCGAGGGCATCCGGTGGGCGAACCACGCGCTCACCGTGATCGGCACGGGCGGCGACGGCGACGGCTTCGGGATCGGCGTGGGCCACTTCGTCCACGCGATGCGCCGGAACGTCGACCTCACGTACGTGACGATGGACAACCAGATCTACGGGCTCACGACCGGCCAGGCGAGCCCGACCTCCACGATGGGGCAGAAGACCAAGTCGACGCCCCACGGGGTCATCGAGAACCCGATCGATCCCATCGCGCTCGCCCTCGCCTCGGGGGCCACCTACGTGGCCCGCGGCTTCTCCGGCGACGTGAAGCAGCTCACGGACCTGGTCGCGGGCGGCATCCAGCACAAGGGGTTCGCGCTCGTCGACGTGTTCAGCCCGTGCGTGACCTACAACAAGCTCAACACGTTCGACTTCTTCCGCCAGCGCGTCTACAAGCTTGAGAGCGCCGGCCACGACCCCTCCAACCTCGTGACCGCGTGGGAGCGCGCGCTCGAGTGGGGCGACAAGATCCCGATCGGGCTGTTCTACCGGACCGAGCGCCCGACGTACGAGGACCTCGAGGAGGTCCTGCAGCCCGGACCGCTCGTCCACCAACCGGCGGGCACGCGCGGGAAGACGTCGCTCCTCGACGAGTTCGTCTAGGGGCTCTCCTCAGGCGCCCGTGCGCTCGAACAGATAGGCGTCCCCTTCCGCGAACTGCACGGCGTACCCCGCCGGGTCGGCGAGCAGCGGAGCCGGCGAGAACGCCGGCCAGAGCACCGTGTTGTTCCCGGTGACCGCGACGTAGCCCACGTCGAGCGCCGCCATCGCCGCCTCCCCGGCGGCGTCGAGCGTGCCGTTGGTGAGCTCGCGCACGATCGTCCGGTAGGACGTGTTGATCCACGGCCAGCCCGGGACCATCGGGTACAGCAGCACGATATCGCGGGCGTACCCGGGAAGGAATTCGGCGGCGCTCCCGGGCGCGACGAGGACGCGGGCCCCGCTCGGCAGGTGGGCCCCCGCGTAGGCGAGCAGGGCGAAGTCGGCCGCGGTGACATTCCCGAAGTCTCCGTAGAGGTCGCCGAGCACCGGGGGCAGCTGGGTCGCGGTGAGCGTCACCGCCGGGACCACGATGGCGAGCGCGACGACCGCGGCGACCGCGGAACGCGAGACCCGGGGGCCGGGGCGTCCGTCGAGCGCCCAGCGCGAGGAACGCCCCACCGGCGGGGACCGTGCGGCCTCCGGGGCCGGCGCGGCGGGCGCCGACCCGGCCTCGAGCGCGAGCGCGAGGGGCAGGACCGCGATGAGGCCATAGAGCGCGAACAGCCACGTGGAGAGCTCGGCGCCGCTCGAGAGGCGCGCGAAATCCGCCCCGGGTCCAAAGCCGGCCGACGACGCCCAGAGGAGGCCGAGGAGGAGGACGATCGAGGCGATCCCCCCCGCCAGCAGGACCCGCGCCGTCTCGAGGTAGCGGCCGAGCGGGCTCTGCCGTCCGACCACGAGGAGGAGGGCCAGCCCGACGGTGAGGAGGACCGCGAGCTCGAGCCGCAGCAGCGGGATGGGGGCGAGCGCGACGTCGCTCGGACGGAACAGGTACGGATCGATGCTCCCGACGAACTGCGCGCCGGAGATCCCCGGCGCTCCGCCGTTCGGCGGCGCGGCCGACCCCGGGACGAACCCGGGGCTCCCGAGCCCGCGCGCGAGGACCACGAGGGTCGGAACGATCGCCACCAGGGCGAGCGCAAGGGTGACCGCCCAGCGCCCGAGCCAGGCGCGCGGGGCGCCGCCGAACGCGGGTCGGGCGAGCCCCCCCGCGCAGAGGAGCGCCAGCGCGACCCACTCGGCCCCCACGGGATTGAGCGCTGCCGAGTAGCCGAGCAGGAGCCCGAAGGCCGCCAGATCGCCCCAGCCCGGCGGAGGCGCGCGGACCCAGCGGGCCGACTGCGCGAAGAGCAGCAGGACGAGCGGGAAGGCGAGGACGAAATCGTTGCTGCCGCCCACCATCGCCCGGGATCCGGGCCCGATCCACGCGAAGCCGATCGCCACGGCTGCGGCGGCCCGGTCCGTCCGGAACCAGCGCCGACCGAGGACGAAGCCCCCGAGCGGGGCCAGCGCGAGGAACAGCGGCGTGACGAGGAGGCTGGTCCGGGCGGCGGGGAGGCCGAACGCCGCCTGGGCGCTCCCGAGCCACGCGGTCGTCCCCTGGGGGTAGAGCACCCCCACGGAGGCGAACGGGGCGAAGGAGGTGGGGGTCGTCCCGTTCCGGAGCAGGAGCGCGGTGTACGTCGTGAGGAGGCTCGAATCGTACGTGTTCCCCGTCCCGACCGGCAGCGCGACCGCGACCTCGAGGATGTAGAGCGCCAGCGCGGAGAGCAACGCGATCGCGACCGGCCACCGGCGCAGCAGCGCCTCCGCCGCGCGGAGCCGACGGGTGAGGGCCGCGCGCCCGTCGCGCACGAGCCGGAACGCGACGACGGCGAGCCCGAGGCCGACGAGCACGACCAGTGCCGGGAGCCCGAACAGGCCCCACGGCAACACCGCCGCTAGGTAGACGGCCGCGCCCCCGAGGTAGAGATCGGTCAGCCCCCGCTCGACCGGCTCGAGGGTTCGCCACGAGGGGACCCACCGCGCCGCCGAGCCCCGGAGCGTCTCGCCCAGGGTCGCGACCGCGACGGCGGCGACCAGGAGCTCGACGGCCCACGCGGCCCCGTTCGGGCCGGGAACGGTCACGGCCTCGGGAGGTCGACCCACCTAAAAACAATCGGTTCCGTCGAAACGCTACGTATTTACCGTCCCGCGGCAGCGTGAGCCCGGGCGACCGCCGTGAGCACTTCCCGAGACGAGGTCCGGGAGGGACTGTCGAGCGTCACGCGGGGGACGCTGTTCCTGCTCGTCGCCGCCCTCGTCTACGTCGGCCTCAGCTTCGCTTCGCGCGTGATCGTCGTGCGCAACCTCTCCACCGGGGAGTACAGCGCGTACGCGCTCGCCCTGACCCTGACGGGCGTGATCGCGGCGATCGGCTCGCTCGGGCTGCCGAACGCGATCGCCCGCAGCCTGCCGTACACGAGCCAGGACGCCGACCGACGCGCGATGGTCCGCGGCACGATGCTGATCGGGAGCGCGGCGGGGCTCGCGGGGAGCGTCACGCTGTTCCTCCTGGCCGGGGCGATCGGTCACGCGCTGGGCACCTCGAGCCCCACCCCGCAGCAGATCACGCTCGCAATGCAGCTGTTCTCGATCACGATCGCCACCTCCGTGATCTCGACCCTCATCGCGTCGATCTTCCAGGGCTACGAGGACGTGCTCCCGAACGCCCTGTTCGTGCAGATCGTGTTCCCGGCGCTCTTCCTCGTCTTCCTCATCGCCCTGTTCGTCGACACCCCCTCCGGCCTCTCGTACTTCGAGGTCCTGGTCGCGTACGCGGCCTCGAACGTGGTCGCGCTCGGCGCGCTCGCGCTCTACGCCGTCCGCAAGCTCCCGCGACGACTGCCGCCCGGACCCCGGAACCCGGCGGCGCTTCGCCGACTGCTCACGTTCGCGTCCCCGCTGCTCGTGGTCGGGATCATGAACACGCTCACGGGCTCCGGCGACACGCTGGTGCTGGGGATCTACCACTCGGGCGAGCTGGCGAGCTACTCGGCCTCGCTCACCCTCGCGCGCCTGCTGCAGGTCGGGGTGACCGCCGCGTCGTACATCTTCCTCCCGGTCGCGACCCGCTTCCTGCGACGCGCGGACAACGCCTCGGTCGAGCTGACGTTCACGACGGTCACCAAGTGGATGATCGTCTTCTCCCTGCCCCTCTTCCTGCTCTTCTTCTTCCTGCCCTCCGAGTCGCTGCTGTTCGTCTACAAGCCGCCGTACGGCGCGGTCACGCTCCCGCTCGACATCCTCGTGCTGGGAGCGTTCGCGACCACGCTCCTCGGGCCCGGCCCCTCGGTCCAGGTCGCCAACGGACGGACCCGGCTGCTCGCGTACAACGCGATCATCGCGGGATTCATCGACCTCGGGGTCGCGTTCGCGCTCGTCCCCACGTACGGGTACGTAGGCGCCGCGATCGCGTGGGCGAGCGCGAACGCCGCCTACTCGCTCCTCTCGATCGTGGAGCTAGGGACGCTCGACGGGATCCATCCGTTCCGGGGCCACTTCGTCATCCCGCTCGTCGCCACCGCGGTCCCCGTCGGGCTCCTCCTTGGGCTGTACCGTGTCCCGCTCCCGCTCTGGAGCCTGCCGCCCCTCGGTCTCGGGATCGCGGCCCTGTTCGTCCTGCTGGTGCTGATCACCCGCAGCGTCGACGTCGGGGACGCCATGCTCATGGACGCCGTCGAGCGGATGCTCGGCACGCCCCTGCCCCGGCTCCGGCGGCTCGGGCGCCTCGGGCTGCGACGCTCCGGTCCCTGAGCCTGCGGTCGGCGCTCGGGCGCCGAGCACGTGGTCGACGAGCAGCAGCACGACGCCCGCGGCCAGCAGGAAGAAGACGTACTCCGCGAGCGTGTTCGCGGCCCCCACGTCCCCGGTCGCGTCGACGACCGCGGTGACCACCAGCAGTCCCAGGGCGCCGCCGATCGGGTAGCGGGCGTCGAGATGCGCCCAGACCGAGTAGACCATGTACCCGGCGAGCAGCACGAGGAACGCCTCGGCGTACGGGAACGTCACCGGACCCGCGACCACCCCGGAGGCCTAAATCGTACGGTGGCCGGGGGGCGCGCCCCGAATCGACGTGCGACGACCTGCCGTATAACCTCCTCGCCCTCCACGTCAGGTTTATAGCGGCCGGCCGTCATCGGACGAGGCAAGAGAGGCGGTCGTTCGCTCCATGAGCCCCCCCTCACGGTTCCATCGCATCGTACCCGCCGCGCTGGGGGCCGCCATGCTCGCGGTCCTGATCGCGGCCGCACTGTCCCCCAACACCGGAGCCGTGCCGGCGCAGTCGAACTGTACGTACGGCCAGTGCCCGTCCTCGACGACCCCGTTCCCCTGGTGGATCGTGGCGCTCGTCGTGGTCATCGTCGTCGCGGCGATCATCGGGCTCCTCCTCGTGATGCGCGGCCGCCGCAAGAAGCCGCCCGCCCAGCCCCCGCTCACCGCGTGGGGCGGGACGGGGGCCGGTGGAGCGGCGGGGGGAGCCGCGGCCGCCGGCGGGCCCAGCCCGCCCGCGGGACCCGGGACCTCCCCGGCGTACCTCGAGACGCCCGAAGACGTGAGCTCGGCCCCGCCCGTGGTCGCTCCGACGCCCGCCGTCGGGGCCGCGGCGGGGGCGGCCACGGCGGGAGCCGCGGCGGGGGCCGCCGGCGCCGAGGCGGAGCCGGACATCGACTCCCTCATGGCGGAGCTCGACAAGATCAGCGGCGAGATCCTGAAGCGAGCCCCGAAGAAGGGCTCCGAGTCGCAGACCCCGAGCCCCGACGACGAGGAATAGGCGCCTCGCGGCGGCCGGAGCGGAGAGCGCTCCTTATGAGGGCCCGGCGGCCTTTCTCGATCGATGACCGCTCCGGTCTCCGCCCACGAGGCCCAGCTCCTCGACGAGCTCCACCGGGCCGTGGCGGGAGCGCGGGAACGCCCGACCGAGATCGAGGTCGGCATCGCGCTGTCGATCGCGCTCGGCCGCCAGCGCCCGGCCGTCTCGTGCGGCGGTTGCTCGACGCCCCTCGAGTTCGAAGGGATCCCGGCGCGGACCAACGCCCGGCTCGAGGTGCCGTTCCGGCTGGTCTTCCCGTCGTCGGCGGGCTCGTAGCGGCCGACCGGTCGACAGAGGGATCTCGGCCGGGATGACGTTCTCCCTCATCCAGTCCCTGGTCAACCTCACGACCACCGTCCTCGCGGACATCGGGCTCCCGGGGCTGTTCGCCCTCATGGTGATCGAGAGCATCGGCGTCCCGCCGCTCCCGAGCGAGGTGATCCTGCCGTTCTCCGGATTCCTGGTCGCGGAGGGCGTCTTCGGATTCGTGCCGGCCGTGGCGGTCGCGGTCGCCGGCGGGATGGTCGGCGCGTACATCGCCTACGCGATCGGGCGCTGGGGCCGGCATCGCATCGCCGACCTCGGCATCGGTCGATTGAGGCTCGACCACGACCACCTCGAGCGGATGGACCGGTTCTTCGCCCGCCGCGGCGAGATCACGGTCGGGCTCGCCCGGCTCGTCCCGGTGGTGCGCGCGTACGTGAGCTATCCGGCGGGGACCGCGCGGATGGAGCCGGCGCGCTTTGGCGTGTTCACCTTCCTGGGGTCGCTCCCGTTCGCGATCGGCCTCATCTACGCCGGCGTCGAACTGCGCTCCCACTGGGGGATCGTCGCGGCCGAGCTCGGGCTGCTCGACGACGCGCTGATCGTCGTCCTGGTCCTCGTCGTGCTCTACCTGGGACTGGTCGCGCTGGGAGTCCTCCGGCCCAAGTTCCTCACCGGGGGCGCGCCCTCACCCCCGGGATCCACGCCCCCCGAGCCGCCGGGCCCGCCGAAGGCGTAGGCTACGGCTCCGGGCCCCGGGCGTACTCGGGTCGCACGACGCGTCCGTCGGGCCGTCCGACGTACTCCCCGTCGAGCACGATCGGTCGGCCGTCGCGGTAGTGTTCCCTCGGGAAGATCCCTTCCCAGCCTTCGAAGGCGGTCCACCCGCACGGTGCGTGGAGCTGCCGGGCCGTGATCGGCCCCCGGGCCCGGAAATCCACGACCATCAGGTGGGCCCGGTGACCGGGGGCGATCCGTCCGATCGGCTGGCCGAGCCAGCGCGCGGGGCGATCGCACGCGGCGGCGAGGAGGGTCGAGAGGGCGAGGTCGCCCCGACGGACCCGCGCCAAGAGGAGCGGCAGCATCGTCTCCACGCCCGGCATCCCGCTCGGGGCCTGGGCGAGGTCGCGCTCCTTCTCCGAGGCGCCGTGCGGGGCGTGGTCGCTCGCGAGGCAGGGGATCTCCCCGCGGACGAACCGCGCCCAGAGCTCGGCGCGATCCGCCTCGGACCGGAGGGGCGGGTTCACCTTGAGCCGGCTCCCGCCCGAGGACCGCTCCGAGAGCAGGAGGTGCTGGGGCGTCGCCTCGAACGAGAGCCCGCGCGCGCGCAGCCGGTCGACGCTGGCGGCCTCCGTCACGTGGGCGACGTGGAGCCGCAGGGCGGTCGGCGCGCTCAGCAACGGGTCCAGCGCCGCGGCCTCCGCGGCGGGCGGACGGACCCGGTCCCAGTCGGCGAGGTGCCGGACGGCGTCCGGCACGTGGAACTGCCGGGGGTCCTCCGCGTGCACCGCGACCGGAAGGCCCAAACGCGCGAGCCGTGCGAGCAGCGGGCCGACCTCATCGAGCGGCGGGGCGTCCGGGATCCCGGTGGTGGGCGCGAGGTACAGCTTGAAGCCCCCCGCCCGGCGCGCGAGCGCGGCGAGGTCCCCCGGCCGGGACGGGCTCGCGTAGAGGAGGACGTCGACCGCGGCCCGGCCGACGACCCGCGCCTCCTTCTCCTCGAGCCGGTCGAGATCCGTGACCGGGGGTTCCGTATTCGGCATCTCGCCAACGAGCGCGACGCCTCCGAGGGCCGCCTGCACGGTGCCGGTGGCGATGTTCTCGACGCGGGAGTCGGGCCCCGGGTCCCGGAAGTGGACGTGCAGGTCGGTGGCCGCGGGGAGGATCACGGCGTCCCCCACGTCGTGGACCGGCGCCCCCCGCCGGATCCGACCAACCGAGAGGATCCGTCCGTCGTCACCGATGGCGATCGCGACCGGCTGGAGCTTGCCGCGGACGAACGCGCGGCCGGAGAGGATCGAGGCCGGCGCCTCCACGACGGGGCTCTCCTCGCGCGGGCCGCGGGGGGCGCTCCGGCGGGGCATCGAGCCGCGGGACGTCGCCCGCCGTAAAGAGGCGTGCCCTCCGGAGGCCAAGCTCTTTTCTGCCGCCGCCGTTGGTCCGGCGAGGAACCGGATGCCGAAGCGCGTCCCGCTCACCTACGCGGCGAGCGGGGTCGACGTGGGGATCCGGGCGCAGGCGCTCGCCGCGCTGCTCGGGGGGGTCCGGTACCGTCCGCCCCCCGACCACGGGCGCCCGGTCGACCTCGCCGGACACTTCGCGGGCCTCGTGCGCCTCGGACGGGAAACGGTCGCGCTCACCACCGACACGGTCGGTACCAAGGTCCTCCTCGCCGAGGAGCTCCGGCGCTGGGAGGAGGTCGGCGAGGACATCGTGGGCGTCAACGTGAACGACCTCGCGGCCGTCGGCGCCCGTCCCGCGGCGCTCGTCGACACGATCCTCTGTGCTCGACCCGACGACGGCGTCTTCGCCGGGATCGGTCGCGGTCTGGACCGCGGACTGCGGCGGGCCGGTTGCGCGCTCGTGGGCGGCGAGACGGCCGTCGTGCCCGACCTGGTCTCCGGGTTCGATCTCGGCGGGACGGCCCTGGGCTTCTTTCCGCGCGGACGGCGGCCCGTGACCGGCGAGCGCATCCGACCCGGGGACGTCATCCTCGGGATCCCGTCGACCGGCTTCCATGCGAACGGCTACACGCTGGTCCGACGCCTCCTTCGCGAGGAGAGCGTCGACCTCGACCAGCCCCGGCCCGGGGGCCGGGGACCCGTCGGCTTGGAGCTGCTCCGCCCGACCCGGATCTACTCGGATGCGGCGGACGCGATCGCGGACCGGCCCGAGGTCCACGGACTCGTCCACCTGTCGGGCGGGGGAGTGCGGAACTTCGTCCGGCTCCAGTCGGACGTGGAGTTCCGGCTCGACGCGTGGCCGGAGCCCCCGGGACTGTTCGGCTGGGTCCAGGCGCTGGGACCGCTCTCCGACCACGAGATGTTCGGGACGTTCAACATGGGGATCGGCTTCGCGGTGGTGGTCTCCGCGCGGGGAGCGGGGGAGGTGCTGCGTCGGCTCGCCCGAGCGGGGGCCCGCGATGCGCAGCGGATCGGCCGGGTGGCGCCCGGCCGCGGGGTCTCGCTGCCCGGCCGGTCGCTCGCCTACGCAGGCTACGCGTAGCGGGTCCGCGCCCGCGCCGAACCGTTAAGGAGCGGCGTCCGTCCCGGCACCGTGGCGACGGGCGGGGGCTTGCGGACGACGGCGATCGTCCTCTCGCTCACGGCCGCGTTCCTCTGGGCAACGTACTACCTGTTCGTCCTGTGGGCGACGCCGGGGGCGCGGCCGTCGGCGGTGCTCGCCTATCCGTTCGTCTTCGGCGGGGTCGCCTACGCCGGCTGGGCGTTCGCGCGCGGGCAGGGCCCCGCGTTCCTGAGGCTCTGGAAGCAGCCGGCCGCCTACGGGCGCACCGCCCTCCTGGTCGCGATGCAGGTCTCGGTGCTCGCGGCGACATACCTCGCCGGCCCCGTCGACGCGTCGCTCCTCTCGCTCATCGGGGACGTCGTGCTCACGCCGATCGTCGTCGCCTACCTGCTCGGCATCGGGCGTGAGCACGTCCACACCTCGCTGTTCGCCGCCGGTCTCCTCCTGAGCCTCGCGGGGGGGACGATGACGATCGTCGCGGGCGAGACCCTCTCGGCGGTCTCGGCCTGGGGATGGCTCGTCGTGCCGGCGGTCCCGATCGCCGTCGCCTTCTACTTCCTCCTGACCGCGCGGGAGAACACGCGGTCCCCGCCCGGCGCCGTCGTCGGGCAGTCGATGCTCGCCGCGGCCCTCGTGCTCGTGGTCGCCGCCCCGCTCTTCCCCGGAGGGTGGGCCGGTCTCGCCGCCGTCGGCCTCGTTCCCCTCGCCCTGCTGGCGCTCACCGGCGTGACCAGTTTCTTCCTGGCGCCGTTGTGCTACTTTTCCGCGATCGACCGGGTCGGCCTCATCGTCCCGCCCATGCTGATGACCGGGATCCCGGTGTTCACGCTCCTCCTCTCGACGCTGGTGCTGGGGATCGGGCACCCGCTCCTCGCGGTCCTCGGGATCCCGGTCGCGGTCGGGGGCGGCGTGCTGGCGCTCCGTGGCGGCACCGAGCCGGCCGCGACCGGGGCCGGCGACCCCGCGTAGGGCGGGCTACTGGAACTCGGCCAGCGACCGGGTCGTCCCGCGACGCTTGGCCGGCTTCGTGAGATCGCCGATCGGAGAGTCGAGCGAGGCGGGCGTCGCGCCGTTCGGCGGCTTCGGGGCCTCGTCCGCGCCCAGCCGCTGCTGGTGGCTGCCCCGGAGGAGCGCCGCGGCGTCCCAGTCGAACACTTCCGTCACCCGGGCGAGGGTCTGGGCGACCCGGTCGGCGTAGTACTCCCAGTCCGGCTCGGCCGAGAACGGACGGCCCTCGATCCAGGGCTCGATCTCCTGCGGCGACCGCTTCGAGTTGGTGACGACCCAGGAGACCTTCATGCCCGGGATCACGTCGTACCCCTCCTCGCGGAGCCGGCGGAACACCCGAAGGAACGGCAGGGCGTCCCGGGTCGACTCGTTGTACTCGCTCTCGGCCCGGACCGAGCGCGCGATCACGAGCCGCTCCGCCGGGACCTCCTTCGCCCGCACGGCCTGGACGAGCTCGCGCGAGCGGCGGACCGCCGCGTCCGTGTCGCCCTTCAGCACGAGCTCGAACACCTCGAGCAGCGCCTCGGACTGGTAGTCGAACGCGTCCGTGCGCCGCGTCTCGTAGCCCCGGACGACGAGCCCCTCCTCGGGCCAGGCGGTCCGGCCCACGTAGCGCTTCTTCGCCCCATGGGAGAAGAACGCCTCGTAGACCGACTGGAACTCGAACGTGGCGCCGGCCTGGGTGAACCGCTTCGCGATCTGCTCGCCGAAGGCGCGGGCGCCCTCGAGGGTCGGCACCGGCGAGCGCACGAACACCGAGTCCGTGTCCGAGTAGACCACCTCGTGGCCGTCGTGCTCGAGGTCGCGGATGATCGAGGTGATCGCCTCCCGGGCGAACGCCGTGATCGCCGCGCCGATCTCCTTGTTCGTGAACCGGTAGAAGCTCGAGGCGAGGACGCCGTAGAACGAGTTCATCAGGACCTTGACCGCGTTCTGGAGCCCGTCGAAGTACTCCCTCAGCTCGGGGGCCGTGGCGCTCTTCGCCTCGGCCCGGAACCGGGCGCGATCGGCCATGAGGTTCGCGAGGATCTGGGGGATGATCCCCCGCCGGACGTCGGGCGCGAGGAACTTCGCGCCGGAGGGCGCGACGGTGGTCCCGTCGGGCGAGAGCGTCGTGAAGCAGAGGTTCTTCGCGATGATGATCGAGGGGTACATCGACTTGAAGTCGAGGACGACGACCCACCGGTAGATCCCCGGCCGGATGCTGTGCACGTAGCCGCCCTCGATCGGGGCCTCCCGGCCGGCGTAGTGGCTGGTGGGGACCCCGACGCCCTCCCGGTCCGCGGCCGGGATCAGCAGCGCGTCGACGAACAGGGACGTCCGACCGTTGATCCCCTCTTCGAGCGGGAGGTGGGCGACGGTCGCGAGGTCCGCGCCCTTCTCGATCGACCGCAGCCGCTGGAGGATGCGGAGCGCGAGGTCGGCGTCGTGCTCGCAGTACTCCATCACCCGCTCGCGGTCGGCGGCCCACTCCTGGTCCATGTTCCGCCGGTCGACGTCGAGCTTGGTGTCGTTGAGGAGCGTCCGGGCGACGTACTGGAGGGTCTCCTGCTTCGGGTGCAGGTCGCGCCGTGCGGCCCACCACGCGTCCGCCACGACCCGGCCGCTGACCTTCCAGAGCCGCTCGCCCATCTCGCGCGGGGCGGAGCGTTCCCGGCCGAAACCGAGCGCCGGCAACTTGACCGCCTGCGCGCGCTCGACGAGCAGCGGAAAGTCGTAGCCGCCGATGTTGTAGCCGGTGATCACGTCGGGGTCCTCGGCGAGGATCACCGCCACGAACCGTTCGAGGATCGTCCGCTCGTCCGGGTCGCCGATGCGGAACGTCCGTCGCGGACCCCCGCCGCCTTCCACGACCCCGCAGATGGTGTAGATCGTGCGGTGGCGGATCGAGTTCTCGATGTCGAACGAGAGGACGCGCAGGTCGGGCCGGAACGGATCCGCCGGGCGGATGTCCTGGCCCGGGCCCGTGACGACCCGGACGACGCCCGGCACCGTGTACCGGGCCCGGACCTCGTCCGGCTCGTCCTCGGCCTCGAAGGCGAGCGTGAGCCCGAGGTGCTTGTCGTAGAGAAACCGGTGCACGAACGGGATGTCGCACGCGAGGACGCTCCAGTCCTCGCCGCGGCGACGGAACTGGTCCCGATAGGTGGGGACGAGCCATGGACGGTGGAGCGTCACCCGGATCGCCGGGCGGTCCCGCCCGTCGGCCCAGGTCGTGATGTCGGCGATCTCCACGATCTCAGGGTCCGCCGTGAGCTTGGCCCGGGTCTCGGCGGTCGGCTCGGTGAGGACGAAGTACGGCCGGAACCCGTAGTACCGGGCGACGATCGGCTCGTTCTGCCGCGTGCGGCCGAACAGCTCGACCACGACGCCGTCGTCGAGGGCCTGGTACGAGCCCTCGAGCAGGAACATCTCGACCGTGCGCACGGCGATGAGAGCCCGGGGGCCGTTAAGCGGTTTGCGCGGCGCGGCCGATCCACCGACCGAGTCGCTCGAGGTCGAGCGCCCAGCGCTCGGCGAGCCGGCGCGAACGGAGGGCGGCCGCCGGGTGGATCAACGGGAAGAGCGTACGATCGCCCCAGCGCCGAGGGGTTCCCGCCGCGATCAGCACCGTCGGGGCCTCGGGGTCGAGGCTGCGGAGGGCGGAGGCCCCGAGCGAGACGACCAGGCTCGGCCGCAGCAGGGCGAGCTGTCGGTCGAGGTACGGTCGACAGGTGCGAGCGGCCGCCGGATCGAAGCGGTTCTCAGGCGGGCGGCACTTGAGCACGTTCAGGACCCCGAACTCGGAGGCTCCGAGGCCGAGCCGTCCGATCGCCGCATCGAGCCGTTGCCCTGATCGGCCGACGAACGGGATCCCCGCGCGGTCCTCCGCGGCGCCCGGCGCTTCGCCGACGAACACGACCCAGGGGGCGAGCGTCCCCCGGTAGACGACCGCGCGGGTGCGCAGGCTTCCGAGCCGGCAGCGTCGGCACCCTTCGATCTCGTCCGAGAGCTGGCGCCACGCGTTCCGGGTCGCCGGCGCGATCCGACGCGGGCGCGCGAGGCGCGGGGGCGCCGCCGGACCGCGGAGCGTCTCGGATCGGCCCACCGGTCCCCTCGGCGGCGCGAAACCGCGAGCATGCCTTAAATAGGCCTACCCTGTGGCTCGGCCCCTCCGCCGATGACCCCCCCTTCCGGTCTCAACACAGCGGGTCGCCTGCAGGCCCTCCGCCAGCGGCGACGCTGGTCGGACCGGTACTACAAGCGGCGCACGCTCCACCTCAAGGAGCGGTCGGACCCGCTCGAGGGCGCCCCCCAGGCCCGCGGGATCGTCATCGAGAAGGTCGGGGTCGAGGCGAAGCAGCCGAACTCGGCGATCCGCAAGTGCATCAAGGTCCAGCTGATCAAGAACGGGCGTCAGGTGACGGCGTTCGCGGTCGGCGACGGCGCGATCAACTTCATCGATGAGCACGACGAGGTGCTCGTCGAGGGCATCGGCGGCCGGATGGGCCGGTCCTACGGGGACATCCCCGGGGTCCGCTACAAGGTGATCCAGGTCAACAACGTGTCGCTCGACGAGCTCGTGCGCGGGCGCAAGGAGAAGCCGGCGCGATGAGCGCGAACCCCGAGTCGCTCCGTCCGCCGGAGCCTTCGCAGGAGGAGACGGGCCCGATCGTCGCGCGGCCCCAGCCCCCCCCGCCGCCGCCGTTCGCCGTGCCCCCGCTGTTCGGAAAGTACCCGTTCGAGGGGGTCGAGGTGCACGACCCCGGACTGCTCCCGTACCTGTACCTGCACCCCGTTTACGCCCCGCACACCGAAGGTCGGCTCGCCGGCCGTCCGTTCCTCAAGTCCCGCATGCACCTGGTCGAACGGCTCGCGAACCACCTCATGAAGGGCGGGAAGTTCACGGGCAAGAAGTCGAAGGCGCTCGCGACGGTCCGCAAGGCGTTCGACGAGCTCGCTCAGAAGGAAGGCAAGAACCCCCTGCAGATGCTGGTGGACGCGGTCGAGAACGCCGCCCCGCGCGAGGAGATCACGCGCCTCCAGTTCGGCGGTATCTCCGTTCCGCGCGCGGTCGATGCGTCCCCGGCGCGCCGCCTCAACGTCGCGATCCGCAACCTCGCCCTGGGCGCGATCCAGTCGTCCCACAAGTCCACGAAGCCGATCCACACCTGTCTCGCCGACGAGATCCGCCTGGCCGCGAAGGGGGACCTCACCTCGTTCGCAGTCGGGCGCAAGGAAGAGGTCGAGCGCGTCGCTCAGTCGGCGCGTTAGAACCGGGGAGGTGCGACGATGACCCACATTCGGGCCGAGCTGGCGAAGGCCATCCCCGAGATGATGCGGAACGTGGACAAGATCCGCAACATCGGGATCGTGGCCCACATCCACCACGGCAAGACGACGCTCTCCGACAACCTCCTCGCCGCGGCGGGCATGATCTCGAACGAGCTCGCGGGCAAGCAGCTCCTCCTCAACTTCGACGAGCAGGAGCAGGCCCGTCTCCTCACGATCAACAACGCCGACGTCTCGATCGTCCACGAGTTCGAGGGCCAGAACTACCTCATCAACCTCATCGACACGCCGGGCCACGTCGACTTCGGCGGGGACGTGACCCGCGCGATGCGGGCCGTCGACGGCGCGGTCGTCGTGGTCTGCGCGGTCGAGGGCGTCATGGCCCAGACGGAGACGGTGCTGCGCCAGGCACTGCGCGAGAAGGTGAAACCCGTCCTCTTCATCAACAAGGTCGACCGCGCGATCAAGGAGCTCCAGCTCACGGCGGACGCCCTCCAGAAGCGCTTCACGGGGATCATCACCGAGGTCAACGAGCTCATCCGCAAGATGGCGCCCGAGGAGTTCGTCGACGAGTGGAGCGTCGATCCCCGCGACGGCTCGGTCGCGTTCGGGTCGGGCTACGACAACTGGGCGATCAGCGTGCCCTACATGCAGCGCACGGGCGTCAAGTTCCCGGACATCATCGAATACGTGACGACGGGTCGGACGAAGGAGATCGCCCAGAAGGCGCGCATCAACGACGTCATCTTCGACATGGTCGTGCGCCACCTGCCGAGCCCGCACATCGCCCAGAAGTACCGCATCCCGAACATCTGGAAGGGCGACATCGGCTCGACGGTCGGTCAGGCGATGATCGCCACCGACACGAACGGCCCCACGTCGTTCATGGTCACCGACATCACGATGGACCCGAACGCGGGCGAGATCGCCACCGGCCGCGTCTTCTCCGGGAAGCTCCAGAAGGGCATGGAGCTCAACATCGTGGGCACGAAGATCAAGAACCGGATCCAGCACGTATCGCTGTTCATGGGCCCCGAGCGACTCATGGTCGAGGAGGTCACCGCCGGCAACATCGGCGCCGTGATCGGGCTCACCGACGCGTTCGCGGGGACGACGACCTCGACGGACCCCAACATGGTCCCGTTCGAGGAGATCCGCCACGTCTCGGAACCGGTCGTCACCGTCGCGATCGAGCCGAAGCGGATGGCCGACCTGCCGAAGCTCATCGAGACGATGCGCAAGGTCGCCAAGGAGGACGCGAGCCTTCGGGTCGAGATCAACCAGGAGACGGGCGAACACCTCCTCTCGGGGATGGGCGAGCTCCACCTCGAGATCACGCAGTACCGGATCGTCAACGACTACAAGGTCGAGATCGAGGCATCGAAGCCGATCGTCGTCTACCGCGAGCTCGTGAAGCACCCGGGGGGCCCGTTCGAGGGCAAGTCCCCGAACAAGCACAACAAGTTCTACTTCGAGGTGGAGGCGCTCCCCGCCGCGGTGGCCCAGGCGATCAAGGACGGCGAGATCCCGCAGGGCAAGTCGTTCAAGGACACGAAGTCGCTCGTGACCAAGATGGAGGCGCTCGGCATCCCGCGCGACGAGGGCCGCGGCATCGTCGCCGTCGAGGGGACGAACATCCTCTTCGACGTCACGAAGGGGATCCAGTACCTCAACGAGACGATGGACCTCATCGTCGACGCCTTCAAGGAGGCGATGAACCGGGGTCCGCTCGCCAACGAGCGGGTCTACGGGCTCAAGGTCCGGCTCGTCGACGCGAAGCTCCACGAGGACTCGATCCACCGCGGGCCCGCGCAGACGATCCCCGCGGCGCGCTCGGGGATCTACGGGGCCATGGTGCTCGCCGACCGGTTGCTGCTCGAGCCGTTCCAGAAGGTCACGGTCAACATCCCGCAGGAGGTGCTCGCCGGGGCGACCCGCGAGCTCCAGCGCCGACGGGGCGAGATCCTCGACATGACGAGCGTCGGCGACCTCCAGACGGTCGTCGCGAAGGTCCCGGTCGCCGAGATGTTCGGCTTCGCGTCGGACATCCGGAGCGCCACCGCAGGCAAGGTGCTCTGGTCGACCGAGTCGCTCGGCTTCGAGCCGGTGCCGACCGAGCTCCAGGCTCCCGTGGTCGCCGAGATCCGCCAACGGCGCGGCCTCAAGCCCGAGCCGTACGACGCGGCCTACTACTCCGGGTAAGCCCCTCCAAGCTACGTCCAGTGTAGTAGCTTATCGCGGCTAACCTACTACAAGCTCCGTAGCTGACTCGCCCGCGGAGAACCTACTACAGTTTGTCGTATGTTCTGCGCGCCGACCAGGGGCTCGGGGAACGGCTAAGCGGGCTCGGCGCGCGGGCGCCCCGCCGGGGGGCCCAGCGGGCCATCGAGCGTGCGCTGACCCCGATGGCGGGGACCCTCGGCCGAGCGCGAACGCAGCGGCCAGGCCCCCTCGTGATCGAGGAGCCAGCGCTTCCGCCACAGGCCGAGTCCGAAGCCGGTGATCGCCCCGCCGTGGCCGACCACGCGGTGGCACGGGATCACGATCGGGATCGGGTTGCGGGACATCGCCCCCCCGACCGCCCGCGCGGAGCCGGGGAACCCCGAGCGCTTCGCGAGCTCCCCGTAGGTGACCGTGCGCCCGGCCGGGACCTGGCGGAGCGTGCTCCAGACGGCCCGGTCGAACTCCGAGGCGGTGTCGGGGTCGACGAGCAGCTCGAAGCTGGTGCGTCGTCCCTGGAAGTACTCCTGCAGCTGCCGCGGCGGGCTCCCGGCGGGGAAGGGAGGCTTGCGCCGCACCGCGCCGTCGGGGATCCCCGTCTGGGGCACGCCGTTCTCGAGGAGATCGACGACCCGGACCGTCGAGCCCCGGTAGACGAGACGGAAGACCCCGATGGGGCTCGAGACGTCGCTCACCTCGACCGACGCCGGGGCCATGGAGCCCGCAAGGGCGGTCCCGGCTTAAGTCGGTTTCAACGCCCGGCGCCGCTCACGTCGACCCCTCGAGCCCGGTCCCCGTGATGCGGAACACCGCCGACCCCTCGGCGAGCGAGCGATGCTTCACCAGGACCACGCGCCGCTGGGGCCCGGGAAGGCGGTCGAAGCGCAGGATCGTCTTCGCCGCGTGGTTGAGGAACGAGCCCCCGAGCGGCTCCAGCGTCCCCTCCGTGACGCTGCGCCAGACCTGGTTCGTGAGCAGCACGGGGACGTGCGCCTGGAGCGCGGTCGAGACCAGGTCCGCCACCTCGAGGACGAGCGTCTCGCGGGCGGTGTCCTCGTCGGAACTCGACAGGGACAGCCGGTAGTAGAACGTCGCTGAGTCGACCACGAGGAGCCCGACCCGCCGCTTCCCGTCCCGGGCGAGCGCGCAGGCGGTCGCGACGGCCTTCCCCTGCTCCTCGAGGTTCTTCGGGGTGGAGAGCAGGAACCGCTTCAGGAGGCGCTCGAGCGACTCGCCGGCGATCGCCCGGAGCCGATCGACGCTCACGCCCTCGGTGTCGACGTAGAAAACCCAGTCGCCGGCGCGCGCGACCCGGGTCGCCACCTCGAGGCAGAAGAGCGTCTTCCCGCTGCCGCCCTCGCCGTAGATCTCCGTGACCGAGTCGGTCTCGAGGCCCCCGTCGAGGAGCCGATCGACCGACGGGATCCCCGTCGCCAGCCGGTCGGAGGCCATCGGGACTCCGAGCGTCGGTCAGGGCTTAATCTATGGGGCCGCGCCGAGCCGGTAGGGCCGGGCGAGCTCGGGGAGGACGACGCGGGCCCCCCCGCGCTGGAACGCCTCGGGGTGCTCGGTGTGGATCGGGAACACCGCCCGGGCGTCCACGGACCGGACGATCGCCTCGAGCTCGGGGCCTGAGGCGTGGCCGCTCGCGTGCATCTGGTGGAACGCGAGCCCGAAGTGGTCGAGCCAGTTGTGGAGGACGTGGTCGTCGACATCGTCCTCGCTGAACGGCTCGCTCATCGAGTGGATGAACGGGCTCCCGGCGGGCGGCCGCAGATCGATGAGCTCCGGGAAGTGGTAGAGGTCGAGCGCGAGCAGATAGCGCGACCCGCGGGACCGCACTTCCTCCGCCGGGACCGCGCCGTCGAGGTACGGCTGCTCCCAGCGGAAGAACCGCTTCTTCGAGCGGGCGTAGACCGCGAGCCCCTGCCCGCGTCCGGGCGTCGGGAAGGTCCCTGGCGGCAGGGACCCCCGGAGCGCGTCCAGGAGGTGGGCCGTGCGCGCGGAGACGAGGAGCTCGCGTCCGGCCTCCTCCGCCGCGGACAGGAGGGTGCGGATCCGGTCGACGTCGCGCGGGTAGGTGCAGGCGAGGGCCAGCCGGTCGCCTCCGGCGAGGACCCGGTCGACGCCCGAGCGCACCCCCTCCTCGGAGAGGTTCCGCCGGGGGTCCGGCCCGGCCCGCGTGCCCTCGATGAGGAGGGCCGCGGGCCGCTCCGCGGTCGCGGCCTCGAAGAACGCGTGCGTGTCCGCGGCCCGGGGTCCGTGGTGCCGGAAGTCCCCCGTGTAGGCGATCGTCCCCTCGCGCGTGCGGACGAGGAAGCCGTAGGCGAACGGGATCGAGTGGTCGACGGGGTACGGCACGACCTCCAGGTGCCCGACCCGGACGGGCGAGCGGTCGGTGAACGTCCGCCAGGCGTGCTTCCCGTACGCGGTCCGGGTCGAGGTCTCGATCGCGTCGAGGAGGATCCGCGTCCCGGCCCCCACATAGACCGGGATCTCCGGGTCGAGGAGACCGAGGTATCCCGCGTGGTCCGCGTGGGCGTGGCTCACGAAGACCGCGTGCACTTCGGGGGGCCGATACGGAAGGTCGCTCTCCGCGAGCGCCTCGCGCGCGTACAGCCCCTCGATCCGCGGCAACAGGTCGAACTCGAGCAGGTCCTTGACGGGGCTCGTCGATCGGGGCTTGAGGTAGTCCACGTAGAACTCCTCGAAGCGCGGCGAGAACGACGGGCCGAAGTCGAACAGGATCCGGTCCGGGCCGTCCTCGACCAGGATCTTGTTGCCGCCGATCTCGCGGACCCCCCCCAGGAAGGTGACGGTCGGACCGGGCACGGGTCCCGATGCGGGTCGCCGGACTTAGGGATTGCGTCGCGGGGCACGATGATACGGGAGGCCGGCCTGGGGACCGCGAGGGCCGGAGTGACCGTCCGCTACGTGGGCCTCCGCGTGACGGACCTCGAACGCTCGCTCCGCTTCTACTGCGGTGGCCTCGGGCTGGTCGAGAAGGGTCGGGGTTCGATGAGCCACGGCGGGCTCTTCGTGGGCCTCGAGGACCCGGAGTCGCACTTCGAGGTCGAGCTCAACTGGTATCCGGCGGGCTCGCCCTTCGCGACCCCCTATTCCCCGGGCGAGGGGCTCGATCACCTCGGGGTGGTCGTGCCGGACGCCCGGGCGACGATCGCGCGGCTGCGCGCGCTCGGGGCTCGGGTCGCGGTCGAGCCGTGGCACGAGAACGGTCGCTACTGGATCGGGTTCGTCGAGGACCCGGACGGCAACTGGGTCGAGGTGGAGGACGCCGTCCCGTGAAGCGGGCCCGCCTAGCGCGCCTTGAGGACCTTCTTCACGTTGGGATGCTCCTTCGTGAAGATCTTGCCGCCGCAGTTGTCGCAGCGGACCCCGAAGAGGTTCGCGTCGGACGGGAGCGCTTCCCCGCACCGAATGCACCGGAACATGGCCGTTCGACCCCTGCCGCCCGCTTAACGGTTGCTCCGCCGGCTCACGGCGAGGAGACGACGGCTTCCTTCTCGGCCCGGGAGATCGGCGGCGGGGCCTGGAAGACGTAGGCGTTCGAGGCGAAGCGCGTGCCGCAGCGGCGGCACTCGAAGACCCCGCTCGCGACGCGCTGGAGCGTCGTCGTCGAGCAGCGGGGACAGGCCGCCGGCTTCCCGCGGGCCCGGTCGATCTCGATGACCCGGCGCCGAATGCGGATCCCGTAGCGGGCCCCCATCCAGCCGGTCGGCCCGACCTTCTTCGTGCGCTTGCTCATGCGACCCCTCCCCGGGCGAGGGCGCGGAGGCGGTCGCCGTGGGCGAACGCCCGGCGCGCGACGTCCTTCACGTCATCCGGCGAGAACGCTCCGATGAGCCCCTTCTGCATCGCGACGATGCGTCCGCTCTCGTCGGTCGCGACCGTGAGCCGACCCTGCGCCGCCTGCTCCTCGTCGAACGTCGGATCGACGACGATCGTGTCGCCGAGGCGCACGAACGTGCACTCGACGGGGTAGTGCTGGACCTCGAGCGGATAGTCCGCCTCCCCGACCCCGAACCGCTTCGCGGGGACGGTCGCGTGGGAGAGCGCGGTCAGCGCGGCGAGGCTCGCCGCGTCGATGAGGTTGCCGCTGTGGTCGAGCACGTGCATGTCGACGTAGCAGACCCAGGTCTTCTCGCCCGGCGTGACGACGAGCCGGGTCAGGTCGATCGTCTCGGCCGCTCGGATGGCGCGGTCGACGACCCGCGAGACCTCGATCGCGCCCGGCTGCGGCGGGCCCGGCTCGAACATCGGGTTCGAGAGCGGGATCAGCTCGGCGTTGGTCGTGAGGACGCCCGCGTTGGGCGTGTCGGGGAACGGCTTCCCCGGCTCCAGTTTGATGCCGGCGAGGACGGCGGTGTCCCCGAGCCGGGCGAGACCGGAGCCGTCCGCGGTGGTGACGAAGCCGGGTTCGACGGAGACCCGTCGGTAGTCGTCGGGCCCTCGGCCGTCGAGGCGTTTACCGTCCGCGGCGAGGTCGAGGATGTGCGCCGTCAGGATCTCGGCGGTGACCTCGTTCGTCATGCGGCCCCTCCGCGGTCCCCGGGGGCCGAGTAGCGGGCCCGCAGGGCCGCCTTCATCGTCTCGTAGATGTCGCGGCAGCCCCGGACGCCGAGGTCCAGCGACGCCGCGAGCTCGTCGGCCGTCATGTGGCCCTCCATCTGGAGGAGCACCAGGCGTCCCGACTGCGGCACGAGGGCCATCGGGAGGTCGGCCTCCCCGAAGTTGTCTTCCTCTTTCTTGAGGTCGAGGGCGATCTTGCCGGCGATCTTCCCGACCGCGACCGCGGGCAGGAGATCGACCATCGGGATCCCCGCGTCGGCGAGGGCGACGGACGCGGCGACCAGGCCCGCGCAGCGGGTCCCCGCGTTCGCCTGCAGGACTTCGATGTAGATGTCGATGCTCGTGCGCGGGAACTCTTCTGCGAACACGACCGACTCGAACGCCTCGCCGATCACCTTGGAGATCTCCTGCGAGCGGCGGTCGAGGCCCGGACGCTTGCGCTCGTCGACCGAGAACGCCGCCATGTTGTACTTGCACTGGATGACGGCCTTGTTGTTCTGCTGGAGATGGCGCGGGTGGACCTCGCGCGGCCCGTAGACCGCGGCCATCACCTTGTTCGCGCCCCACTCCACGAACGCCGAGCCGTCGGCCTGGTGGAGAGGCCCCGCCTCGATGCGGATCGGCCTCAGTTCGTCCAATCGTCGCCCGTCGATCCGCAGCCCTTCCGGGCTCAGGAGGACGGGGACGTCCTTCGCTCCTACGCTTCCCATGGTGTTCTTCTCCTCGAGAGGAAAATCCTCGCTCACTCGTCTCCGGCGTCCGGCTCGCGCGCGGGCTCGTCGACCTCGAGCGGGGCCCGATCGGCCGGCGGGGCGCCCGCGAGCCGCGGCGCCCGTCCGCGCTCGTCGGTCGGATCGGACGCGCGGAGCAGGCTCTCGATGCGCTCGGTGAGCCCGGGGCGCATCCCCTCGTCGTCGATCGTGCGCAGGACCTCGGTGACCCGTCGGATCGCCTCGGGGTCGCCGTCGACCCAGACGCGGCCGTTCTGGCCGACCGTCATGCGGGCGCCGGTGTGCTGGAGGATCGTCTCGATCATCGAGCCTTTCCGGCCCACGACCCGGCCCACGCGGGCCGGAGAGATGCGCGCGATCGTGCCGCCGTCGAGCTTGCCGAGCCCCTCGCCGTTCATCGTCACGCCGATGCGGCCCGTCGGGTCGAGGTTCTCGACCTGGACGACGACCGCGTCGCCGACGCGGAGGAACTTCTCGGTCTCGCCGACCTGCACGTCCCACGGGGTGCCGGTCATGTGGAGCGGAGCCCACCGGGGGGCCCCGATGTCGAGGAGCCAGAAGGTGCCCTGCACGTCGGTCACGGTCCCGATCACGACGTCGCCGGGCTGGGGGATGTACCGGCCGGAGAGCGGGACCACCCGGATGAGCGGGGGCCTCGGCTGGAGCAGGCCCAGGACGCTCGCGTAGACCTTACCGCCCACGCGGTAGGTCCCCGGCCCGGGCTTCAGGCCGCGGCTGGGAATCTCCTCGCCGGGGAGAACTAGTACCCGATCCCCGGAGGGATACGAGGGCGAACCCTCGTGGCCACGTCGAGGGTGGCCCGGTCGATGGTCTCGAGGCATTCTCGTTGCTGCACCGGCGGGCGCGACCGATGCGGCTTATTTAACGAGGGCGGTCTCCGCAGCGCCCTTCGTCCGGGCGTTGAGCTTCTCGTAGAGCTCCGTCTGGACCCCGGCGGGGATCTCGACGACCCCGCTCCAGGCCCCGTCCCCGAGCCACTGCTCCTCGAGGATCCGACCGAGCCCCTTCAGCTCCCCGATGACCCGCGGGTAGTGCTGGGCCGGCAGGCGGATCCGCACCTTCACGACGTCGAGGCGGATCGGGATCAGCGGGCGGAGCTTCTGGAGGACCTCCTGGACCTGGGCGTCGACGGGGCGGAACGGGTCGACGTGCACCTTGGCCTCCTGCATCGCCGCCTCGATGCGCGCGGGCGGATGGGGGGCGCCCGTCTGCGGGTTCATCGCGTTCCGGGCGATCGTCGTCACGATCTGGCGGTACTTGACCGCCTGGAGCTGGTGGCGCTGCTCGGTCGTGACCTGGACCTCGCCCTTCAGCACGATCTGCTTCGCGATCTCGGCGATGTTCCGCGTGTGGAAGATCCGCTCCAGATGCTCTTCCGAGATCTTGTCGCCCTTCTTGGCGTCCTTGAAGACGTGGTCGAGGGCGAGCTTGTCCACGAGGTCGACCGGCTTCCCGTCCTTGAGGTCCTGCACGGCCTGGGGATCGACCAGGACCTCGAAGCGAGAGCCCTGGGTCTCCCAGCGGGCGATCACCGCATCGTCGACGTTCACCATGGGGCGGGCTCGCGGTCCCCGCGCCTCCCTACGACCGGGACGACCGTCCCGAGGCGGAGAGCGGCGGGAGGCGCGCGACGTACTTCTGGATCTCGTCCGCGGAGAGCCGGGTCATCCCCTCGTCCTCCTGGACGGTGCAGACCTCGACCTGGGAGAGGCTGCCGCCCTCGTCGAGCCCGGCGCGCAGCCCCTCGAGCGCCAGCAGGATCGCGGAGTCCCGGTCCATGCCGGGCTTGTACTTCTGCTCGAACAGGTCCATGACGGGACCCTTGTTGCCGCCGGTGCTCGCGGCCTTGAAGCTCGTGAGCGAGCCGGACGGCTCGGTCTCGAAGAGATGGATCCCCCCCTCGTCGTAGCCGCCGACCAGCAGCGCCGTGCCGAACGGGCGGACGCCCCCGAACTGGGTGTACTGCTGCTTGTAGTCGCAGATGCGTCGGACGAGCAGCTCGACCGACATCGGCTCCGAGTAGGTGACGCGGTTCACCTGCGCCGCCAGACGGGCGTAGTCGACGAGGACCCGGGCATCCGCGACGAGCCCGGCCGTGGCGCAGGCGATGTTCTCGTCGATCTGGTGGATCTTCTCGAGGCTCGCCGCCTCCGCGAGCTTGGGGTTCGGGATCCGACGGTCGGCGATGAGCACGACGCCGTTCGCGTAGACGACGCCGGCGGTCGTCGCGCCCCGGCGGACCGCCTCGCGGGCGTACTCGACCTGGAAGAGCCGGCCGTCCGGAGAGAAGACCGTGATGGCCCGATCGTAGGCCATCTGGCCGGGTTGCATCTCCATCGGGCCGCCTCGCGGTGGGCACTGAGGCGCCCTTTATAACGGGGACGCGGACAGTAACCCGTCGGTCAGCCGGTTACGCGGCGCCCGCGGATTCCGGCGACAACCGTAAGAGGCTTCTCGCCCCCGGGCGCCCGATGGCGGAGGGCGGGGCGAGTCCGAAGGCCCGGGCCTCGCGCCTCGCGGGGGCGAGCTCCGCGTACCTGCGCGCCGCCGCGGAGCAGTCGATCGACTGGTACCCGTGGGGGCCGGAGCCGTTCGCGCTCGCGCAGCGTACGGGACGCCCGATCCTGCTCGACATCGGCGCTTCGTGGTGCCACTGGTGTCACGTCATGGACGAAGGGACGTACGCCGACCTCGAGGTCGCGCGCCTCCTCGGTCAGCACTTCGTGGCCGTCAAGGTCGATCGGGACGAGCACCCCGAGGTCGATCGACGCTACCAGCGCCAGGTCGGCGCGCTGACGGGCGAGGGCGGCTGGCCGCTCACCGGGTTCCTCACCCCCGACGGCCGCGTGTTCCTCGGGGGCACCTACTTTCCGCCGACCGACGGCCACGGGCGCCCGGGATTCCGCCGGGTCCTCAAGGAGGTCGCCCGGCTCTGGAAGGAGGAGCCCGAACGGATCCAGCAGAACGCGCAGGCGATCCGCGAGTCGCTCGCCCGCCTCCGCGCGGCGCGCGCTCCGACGGTCCCGGCGCTCTCGGAGTTCGCGGGCGCCGTCCACGAGGAGATCGTGGGCTCGTTCGATCCCCGGCACGGGGGCTTCGGCACCGCGCCCAAGTTCCCGCACCCGACGGCGATCTCGCTGCTGCTCTGGTCGGCCGAGGCGACCGGGAACCCCGGCGACCTCGACCGGGTCCGGGAGACGCTGACCCACATGGCCGACGGCGGGGTCTACGACCAGGTCGGCGGCGGCTTCCACCGGTATTCGGTCGACGAAGGGTGGCACGTCCCGCACTTCGAGAAGATGGGGGTCGACAACGCGGCGCTCCTCGCGGCGTACGTGGAAGGGGCCCAGCGGCTCGGCGACGCCCGGCTCGAGGAGACGGTCCGCGGGATCGTCGGCTGGACCCGGCACGTGCTCGGCGACCGCGGCGGCGGGTTTGCGTCGAGCCAGGATGCGGACAACGCCCCGGGCGACGACGGCAACTACTTCACCTGGACGCGGGGCGAGCTGCGCGACGTGCTGGAGCCCGAGGAGTTCCGCTTCGCGGTCCGCTTCTTCGGCGTCGGGACCGACGGGCGGATGCCGCACGATCCCGAGCGCAACGTCCTCTTCCGACTCGTTCCGGCCCCCGAGGCGGCCGAGGGGCTGGAGCTCGCGGGCGCTCCGGAGCAGACCCTCGCGCACGTGCTCGAGCAGCTCGCCGCCGCCCGGGACCGTCGCCCCACGCCCACGGTCGACCGGGCCCTCTACGCGGACATCAACGGCCGGTTCGTGGGCGCGCTCGCGCGCGCCGGCACGTTCCTCGGGGACGCCGCCGTCCTCGCGGACGCGCGCCGTGCGGCGGACCGGTTCCTGGACGCCGGGTACCGCCCTGACGCGGGGGTCGCGCATCACCTGGGCGACGGGGGAGCGACGGGGTTCGGCCTCCTCGAGGACCAGGTCGCCTTCGCGGGGGGTCTCCTCGAGCTTGCCGGCGCGCTGGCGGAGCCGCGGTACCTCGCGCCGGCGCTCGAGCTGCTGCACCTCGTCGACCGGGAGTTCCGGGGCGAGGACGGGCTGTTCCGGGACACGTCGCCCCGGCTCTACGACGGCCCGGCCGTGGGCGACCTCGCGGAGCCGTCGTACCCGCTCGAGGACAGCCCCCACCTCTCGGCGAACGCCGCCGCGGCGCTCGCGTTCCTTCGGGCCCACGCGCTCACCCACGACGAGGCCTGGCACGAGAAGGCCGCCGCGCTCCTGCCCCCGATCGCCCGGCGCATCGGCTCGGCCGGTCTGTTCGCCGCCGGTTCCGCCTGGGCGGCCGGGCTCCTCTCGACGCCCCCGGCGTGGGTCGTGGTCGAAGGCGAGGGACCGGCCCGCGACGCCCTGTGGCGGGCCGCCCGACGGGCATGGCACCCGAACGCCTGGGTGTTCGCGGGCCGCCCTCCGCCACCGTTCTCGCTCCCCGGCGAGGTCCCGGAGCCTTCGGGGCCCGGCGCGGCGCGGGCGCTTGTATGCGTCGGGACGTCGTGCGCCCCGCCGGTCACCGAGCCCGAGGCGATCGCGCCGCTCCTGCGCTCGATCGTGCGCGGGGGAGCGGCGTAGGCAGCGGTCCCAGGTCCGTCCCGTCGAGGAGATACGCCCGGGGGGCCCCTCGGGCCAGGAACCGGCCCCAGAGGAACGATCGGCCCCGCGCAGGCCGGTCCCGATTGAGCGCCTCGGTGCCGGCGATCGGGTTGTAGGCCGGCAGCACCACGATCTCGCGCGCGCGCAGCGCGGCGTGGCGTCCGCGCCGGCGTCGGCGCGGTCCGGGGGGCGGCAGCGGCGCGCGGACCCAGACGCGCCGCTTCCCGCTCGGATCGTCGGCGGTCGGAGCGAGCCGGAACCCCGGGTGCAGGTGACCGACCACGAGCCGCGGCGCCTCCAGGACCGAGTTCGAGGGCCAGCGGTGCCCATGGAAGATCCCGACCCCGTCCCGGACGATCCCGCGCGCCGGGTGGACGACGACCTCGCGGGGGAGCCAGCGCACGAGCCCGACGTCGTGGTTGCCGAGGACCACCTCCACGGCGAGACCGTCGGCCAGGAGGCGGGCGAAGAAGTCGAAGATCACGGGGCGGAGCGGCGTCGGCGTGCCGACGATCGGGTGCTTCACGTCCCCCGCGATGAGGAGCCCGCCGGCCCGCTCCCGCCGAGCGATCTCGAGGAGCTCGGTCGCGAACCGGTCGCTACTCGCCGGCGGAGGGCCGCCCGGTCGCTCGCGGCTCGCCCCGAGGCCGAGGTGCAGGTCCGCGATGAGGAGGGTCCGGCGGCCCGAGCCGTCGCCGGCCTCGAGCACGAGCACCGGCCGGTCGGGGAGCGGACGGGGCACGCGTTCCACGGGGGGTCCACCGGGGCGTGGGACAAGACGATTCGCGTCCCCGGTCGCCCCGGAGCCCGGGGGCTCTCCGAGAGAGGGGAACCTCGGTCTTTAATTACAAGTGATAACTCAATTCCTTCCGGCGCTCCATGGCCAACCCCCGCGACCGGTGGATCGACCGGATCCGGGAGTCGCTCGAGCGCGCCGGCTTCTACGTGGCGATCACCCAGGGGGTGCGCCCGTCGAGCTTCGACCTCGCGGCCCGGCGCGACGCGACCCTCCTCCTCGTCAAGGTCCTCAAGAACATCGACGCCCTCGACGCCGACGAGGCCCGGCGGCTCCTCGAGCTGGGCCGCCTGTTCCCGGCGATCGTGCTGGTCGTCGGGCGGACGAGCGGCGCCTCGGAGCTCGACGCCGGGGTCGTCTACACCCGCTACGGCGTGCCGATCATCACCGAGGAGACCCTGCAGGAGTACCTCGAGAAGGCGCTCCCCCCGTTCCTGTTCGCGAGCCCCGGCGGCACGTTCGCGCGGATCGACGGCGAGCGGCTCCGCCTCCTCCGCCTCGCGCGCGGCCTCTCGCTCGGCGCGCTCGCGAGCATCGCCGGGGTCTCGCGCCGGGCGATCCAGCTCTACGAGGACGGCGCCGGCGCGGAGGCGACGGTCATCGAGCGGATCGAGGAGTATCTGGGTGAGCCGATCGTGCGACCGATCGACCTGTTCGGTCGCCCCGCCCCCCGCGGGACGAAGGAACCGCCCCGCGCCCCGGAGTCCTCCGGGGAGCCGCCGGCGGAGCGGCCGCTCGCGTCGACCGGCGATCCCCTGAGGGACGGCGTCCTCCGGCAGCTCGACGGCATGGGCTTCGAGGTCGTCGTGACGGTCCGCGCCCCGTTCGATGCCGTCGGCCGCACGCCCGACATCCTGCTGACCGCCGTGGGCAGTCTCCGCAGCGCCCAGCATCGGGCGGAAGTGCTCCAGGGCCTCGCCCGCGTCGCCGAGGGCCACGCGATGTTCGTCGTCTGGGAGGCGATCCACCGCGCGTCGATCGCGGGGATGCCCGTCCTGACGGTCGGCGAGCTCAAACGGCACCGGGACCGGGACGATCTGCTCGACGAGATCGCCGAACGGGAAGGGCTGTGATCACCGCCCGCCTCGGGGCCCGCGGCGAGCTCTTCGTCGTGGCCCCGGTCCGGGGCCTCACGCTCGAGGCCCGCAAGGCGGTCGCCGCGATCGCCGAGTTCGCCCCGGCCGCCCTCGGCGTCGGGCTCTCGCCCGAGGAGCTCCAGAGCCTCACCGAGTACTTCGTCGCGACCGAGGCCGAGCCGGTCGTCCCGCTCACCGGCAACGAGACGAGCGAGGTCCGCGGCCTGGTCCGGTTCGGGGAGGCGCGCGTGCCGAACCCGTCCGTCGTGGAGGCGCTCCGGTTCGCGTCGGCCCGGGCGCTCGCGGTCGAGCCGCTCGATCCGAGCGACGAGCGCTACGCGGCGCTGTTCGCGGAACACATCGGCTACCTCGAGCTGGTCCGGCGGACCGTGCGCGAGCGCAAGGTCGCGCGGAACCCGCCGACCCCCTCGAGCCCGGACGAGTTCGCCCTCGCGTGGGACGCGGAGATCGCCGGCGGCGCGGGCTCCCGAAGGTTCGCGGAGGCCCGGGACCAGCACCTCGCCGACGCCGCCCGCCGCCTCGCGGCGGCGCGCGGCCGGGTCGCGGTCCTCATCGACCGGGAGCGGTTCGACTCGGTCCGCCCGCTCCTGGAGCGGCCCGACCCGGAAGCGCTCGCCGACGCCTGAGCGCTACACTTCGCGGTGCAGGATCGAGTCGAGCGCGGCGCGGCCCGCCCGCCGGAACTCGTCGATCGACCCTTCGTTGACGAGCATGCCGTCGGCGAGCGCGAAGGCGTTGCCGATGCCCCACTTGAGCTCGCGTCGGTCCCGGTCGTAGAACGCCTGCAGGTCGGCGCTGTCGTCGTTCCGCCCGCGGCTCGTGAGCCGCTCGTAGCGCGTTTCGGGCGACGCGAAGATGCCGAGGACGTAGAGGTCGCCGAAGTTGTGACGGAACACCGAGACCTCGCTGTCGGACCGGCAGCCGTCGACGAGCATCTTCGTCTCGGTGAGCTTGGGCAGGGCCCGCTGGGCCCAGATGCCGGGTCCGTGCTTGTCGCGCTCCTCGGAGGCGACCCGCCCCAGGCTCGCGTTGTTGAGCGGGAGGTTGCGCCGCCGGGTCTCGTCCCGGACGAGGTCGCCCATCTTCAGCGTCGCGAGCCCCATCGAGCGGGCGACGGCCACGAGCTCGTCCTTGCCCGAGCCGGGCATCCCGACCGTGACGATGAGTTTCATAGCGTGCGCGGGGGATCGCCGGGCTCGCTCTTCGCGGCCGCCGTCGCCTTCAGCCGGTCGGAGACGTCCGACTCGGTGACCATCTGGAGCCGGTCCGCGCGTTGGCGGTACGACACGGCCTCCTGCTCCGCGAGGCGTTGGGCCTCGGTGTAGCGGTCGACCTTCACCTTCAGTTCCGCGGACTTCTGGGTCTTCTGCGCGGCCCGCAGCTCGAGCGCCCGGGCCTTCTGCTGCTTGTCGACGATCTTCTGCTGGAGCTTGCGGACCCGGTAGTGGAGGTTCGTCACGTCGGAGCCGATCGGCGCGACCCCAGCCTTGGTCGTGCCGGCCTCGATGTCCCGCTGGTGCTGCTTCACCGCCTGCTCGATCTCGGGGATCTCGGCAAGGACCCGCTGGGCCTTCTCGCGGAGGATCGTCGCTTGGTGCCGCAGCTTCTCGATCCGGGTGTGGAGCCGCGAGGCGCGTTGCTGGGCGCGGGCGGCCGCCCGATCGTGGCGCGCCGCGATCTCGCGCAGCTTCGTGATGTCCGCGTACTGCTGCCCGATCCACCGCGACTGCCGGGCCGCGTACGGAGTGGGCGGGCTCGCGGGAGGTGGAGAGTCACCGCCGGTCGCCATCGAGAGGGGCACACCGGGCCCCGTCCATATAGCGGTTGTTGCGAGGAGGAAGCGCCCGGGGCCGCTCGCCTAGGTCCGCGGAGGCCGGGGGAACCGGAGCGCGGGCGCGACGCGGGCGCCGACCTCGGTCGCCGGCAGCCGCACCTGCGCTTTCGAGTCGCGCGCCCGGAGCGTGACCGTGCCGGCCTCGGGGCCGTCCCCCACCGTCCCCCCGTCGACCGTCACGCAGAACGGGATGCCGCTCTCGTCGCTGCGGGCGTAGCGCTTCCCGATCGTCCCGGCGTCGTCGTACTGGACCGCGATCCCCGCGAGCGCGAGCTCGTCCGCGAGACGGAGCGCGAAGTCGGCGTGTTCCTTCGCGATCAGTGGGAAGACCCCGACCGCGACGGGCGCGAGGTACGCCGGCAGGCGCCAGAGCGTCCGCTCGCCGTCCGGGCCGAGGTGCAGGTCCGCGAGCGCCCAGAGGTTCCGGTCGACCCCGAACGTGAGCTCGAGGACGTGCGGCAGCACCTTCGCGCCGCCGGTCGGAGTGACCGCGAGGTCCTTGTGCGCGCCTTCGCCGTGTCGCGTGAGGTCGTAGTCGCCCCGGTAGTGGACCGCGCCCATCTCCTTGTAGCCGGCGAGGCTCTCGAGGTGGACCTCGGCGTCGAACTGGATCTTGTTGTAGAAGGCCCGCTCGGCGTCCGACTTCTCGAAGAACCGGATCCGGTCCGCCGGGTAACCGAGCACGTCGCGCAGGAAGCGGAAGAGATGCGCCATGTGGAAGACGTAGAACTCGGGCAGCCCCCCCGAGGCGACGAGGTCGCGGGCAGGCACCCACTCCGGGCTCTCCTCGCCGGCCAGGCGTCGCGCGACCCGCAGGACCGGGAGCCGCTCGTCCGCGACCCGCTCGAACGGCAGCGGGAATCGGGCGGGATCGAAGAAGATCTGCAGCTCGGCCTGGGTGAACGCCCGCATCCGGAACAGGACGTTCCGGGGGGCGATCTCGTTCCGGTACGCCCTTCCGACGACCGCGACCCCGAGCGGAAGCGCCCGTCGGCCGACGTCCCACATGCGCGGGAAGGCGAGGTAGCTGTTCTGGGCCGTCTCCGGGCGCAGGTAGGCACGCTCCTGGCCCGTGACCCCCCAATCGAGCCCGAACATGAGGTTGAACGCGCGGGGGACGCTGAGCGCCTTCGACCCGCAGCGCGGGCACGCGACCTGGTTGGCCCGCACGATCTCGTCGATCTGGACCGGCGTGAGACCGTCGACCCCCTCGGGCCGGATCTTCTCGAGGACGGTCTCGGCCCGGAACGCGGTGTGGCACTGGTCGCACGTCACCTCGGGGTCGGTGAAGTTCTCGAGGTGGCCGGACGCCCGGACGACCGCCTCGGGGAGGATCTCGCCCGGCTCGATGCGGTAGTAGGCGTGCGACAGCCCCACGAACCACGCCGTCCACGCCTCCTCGAGCCGTCGCTTGAGGGCCGTGCCGAGCGGACCGTAGTCGTACAGCCCCTGGGCGCCCCCGTAGATCTCGGCGGTGGGCCAGAGCACGCCGCGGCGGCGCAGGAGCGCGTACAGCTCGTCGTTCTTCACGCCGCGACCCCCGAGCCCCGGCCCCCGGGCCCGAACCGGACCATAAGATGTTCGGTGGTGCGCGTCACGATCTGGTAGGCGGGGTCATCCGGTGGGAGCCGGACGACGAGGGGGCGCGCCGGGGAGTCGGGAGCGATCCGTGACGCCCCGGGGGCGCCCAGCCAGCGCCACGGCTCGACCAGCGCGCACTGGGCGAGGAACGCTGCCGAGACCGGTCGGTGGCGGAGCCGGCTGCCCACGTACGCGAACTCGAGCTCGCGCCAGATGGACGGCGAGTGGAACATCGCGTTGTCCGTCCCGAGCATCACCCCGAGCCCGAGGCGCTCCATCGCGCCGAGGTCGGGTTGCCGTCCGAACAGCGCGTTCGACCGCGGGCAGACCGCGACCGTGACGCCGGCATCCCGCACCTGGCCGAGGTCGTCCGGCGTCGCGCGGGCGAGGTGCACGAGGAGGTCGGGACGCGGGTCGAGGTACTGCCCGGGCGCCTCCCGGACCGCCTCGCTCGCGTGCAAGCCGTAGCGCTTGCGCGCCACACGGCATGCCCGCGCGACCAGGGCCCGCGTCTCCCCGCTCTCGTCGCGCGCGCTCGAGAGTCCGATCCCGTCGCCGGCGCGCAGCACGCGCTCGAGCTCCGCGGGGTCGATCGGTCGCCGGAGCGGACGGCCCAGGATCACCGCGCGGACGGGGGACCCCTGCGCCGCCTGCCGGAGCAGCCGCACGCCGTCGAGGCCCTCCTCCCGGAAGTCGATCGTCGCGGCGACCCCGGCTCGCGCCATGCGCCCGAAGGCGGCGCGCATCGCCCGGAGCTTCGCGCCGCGGGGCGTGGAGGCGAGGAGTCGGAACTTGTAGCCGTTCGGCGCTCCGACCAGGCGGGCGAGGGAGCCGGAGGGTGGTTCGCGGACCGAGACGGCGTCCCCCAGGTGCGTGTGCCCGTTGACGGGCGAGGGGATCACGATCCCCCGGATCCGTCGCTCCCGCCCGTGCGACGAGTCGGTGCCGACCGCCCCGGTCTCCACGAGCCGTCCGCGGCGGAAGCGCGCGTAGGCCCGCCGGGGACCCTCCGCGTCCAGGATCGCGCCCTCGACGAGCATCGAGGAACGGGGAAGGGCGCGCCGCATTAAGGCCGCCTCCCGCGCTCCGCGAAGGGCTATCCGACCGCACGGCTCCCGGACCGAGATGCGACCGCCGTCGGGGACGGACGACCGCCCGCGCCAGCTGCTCGTCTCCGGGCACGTCAACATCGACCGCTTCCTTTCCGTGCGTCGCTTTCCGGCGCCCGACCGCACCGTGCCGATCGAAGCGCATCGGGTCGCGCTCGGCGGAACGGCGGCGACGATCGCCCGGGTCGCGTCCCGCTACGGCGTCGCGACCGGCCTCGTGGCCCGCCTCGGCGACGGCTTTCCGGCCACGTTCCGATCCGCCCTCCGCGCCGCCGGGATCGATCTGCGGGGGCTCGAGACGGTCGCCCGGGAGCCGACCCCGACCTGCTACATCGTGGAGGACGAGGACGGCGACCAGCGGACCCTCATCGACCAGGGCCCGATGGGGCACGCCGGGTCCGCGAGCCTCCCCGGCCGGTGGCTCGCCGAGTACTCCTGGGTGCACCTCACGACCGCGGACCCGTCGTTCCAGCTCCGGCTCGCCGCCGCGGCCCGTCGGGTCGGGGTGAAGGTCGCGGCGGATCCGGCGCAGGAGATCCACTACCGGTGGGACCGCGCCCACTTCCTCACCCTGCTGGCGCGCTCCGAGATCCTGTTCGGCAACCGGTCGGAGATCGCGCGCGCGCTCGAGTTCGCCGGCGTGCGACGGCCCGGCGCCCTCCTCGACCGCGTGCCGCTCATCGTCCGGACCGAGGGCGAGGACGGGGCCACGGCGTTCGCCCGGACCGGGGCGGTCCACGTCCCGGCCATTCGGGCACGTCGGATTCGGTCGGTCGTGGGCGCGGGCGACGCCTTCCGCGGAGGTTTTTACGCCGCGTGGTTCGAGGGAGAGCCGCTGACGGGTTGCCTCCGCGCCGGGGCGCGCGCCTCGGCGCGTTGGATGGAGTCCGCGGGCGGAGCCGGAGCGTAGGACGATGAAGATGCACGCGTTCGGGCCGCTCGCGCCGAAGGAGGTCGCCGAGCGGCGCCTGCTCGAGCGCGCCACCCCGATCGTCCGCGTCGAGCGCGTCGACGTCGCGGCCGCGTTCGGCCGCGTCGCCGCCGTCACCGTCCGGGCCCCTCGGCCCGTGCCCGGGTTCGCCCGGACGACGTGGGACGGCTACGCGATCCGCAGCGAGGATACGGTCGGCGCCTCGCGGCGCGCCCCGGCGTCCTTGCGCCTGGTCGGCGAGGTGTTCGCGGAGGAGTCGTTCCCCGGCCGGGTCGGCCGCGGCGACGCGGTCGCGATCGCTACGGGCGGAGCGATCCCGCCGGGCGCCGACGCGGTCGTGATGTTCGAGGAGGTCGAGCGCGAGCCGCGGCGCATCCGCGTCTTCCGGACGATCCCGAGCGGCGACCGCATCTCGGCTCCGGGCCACGACTTCCCCCGCGGGGCGGTGCTCGCCCGCAAGGGCGAGGAGCTGCGGGCGACGACGCTCGGGGCGATCGCCGCGTGCGGGGTCGCTCGCGTGCCCGTCTACGCCCGGCCGATCGTGGCGATCATGCCGAACGGCAACGAGCTGCTCTCGCCCGGGGCCGGGGCGCGGACGGGCAAGATCTATGAGAGCAACAACGCGGCCCTCGCGTCGGTGGTGCTCGCGGCCGGCGGCATCCCCCGGCCGTACCCTCCGGTGCGCGACGACCCCGATGTGATCGAGTCGGCGCTCCGACGGGCGCTCAAAGGGGCGGACCTGGTCCTCTCGACCGGCGGCAGCTCGGTCGGCGAGCGGGACCTCCTGCCCCGCGTGCTCCGGCGCTTCGGGCCCCTCCTGTTCCACGGACTCGCGGTCCGCCCGGGCAAGCCGACCCTGGCGGTCGCCTCGGGCGGGAAGCTCGTCATCGGGATGCCCGGGCACCCCACCTCCTGTCTCGTCAACATGTACTGGCTCGTCCTGCCCGTGCTCCGGAAGATCGCGCGGCGGCCCGGACCCGGCTGGACCGAGTCGGAGGGGGTGCTCGGCAGCGACGCGGTCGCCCCCTCGGCGGGGCTCGCGACCGTCGTGCCGCTCACGCTGCGGGACGGGCGTTGGTTCTCCACATTCCGCAGCTCGTCGACGATCACGAGCCTCGCGGGCGCGACCGCGTTCACGGTCCTGCCGGCGGGCCGCCGGGTCCTCCGGGCCGGTCAGCGGATCCCCCTCTTCGAGCTCGATCCGCCCCTCGGCCGTGGCGGGGCGACCGTCGGCCGGGACAACGGTTAAGCGCGACCGGCCGGTGGTCGGCCGTGTCCCGGTCGGACCTTCGGATCGCGATCCTCGCCATCGAAGGGACGAACTGCGACGACGAGCTCCGCGAGGCGATCGCCCAGCTGGGCGCCCAGCCCGAGGTCGTCTACCTCAATCAGCTGGAGGGGCGGGGCGTTGAGCCCGAGGCGCGTCGCCGCCTCGCCGACTACCGGGCGCTCCTCGTGCCCGGAGGCTTCTCCGCCGGGGACTACGTGCGGGCCGGGGCGATCTTCGCCGCCCGAGTGCGGAGCGGGATCGGGCCCGCGCTCGAAGAGTTCGTCCGGTCCGGTCATCTCGTGGGCGGGATCTGCAACGGTTTCCAGGTCGTGACCGAGCTCGGCCTCCTGCCGGGCCGGCGGGGCGGACGCCTGGGGCGGCCGGACGCCGTCCTCATGACGAACGACTCCGGCCACTTCGAGTGCCGACCGACGTTCGTGGCGTGGCCGGGCGGCGCCTTCCCGGCCCTCCGCGGCCTCGCGGCCGGGACGCGCTTCCTGTTCCCCTCCGCCCACGCCGAAGGCAAGCTCGTGCTCGGCGGCGACTCGGCCGCCCGGCTGCGCGCCCTCGAGCGGTCCGGGCAGATCCTCTTCCGCTGGGTCGACCCCGAGGGGGGGCCCGCGACGTACCCGTGGAACCCCAACGGCTCCGAGGGGAACGTCGCGGGCCTCACGAACCCCGAAGGGAACGTCTTTGGCCTGATGCCCCACCCCGAGCGGGCGTTCTTCCGCGACCAGGCACCCGACTGGACCCGGCACGGCGACGCGTTCGGCCCCGGCGACGGCCAGCGGTTCCTCGAGGCCGTGGTCGACTACGCCGACCGCCACCTTTAGACCGGACCCGGCGCGAGCGCGAGCTCCCAGACCGCGAGGACCTCCCCCTCGAGGCGCCGTTCCGCGACCGTGCGCACCGCTCCCTCCTGTGGCCAATCGGCCCGCAGGCGCGCGAGTCCCTCCGGGTCCTGGAGCGACGAGACGAGGAGGAAGCCCCGCCCGCCGGGCGCGAGGTGCTGGGGGAGCTCGGCGATTAGGCGGGCCGTGGTGGCGAGCCCGTCGGGCCCCCCGTCGAGCGCGAGGTTGTGCCAGCGGTCGGGGTCCCGCTCTTCGGGCCGGGTCGGCAGGTAGGGCGGGTTGGCGAGGACCCGGTCGAACCGTCCCAGACCCCGGGCGAGGTCGGTCCGCACCGGCTGCACGTCGAGCCGTTCCGCGGCCGCGAGCCGTCGCAGGCGCGCGAGCGCGAACGGGTTGCGGTCGGTCGCGACGACCCGGGCCCCCGACCGGGCGGCCTCGAGCGCGAGCAGCCCCGAGCCCGTCCCGACGTCCAGGAGCCGCACGCCCGCCGGGACCCGCGCGAACGGCAGCAGCAGCCGAGAGTCCTCGCGGGGTGGGTAGAACGAGATCATCGCGGCCCCCTCCCGGCGCCGCGAGGGGCCACGGCGCGATGCCCTCTTATTCTCGCCCCGCCTAGAACGGCCACTAACGGTGTTATCGTCGATGCCTCGACGCCTCTCCCCTCCGGTTAAGATAGGGATCACCGGGCTCCCCGGTTCCGGGAAGACCCAGACCCTGCTCCGGATCATCCAGCTGCTCGAGGAGGAAGGGGTCACGGTCGGGGGCATGGTCACCGAACCGATCGTCGAGAAGCAGCGCCGTACGGGATTCAAGATCGTCAACTGGCTCACGAAGGAGGACGAGGTGTTCGCCCACGAGGGGCTCAAGTCGCGCGTCCGGTCGGGACGCTACGGCGTCAACCTGGAGGCCCTGGAGGGGCTCGGCACGCGCGCGCTCGCCGAGGCGCGGGACTCGGCGGACGTGATCGTCATCGACGAGGTCGGGAAGATGGAGGTCGAGAGCGACGTCTTCACGAAGAGCGTCATCGACACCCTCGACGCCAAGAAGTCGATCGTCATGACCCTCCACAAGAAGTCCCGGAACCCCCTGCTCCAGGACATCCGTCGGAGGGACGAGCTACGCCTGCTCGAGGTGACGCCGATCAACAAGAACCTCCTCGCGTTCAAGATCGTCCACCTCATCACCGGACGGGCCCACTGAGCGTCGCGCGCGAGGGGGGCACCGAGCTCCTCCTGCCGACGGGGCCGCCGGGTCCGGGTCCGCGTCCTCGGGCGGCGGTCTTCTACAACCCGGCGATGGCCGCGGACCGCGACCTGGCCGTCGCGTTCGTGCGCGCCCGGTTCGGGACCGGTGCCCGCGACCGGACCGGCTGGGAGGTGGCGGCCGCGACCGGCGTGCGCGGGCTGCGTCTCCTCGCCGAGGGCGGCGGCTTCGGCGCCTTCCGGCTCACGGAGCGCTCCGCGGACGCCTACCGCGTCCTCGAGGAGAACGCGCGCCGGTTCCCGGGGGCGGTCGCCGAGTGCGCCGACGGCCGGACCGCGCCGGCCGGAGCGTCGTTCGACTACGTGGACGTCGATCCGTACGGCTCCCCCATCCCGTTCGTCGCCGGCGCGATCGCCGCCGTGCGGCCGGGCGGCGTCCTGGCGGTCACCGCGACCGACCTCCTCGTCCTCGCGGGCCCCCAGGCCGCGGCCTGCGAACGGCGCTACGGGGCCCGGCCGGTGCGCGGCCGGCTGGGTCCCGAGGGCGGTCTCCGCATCCTGATGGCGTACCTCGCGCGCTCGGCCGCCGCGGACGGCCGCTCGTTCCGTCCGCTGCTCGCGTATGTCCGCGACCACCACGTTCGGGTCTACGCCGAGATCGGCCGCGCCTTGGCCGAGCCGTCGGCCGGATCGATCGCGACCCTCGACCCCGTCACGTTCGACGGGCCGTGGCTGGGCGACGGAGGGCCGTTCGGCCCGCTGTGGGTGGGGCCGCTCTTCGACCCGGTCCTTGTGGGCGCCCTCGCCGACCCGCCGCACGCCGCGCGTCCCGAGGAGGTCCACGCCCTGCTCGGCCGCTTCGCCGAGGAAGCGGCGGTCGACCGACCGTTCTACTACGAGGCCAACGGGCTGGCGCACCGCCTCGGCCTCGCGGAGCCGCCGTCCCTGGCCGCCGTGCGGGCCGCGCTGACGGACGCCGGCTTCGCGACGGCGCGGACGCACGCCCGCCCCGAGGGGTTCCGCACGACGGCGCCCCGGTCGACGGTCGAGTCGATCGTGCGCGCGCTCTCGCCGCCGGCTAGTCCCAGAACGCCCGAGTCCGGGCATAGGCCCGCTCCGCGCGCAGGAGCTCCGTGAAGAACGCGTCCTCGTCGCGGTAGTGCCGGGCGAGCAGCCGTCGGGCGGTGTCGGGTCCGACCCCGCGGGCCGCGAGCGCGCAGAGCGCGCGCTCCCCGTGGTGCGCGAGCAGCTCCGCGCTCGTGTATCCGGCCCGCACCAGCGCCTCGGTGCCGGGCGGGACCGGCCGTTCGCGCCGCGCTCGGCCGCGGGGCTTGGCCGGGCGCGCCTCCGGTGCCTTCCATTTCCGGTAGGCGTAGCGCGAGAGCCGTTCGATCTCCTCGGTCCGGCGGGGCGAGAGCACCGCCGACAGCGAACCGTGGCAGCGCAGGCAGCGGCTGCCCCCCTCCGAGCGGTACCGGGCCGGGGTCGTGGTGCGCGTGAAGCCGCACCGCAGGCACACGAGGGTGAGCGGCTCCTTCTCGAGCCGCTCCCGGACCGCCTTCAGGAGCGTGGGCGGCGGCACGTCCGGCACCGCCCGCCAGCGCAGGCGTTCGAGCGGCCCATTGCTCCACGGGGAGGGGGCCGTCGGCACGACCCGGACCGCGCCCGACCGGAGGCGCTCCAGCACCTCGACCGCGTGGTCGACGTCGAACCGGTCGTGGAGCGTCTTCTCGAGGACCTCGTCGCCGAGGGGGGTGAGCCGGCTCTCCTCGCGGAGCGGTTCGAGCGTCCGCAGGTCCCGGGGATCCGCGCCCGCGGGGATCACGCCGAGCTTCCGGGCGACCGAGAGGAAGACCCAGCGGTAGTCGAGGCCGGTCGGGACCAGCCGCTCGACCAGCGAGCGGATCGACTCCGGCTCGATCGCGAACGCGTCCACGAGCGTCGCCTCGTCGACCGCGATCGGCAGCTCGAGCACGAACCCGGTCGGCTCGACGGAGGCGACCTCGGCCCGCGCCCCGAGCCGGGCGGTGAGGAGGCCCGCGGTCGCGAGGGCGAGCGTCTCGTTGGTGCGGGTGCCGAAGCAGGCGCCGAACACGACCAGCCGGCCGTGCGTCGTGATCGTGACGCGCTCGTCGGTCGGGCTCGTGCCTTCCGCGGCCCCGGCGGAGCTCCGGGCCGCCAAACGGGCCCGGTCGTCCTCGGAGATCGGATAGTCGCCCCAGGAGCGCGTCCGCCGGAGCCGACCGATCTCCTGGGCGACGTCGAACGGGACCGGCAGGTCCTCGCCGGCCCAGCGGGGCTCCTGGCCGATCTCCTGGACAGCCTCCACGAGCAGCTCGCCTTCCCGGTACTCGACGACCTTCCAGGTCCGACCGTGCAGCAGGAAGATCTCCTCCGGCTGGGCCAGGATCTGGGTGAGCACGAACCGTTCATCGAGGGTGCCGATGACCCGCCGGGTCGCGAGGTCCCGGAGCCGGTACGTCCGTTCGTCCGGGATGAGCGAGAGCGACGAGTAGAACCGGTCGAGCGTCCCGCGCCCGGGCGCGAGCTGTCGGTCGATCGCCTTCGCCAGCCGAAGGCTCACGAGGTAATCGAACAGGGCGTCCCAGTCGCGGTCCGAGAGCTCCGAGACCGCCGCGGCGTGCCCGAGGACCGTGACGAGCCGTTCGCGCGCCAGCGGGCCCTCCGCCCGCAGGGAGGCGATGACCTGCTGCGCCGCGGCGAGCCGGTTGCGCGTCCGCCAGCGGACCGGCTCGACGAGCCCCGCGTCGGCGCGGCGGGCGAGGACCGCCGACTCCTCGAGGTCGTCGTCGTCGAGCGCGAGCACCGTCCCGTGGATCGTGCGATCGAGCCGGTGGCCCGAGCGGCCGACGCGCTGGACGAGCCGACCGACCTGGTGCGGCGAGCCGAACTGGAGGACGTGGTCGACCGCTCCGATGTCGATCCCGAGCTCGAGCGACGACGTCGCGACGAGCGCGCGGAGCGCCCCGTTCCGGAACGCGATCTCCGCCTCCTCGCGCATCTCGCGCGACAGCGACCCGTGGTGGACGGCGATCGGGAGGTCGGGGGCGAGCCGGGCGAGTCGCGCCGCGAGCCCCTCCGCGGTCGGGCGGGTGTTCACGAAGATGAGCGTCGTCCGGTGGGCGCGGACCTCCTCCTCGACCGTCCGCAGCGCGTCGAGCAGCGTGGGGTCGGCCTTGAGATCGGCCACGAGCGCGGCATCGAGCGGGGGCCGCCCGGTCACGGGACGGCGGGCCGAGAGCTCGAGGGTGCGTCGGAGCTGGGCCGCGAAGGTCACGACCGTGCGCGGTTCGGGCGAGAGGAACCGGGCGACCTCCGTCGGATTGCCGATCGTCGCCGACAGGCCGATGCGCCGGACGCGACGCCCGGTGAGCGCGTCGAGCCGCTCCAGCGAGAGCCCGAGCTGCGCGCCCCGGTCGTTGCCCACGAGCTCGTGGATCTCGTCCACGATCACGGTCCGCGCGTTCGCGAGCGCGGCCCGAAGTCGGCGTCCGACCAGGAGGAGCTGCAAGGTCTCGGGCGTCGTCAGGAGCAGGTCGGGAGGGCGCTTCGACTGGGCGAGGCGCGCCGACGTGGGCGTGTCGCCGTGCCGGACGGCCGCGGTGAGCCCGACCTCCTCGACGAGCGAGACGAGGCGGTGCTCGAGGTCCCGGTTGAGGGCGCGGAGCGGGGTCACGTAGAGCAGCGAGATCGGGGGGACGGGATCGACGAGCCGGCGCGTGAGCAGCGGCAGGAGCGCCGCCTCGGTCTTTCCCGTCCCCGTGGGGGAGAGGAGGAGCGCGTCCGCCTCGGTGTCCAGGAGGGGAAGGGCGAGCCGCTGGATCTCGGTGAGCTCGGTGATGCCGCGGCGGCCGACGGAGGCGACGAGTCGGGGATCGATCCCCGGGAACGGCGGCGGCTCGGCGGCGGCCATGGGCCGGGGAGCGCCTCGCGGAGGGAAAGGGGTGTCGCGGCGAGGGCTACGGCTCGGCCGGAGGCTCGAGGTCGAGCATCCGCAGCCCGAAGCTCTCGTTGAGGGGGCGCCCGAACGTGCGGCCCGGGAACGTCTCCACGACGACCTCCTGGAGGACCCCGACGGTCGCCCGGAGCAGGTGGCCGCCGACGAGGCGATGGTCGGGACCCGCGACGGCCGCGTGGAGATGGACGCTCGGGGCGCCGTCCGCCCGGGCGATCGTCCCGTGGAGCGCGATCACCTCGTGCGGCTCGGTGAGCTCCTGCGGCTGGTACTGCCGCCCGTCCCAGTAACCGACCGTCGCCCGCCGGAACATCCCGATCCCGAACAGGATCGCCCCCGCCCGGACGGACTCGCGCTCGGCGAAGGCGATCAGCGTCGGGAAGAGGTCCTGCCCGTCGTCGAGCCGGAGCATCCAGCGCGTACCCTCACGGACCGCCTGCATCGGTCGGCACTAGCCGGGCGCGGGTAAGGGCGTTGCGCAGGGCAAAGGGTAAGCCGCTCAGCTCCCTCCGGCACGCCTCCCCATGCTCGCGCCGGCCGCCCCGCTCCGCCCCGCGGTCCCTGCCGACGCGATCGTGGACCGGATCCGCCGGGGCGGGGCCGCCCTGATCGCGCTCTCCGGTGGGGTCGACTCGGGCCTCGTGGCGTCGCTCGCCTACGAGGCCCTGGGCGACGGCGCGCTGGCGGTCACCCTCACCGGAGCGGCGGTCGGGGCCGACGAGATCGAGCGGGCGCGCGAGGTCGCGCGGACGATCGGCATCGCCCACCGCACGGTGGGCGTCGACCCGCTCGCGCGTTCCGAGTATCGCGCGAACCCCTCGAACCGGTGCTACTTCTGCCGTTCCGTCGAGACCGAGGCGCTCCGTTCCTTCGGGGCCCCCCGGGGCATCCGGCAGTACCTGGACGGGGTCCACGTGGACGACCTCGGCGACGGGCGCCCCGGCCTCAGGGCGATGGACGAGGCCGGGTTCCGCCACCCGTTGCTCGACGCCGGCCTCGGCAAGCGGGAGGTGCGCGCCCTCGCGCGCGCTCGCGGCCTTCCGAACTGGGACCGCCCGTCGGACGCCTGCCTCGCCTCGCGGGTCGCCCACGGGGAGGTCCTGTCCGCCGCGCTGCTCGATCGGATCGACCGGTCCGAGCGCGCCGTGCGCGCGCTCGGGTTCCGGCGGGTCCGCGTCCGCGTCTCGGCCGCGGGAGCCCGCATCGAGGTCGACCCGGACGAGGTCGACCGCCTCCGGGACGAACCCTGCCGTTCCCAGGCGATCGACCGGGTCCGGGCGTTCGGCTTCGAGCCGGTCGCGATCGATCCCGCGGGCTATCGGGGCCCGGACGCTCGCGGTCCGGGGGCCCGGTGACCGCCCCCGAGGCGGCCCGGGAGGAACTGCCCGGCCGGTTCCAGCTCGAGACCGACCTCGCCCCGCAGGGGGACCAGCCGCGGGCCATCGAGGAGATCGTAGCCCGGGTGAAGGGCGGCGAGAAGTACGTGACCCTGCTCGGCGTGACCGGGAGCGGCAAGACGTTCACGATGGCGCACGCGGTCGCGCGCCTCCAGCGCCCGACGCTGGTCGTGAGCCCGAACAAGACGCTCGCCGCCCAGCTCGTGAGCGAGTTCCGGGCGCTGTTCCCGCACAACGCCGTCGAGTACTTCGTGAGCTACTACGACTACTACCAGCCGGAGGCGTACGTCCCCCAGATCGACCTCTACATCGAGAAGGACGCCTCGATCAACGAGGAGATCGATCGGCTGCGCCATCGGGCGACGCAGGCGCTCCTCACCCGGCGGGACGTGCTGATCGTCGCCTCCGTGAGCTGCATCTACGGACTGGGCTCGCCCGAGGACTACCGGGCGTCGGTGGTCGCGCTGCGCGTCGGGGAGACGATCGGCCGGAAGACCCTCCTCGAGCAGCTGGTCCGCATGAAGTACGCGCGCAACGACATGGAGCTGAAGCGCGGGCGGTTCCGCGTCCGCGGCGGCACGATCGACGTCATGGGCGCGGGCGAGACGGTCCATCGCCTCGTGCTCGAGGGCAACGCGATCGCCTCGATCGTGGAGCTCGATCCGGTGACGCAGGACGAGCGCCGGGAGCTCCCCGCCCTCACGATCTTCCCGGCGACGCACTTCCTCACCGTGGACGAGCGGCTGCTCGGGATCCTCGCGCAGATCGGGACGGAGCGCGACGAACGCGTCGCCGAGCTCAAACGCGACGAGAAGATCGTGGAGGCGCAGCGGCTGAAGGGCCGGGTCGACTACGACCTCGAGATGCTCAAGGAGACGGGCTACTGCTCGGGCGTCGAGAACTACTCCCGCTACTTCGCGGGCCGCAAGGCGGGCGAGCCGCCGTACACGCTCCTCGACTTCTTCCCCGACGACTTCCTGGTCTTCCTCGACGAGTCCCACGTGACCGTCCCGCAGCTCCAGGGCATGTACAAGGGCGACCGGGCCCGGAAGGACAACCTGGTCGAGTTCGGCTGGCGCCTCCCTTCGTGCCGGGACAACCGGCCGCTCAAGTTCCCGGAGTTCCTCGAGCGGGTCCCGACCGCCGTGTTCGTCTCCGCGACCCCGGGTCCGTTCGAGCGGAAGGCCTCGAAGGGGGTCGTCGAGCAGATCATCCGTCCGACGGGCCTCGTCGACCCGCCGATCGAGGTCCGCCCCCTCGCCGGGCACATCGCCGACCTCATCGGCGAGCTTCGGGCCTGCGTCGCCCGCGGGGACCGGGCGCTCGTGACGACGCTCACCAAGGCGACCTCGGAGGAGCTCTCGAACTACCTCGCGAACCAGAACTTCAAGGTCCGCTACCTCCACTCGGACGTCGAGACCCTGAAGCGGGTCGAGGTGCTCCGCGACCTCCGGCTGGGGCGGTTCGATGTCCTCGTCGGCATCAACCTCCTGCGCGAGGGGCTCGACCTCCCCGAGGTGAGCTTCGTCGCGATCCTCGACGCCGACAAGGAAGGCTACCTCCGCAGCGAGACCTCGATCGTCCAGACCGCGGGCCGCGCGAGCCGCAACGAGCGCGGGAAGGTCGTCCTCTATGCCGATCGGATGACGGGCTCGATGCGGCGCGCGATCGACGAGATGGCCCGCCGGCGCGCCGCGCAGGTCGGCTTCAACGAGGAGCACGGGATCGTCCCCGAGAGCGTGCAGAAGGAGGTCCGGTCCCTCCTCGCGCCCGAGGAGACGGCCCCGTCCGGCGACCTCTCCGCCCAGGGGCTCGGGAAGCGCTGGAAGGGGAAGCTGCCGCTGCTGCTCGCCAACCTCGAAGAGGAGATGCGCCTCGCGGCCGAACGCCTGGACTTCGAGGAGGCGGCCCGCATCCGCGACCGGATCCGCGAGATCCGCCGCGACTCGGACGAGCGCCAGAAGTCGATGCTCCGGGCCCGGTAAACGCCGTTTGCCGTCTCCCTCAAAGGGGCTTTAGCCCCGTCCTCCGTGACCCCTCCGATGCCTTCCGCCGGTGCGATGCCCTACCGCGAGGGGCTCCCCGGCCTCCGCCGGAGCGGGGCCGTCACCGAGCTCCTGTTCCTCTACGAGTGCGCGACGGGGGCGCCGACCCAGCTGCGTCCGGTCGCCGAGCGGCTCGGGGTCACCGTGCAGGCCGTCTCGCACCTGTTCCGGCTGCTGAAGCAGCGGGGGCTCATCGAGATGCGGGACGGCCACTACCGCCCGACGGTCGAGGGGCTGGCCTGGCTCCACGAGACGCTCGCCGAGCTGGGGGCCGATCTGCGGACGCGGATCGAACGCCTCCACGTCATCCGCTCGACCCGGGCGGTCGCGACCGCGACGCTCGGGGCCGGCGCCGCGGTCTCGCTCGAGCTGAGGGACGGCGTCCTGTCCGCGCGGCCGGGCGGGGACGGCCCGTCCCACGGGACGGTCGTGCGGGGCGGGCGCCGCGGGGCGCTCGTAGAGGTCGGCGCGCTCGAGGGGATCGTGCCGCTCGTGGCGGCGACGGTCTCGGTCCGCACCGTCTCCGAGCGCGACCTCGACGACCCGGCCCTCGCCGCGCGGGTCGCCGCGGCGATCTTAGAGCACCCCGGCCTCGTCGCCGCCGAGGGGCTCGAGGCGTATCACGCCCTCCGGGGCGCGACGGACCGGCCCGTGCTGCGCTTCGCGGTGGCGGCGACGTGCCGGGAGGCGTCGCGCCTCGGGGTCCCCTCGATCGTGCTCGTGTCGGACGCGGAGCTCCCCCGGCTCGTCGCGGCGTTCGGGCCGGCCGACAGCCCGCCGCTCGAGGTGTTACCCCTCGGACCCGAGCGCCGCGCTCGGGGCCCCCGACGCCGTCGTCGGTAGGGCCCCGGTCCCGAGCGCCCGGAGCGCCGTCAGGGCCTCCTCCACGCTCCCGACCTCGCGGGCGCCCCCGGCCCGAAGCCGCTCGTACGCGGCGGCCGCCCGTCCGGCCGCGAAGTCCCGCTCCCCGATCGGCGGGTACCGGACCAGGAGGATCGGCACCCGCCCGGCGTACGGCTCGAGGTCTTCGAGGTTCGCGAGGTTCGAGGGGCCCACGGGGAACGGGCCGACCACGATCGCGCGGGCCTCGTCGAGGAGCGCGCGGTGCCGCGCCCGGGCCTCCGGCCCCAGCGGGGCGAACGGGAGCTCGAGCGCCGTCGGCAGGGAGAGGGCGTCCGCGGTCTCCGCGTCCGAGTCGAGCAGCGGGATCGCCCCGCACGTGACCCGATACCCCTCGTCGGCGAGCGCCCGGAGGTACGGGCTCGCCGAACCCCCGCCGCCGACGACGTGGACGGGTCCGCCCCCGCGTTCGCCCGGGGCGGCGGCCGCCGCCGTGAGGAGGCGCTGCGGGATGAGGTACGGCACGCCGGTGTGCGGATCGCGCCGCAGGTCCGCCGAGATCCCCCAGACCCGCGCGAGGAGGTCCCTGGACAGCACCTCCGCCGGGGTCCCGTCGGCGAAGAGCTGGCCGCGCGACAGCACGATCAGCCGGTCGGCGAACCGACCGGCCAGGTTGAGGTCGTGGATCGCCGCGACGACCGTCACCGAGCGGTCGCGGGCCAGTCCGCGCACCCGGGCGAAGAGGTCGAGCTGGTGCGCGATGTCGAGATGGGAGGTCGGCTCGTCGAGGAGCAGCAGCGGGGTCGTCTGGGCGAGCGCCCGTGCGAGGACCGCCCGTTGCCGCTCCCCGCCGCTCAGCGCCAGGATCCCGTCCTGCGCGCGGTCGTCGAGACCGACGTCCCGGAGCACCTGCTCCGCGATCGCTCGGTCGACGGCGGTCTCCGCATCGAGCGGTCCGTGGTACGGATACCGACCGTAGAGGACGTAGTCGGAGAGCCGGACGTCGTCGCGCGGGCTCTCGTCCTGGGGCACCCAGGCGACCTCGCGTGCCCGCTGGAGCGCGGAGAGCGCTCCGGTCGGGCGACCGAAGACGGCGACCGAGCCCTCGGCGGGGGCCACGAAGCCGAGCACCGCCCGCAGGAGCGTCGTCTTCCCCGAGCCGTTGGGGCCCACGAGGGCCACGAACTGGCCCCGGGGCACGTCGAGCGAGAGGCGGTGGAGCGCGGTCCGCGCCCCGTACCGCACCGTGAGGCCCGCCACGGCGAGCGCGGGCCCGGGGGCGCGGTCCATCAGAGCCCCCCCATCGTGGTCGACCGCCGCTGGCGGTAGAGGAGGTAGAGGAAGAACGGGACCCCGGCGAACGCGGTGAAGATCCCCAGGGGCAGCACGGAGCCGGGGAAGGCGAGGTACGAGACGTCCCGGGCGGCCAGCAGGAACACCGCCCCCACGATCGCCGCTCCGGGCAGTACGACGCGGTAGTCCGGTCGGGCGATCCGACGCACGATGTGCGGGGAGACGAGGCCGACGAAGCCGATGATCCCGGTGAAGGCGACGGCGACCGCCGTCGCCATCGACGCGAGGAGGATCACCCGGAGGCGCACGCTCCGGGCATCGACCCCCGCGCTCTGCGCCACGTCGTTGCCCAGTTGGATCAGGTTGAGCTCGCGGCCGTGGAGGGCCAGCAGCGTCCCGATCACGAGCACCGCCCCGAAGGCGATCCCGTCGATCGACCACGTCGCGAGCCCGAGGCCGCCGAGGAGCCAGAAGGTGACCTGGACGCTGCCTGCGGGGTTGTAGAGGAGGATCAGGGAGAGGATCGCCGAGAGGAGGTTGGCGAGCGCGACCCCGGCGAGGAGCAGCGTCTCGACCGAGCTGAACCGCCCCCGCGCGATCCCCAGGATGACGAGGCCGGTCGTGATCGAACCGAGGAACGCGAAGAGGGGCAGATAGACGTCGGCCCGCACGATCTCGAATTGGTAGACGTAGATGAGCGCGGCGCCGATCGTGCCCCCGCTCGAGATCCCGAGCAGGAACGGGTCCGCCAGCGGGTTGCGGAAGATCCCCTGGAGGGCGCCGCCCGAGATGCCGAGCGCGGCGCCGACCACGAGCGCGAGGAGGATCTGGGGAACGACGATCTGCCAGAGGATCGTCCCGTAGGCGCCGCAGAGGCGGGCCGAGGTGCCCGTGCCCGCGCACGGCTGCGGGAAGAGGGCCCCGCCGGAGAGCTGGTGCAGCAGGATCTGGAAGACGTCGCGCGGCGGGATGAGGACGCTCCCGAGCAGCGGCGAGAGGATACCGACGAGGGCGAAGCCGATCGCGCCGAGCAGCGCGTACGAGACCCAGTCGAGGAACCGGGAGGCCTCCCGAGGGGGCGCCACCGCTCCTCCTGCCCGGTCTCCGGGCCGCTAGACCGAGGACGGGTGAAAGACCGCGAGGAGCGCGGGGAGTCCCTCGAGCACCATCGACGGATCCGGCTCCGTGAGCCAGTTCGAGTTGATCCCCGTCACATTCCCGTCCTGGACCGCCGAGAGGTCCGACCAGTCGGGGCCCCCGGCGTACGTGCTCTCGTTGAGGCCGAAGCCGGTGCCGTAGACGATCCAGTCGGGGTCGTCGATCAGCACCTGGCTCGGCGAGAGCTCGGGATAGGGGAGCGTGGCGTTGGCGCTGATGCTCGAGGCGCCCGCGATCTCGATGAGCGACTCCCCGAAGGTCGACGGTCCGAAGGTCCAGTAGCCGTCGACGTCGACGGAGTAGGTGACCAGCACGGTGGGGAACGAGGCGAGCGAGGCATCGATCGTGGTCGCGTTGTAGAGCCCCGACGCGATCGCGCCGTTGAGCGCGGTCGCGGCGGCGCTCGCGTTGAAGATCTCGCCGACGAGGGAGACGTCGACCTCGATCCCGCTCAGGGTGGCCGGCTGCAACATCACGACCGGGATGCCGAGCGTGTCCTGGATCTCCTCGACATCGCCGACCGACACGATCGTCGAGGAGAGGACGAGGTCCGGGGTCTGGTTGAGCAGGGTCTCCGCGTCGAACGACGGACCGACCTGGACGCACATCGAGGACGAAAGGTTCCAGAGCGTGATCTGATCGGGCGAGTAGTCGTCGGCGAGCCCGCCGAGCGCAGCGGCGTAGCAGTCGACGCCGACCACGTGGTCGCGGAGCCCGAGTCGATACATGATGTCCATGATGCTCGGCGAGAGCACCACGACGCGGCTCGCGTTGTATGGGACGGTCTCGGTGCGACCGAGGTCGTCGGTCACGGTGACGGTGCGGTTCGACGTTCCGCCCGAGCCGCCGGAGCCCGGCGAGGCGGCCGGGTGGAGGGCGTAGACGATCGCCGTACCGGCGATCGCGATCCCGGCGACCACGAGGAGGGCGACCACGAACAACGCCAGCGACACGGTCCGGGGAGAGCGCGGAGGCACCGAGGTCGGGGGAGTCAAGGACATTGGATTTGAGACAAACAGCCTTTCACATAAGGATTTCCTGCGGAAGGGGCTCGGCTCCGGGCCGCGCGTCGCCCGGGGCCCGTCCGACAACAAACGCTATCTTCGCGGGGGCTCCCTCGCCGCGGCGTGGGAGCATAGGCTAATCTGGCAGACCAGCGGGCTCCAGTCAGGGCGGCCGACCGGCCTCCCTGCGACGATTAGGGTCTGCGGAGGGACGCCCCGCGTCCCCGTGACGAGTGACTGGAGCGCGCGGAGAGACCCGCATATCGGGGTTCAAATCCCCGTGCTCCCACCTCCGCGGCCCCGAAGGACCCGCGGGTTCGCCCGCCACGACGCGGCGGTCCGGCCCCTCGGGTCCGGCCGCCCGCGGGGATCCAGGGCGGGCCGATGACCGAGGGCGGATCGCCGGACCACTCCCCCCGGCATCTCCGGGACCGGGCGGAGGCCGGCCGACTGCTCGGGGAGGCGCTCGCGGCGCGCGCGATCGAGCGGCCGGTCGTTCTGGGGCTCCCGCGCGGCGGGGTGCCGGTCGCCTACGTCGTGTCGGGGCGCCTGCGCGCCCCGCTCGACGTGCTGATCGTGCGCAAGGTCGGCGCGCCCCAGAACCTCGAGTACGGGCTCGGGGCGGTCGCGGAGGGAGGGTACCGGTACCTCGACGCGGAGCGGATCGCCGACGCCGGCCTGTCGGAGGCCGGCCTGGCGGCCACCGTGGCCGCGGAGAGCGCCGAAGTGGCCCGTCGGGCGCGCGCCTACCGCGGAGGGCGCCCCCGGGTCCCGCTCCGAGGACGGGACGTGATCGTCGTCGACGACGGCGTCGCGACCGGGGGCACGGTGCTCGCGGCCGTCGGGGCGGTGCGCGCGGACGCCCCGCGCACCGTGCGGCTCGCCTTCGGGGTCTGCCCTTCGGACACGTTCGGCCGGCTGAGCCGGGAGGTCGACGAGGTCGTCACCGTGCTACGGCCGCGGCACTTCTTCGCCGTGGGCGAATGGTACGACGCCTTCCCTCAGGTCTCGGACGAGGAGGTCCTCGGGCTCCTCGCCCAGGCTCGAGCGCGCGACGCGGCGCCGGATTAGGCCGGAATCGCGGGCGCCGTCTCGCGCTCGAGGCGCAGGAGCTTCTCCCAGTGGACCCGCACGTCTCGTTCGATCGCCGCGACGTCCTCGTCGGTGAGGTGGTGGAACCGCCCCTGGGCCGTCAGGTACTCGCGCACCGGCTTGAGGGCCCCACCCTTCCGCGTGATCCGATAGACCCCGCGCTCGACCTCGTAGAGCGGGAACAGACCGGAATCGGTGGCGAGCCGTCCGAGCTCGATCGTCTGCTCGGCGGAGTACCGCCACCCCGGCGGGCACGGAGCGAGGAGGTGGAGGAACCGGGGGCCCTCGAGGTCGCGGGCCTTCTCGACCTTGCGCACGAGGTCCTCGGGGAACGCCGGGTTGACCGTCGCGGCGTAGACCGGCTCGTGGGCGAGCACGATCCCCAGGATATCCTTCTTCGCTTCGGGCTTGCCGCGGGACGACCCCTCGACCGGCGTCGTCGTCGTCCACGCGCCGCGCGGCGTCGCGCCGCTGCGCTGCACGCCCGTGTTCATGTAACCCTCGTTGTCGTACATCACGTAGATCGCGTCCGTCCGACGCTCGAGCATCCCGCTCAGCGCCTGGAGCCCGATGTCCGCGGTGCCGCCGTCGCCGGCGAAGCCGACGACCCGGACGTCTCGAAGGCCGAGCGCGTCCGCGGCCGCCCGGAGCCCGGAGATCGAGGCCCCGGTCGACTCGATCGGGTTGTCGAGGGTCGCGACGCCCAGCGCGGTCGTCGGGTACGGCGTCGCAATGACGGTCCAGCAGCACGCCGGGATCGAGAGGATCGTCCGGGGCCCCAGGGCCTTCAGGACGAGGCGCATGGCGAGCGCGGCACCGCAGCCCGGGCACGCGGCGTGCCCGGGGTACATCAGTTCGACGGCCGGGATCGTGAGCTTAGCCATGGACCGGCGCCTCCTGCTCCTCCAGATCGATCCAGCGCGGCTCGGCGGGCTCGCCGGCGAGCAGCGCGGCGTACATCCGACGGACCTCCCCCGGCGTCACGTCCCGGCCGCCGATCCCGGCGAAGAACCCGGTGATCGCCGGGCGGTGCGGGGCCGCATAGAGGGCGGCCGCGACCTCGGTCGCCGCCACGCCCTGAGCGCCGAACGTATAGGAGCGGTCCAGGACGCCCAGGCGATCGACGTGCGCGGCCAGCTCGCGGACCTCCCGCACCGGGAACGGTCGGAAGAGGCGCAGCTTGGCGAGCCCCACCCGCTGGCCCTCGCTCCGGAGCTCGTCGACGACCCCGCGGGCCGTGGTCGTCGCCGTGCCCATCGTGAGCAGGACGACGTCCGCGTCCTCCGTCCGGTAGGTCGGGACCGCGCCGCCGTGCGATCGACCGGAGGCGCGCTCCCAGGCCTGCTCCACTTCGGCAAAGACGTCCGGGACGGCCTCCATCGCCCGGGCGACCTCGCGACGGAACTCGACGTAGTGGTCCGGACCGGTGAACGAGCCGAGCCGGGCCACCGCGGGCGGGGCCAGCACGGCGGTCGGGGCGCGGGGCGGCAGGAAGCGATCGACGAGCTCGGGGTCCGGCACGTCCACGGGCTCGACCGTGTGCGAGAGAAAGAACGCGTCCTCCGTGACCATCACGGGGAGGCGGACCCGGGGGTCCTCTCCGAGGCGGTACGCCTCGAGCACGGTGTCGAGCACCTCCTGGTTGCTCTCCGCGTAGAACTGGATCCAGCCGGTGTCCCGCTGAGCGATCGTGTCGGTATGGTCCGCCCCGATGTTCCACGGGGGCGCGACCGCCCGGTTCACGACCCCCATCACGATCGGGGCCCGGAGCCCGGAGGCCCAGTGGAGGAGCTCGTGCATCAGGAGAAGGCCCTGGCTCGAGGTCGCGGTGTACGTCCGCGCGCCGAGCGCCGCGGCGCTCACGCAGACCTGGAGCGCGCTGTGCTCGGACTCGACCTTGACGAACTGGGCCGGCAGTTCGCCCGTGGCGACGAACTCCGCGAGCTTCTCGACGATCGTCGTCTGCGGGGTGATCGGGTAGGCCGCGATGACGTGGACGCGGGCGAGACGCGCGGCGTGGGACTGCGCGTAGTTGCCCGACAGGACCTGCCGGGTCATGCGGACCCTCCCCCGGCTTCGGCCGGCACCATCTCGATGGTGTGCGGCGGGCACTCCTCGGCGCAGATGCCGCATCCCTTGCAGTACGCGAGCCGGATCACGGGGTAGCCCGCCGCATCGAGCTCGATCGCATCGTCGGGGCAGAACTTCCAGCAGAAGTTGCACCGCGTGCAGCGGTCGCGGTGGATCACCGGGGTGAGGACGCGCCACGCCTCGGTCCGGAGGACCGAGCTGGGCGTGGTCGCGAGCGGACCCTCGAAGGGGCCCAGGAGCGCCGGGGCCCGGGGTGTCCGCGCGGGAGCCGCGCCGACGACGGCGGGGGCGGTCCGGACGGTCGCGAAGCCCTCCTCGGCCGCCGCCGCGTTCTCCGGGGCGTGGGAGGGGACGAACTGTCCGATCGCCGCGCGGAGCCCGGACAGCGAGACGACGCCGCTCGCGCCCGCGAGGGCGCCGAGGATCGCGGTGTTCACGATCGGCGTGGAGGGAGTACCGAGCCCGTGGGCCCGGGCGATGCGGGTCGCGTCGACCGTCGCGCGGCGGACCGACGGGGGCGCGCCGATCGCGTCGGGAGCGAGCGGCGAGTTGACGAGCAGGAGGCCGCCGTCCCGCAGGCCGTCGGCGACCGGGGTGGTCCGGAGCAGTCCGGGGTCCAGGACCACCACGATGTCCGGCCGCTCGATCGACGTCCGCAGCCGGATCGGCCGATCGTCGATGCGGGCGAACGCGGTCACGGGGGCTCCCCGGCGCTCCACCCCGAAGAACGGGAAGCTCTGCGGCTCCTTGCCGTCCCGGAAGGCCGCCTGGGCGAGGAGCTCCGAGGCGACGACGGCGCCCTGGCCGCCCCGCCCGTGGAACCGGACCTCGATCATCGACGTGCGCTCCGTACGGTCCGAGCGCGCGCGAAGGGCTTGAAGGGTCAGTCAGACCGGGTTGACGCTCGGTTTAATCCCACCGGCGCCGAGTCCGTACCATGGTCGGTCTCCGCGCCCTCTCCAAGATCTGGCTGGACGGATCGCTCGTCCCGTGGGACGCCGCCCGCGTCCACGTGCTGACGCACGGGCTCCACTACGGCTACGCCGTCTTCGAGGGGATCCGGTGCCACGAGACGCCGCGCGGGTCGGCGATCTTCCGCCTCGGCGAGCACCTCGACCGGTTCCTCAACAGCGCCAAGGTCTACCGGATGGCCCTCCCGTACGACCGGGCGGCGCTCACGAAGGCGTGCGTCGAGCTCGTCCGCGCGAACGGGATCCCCGAGGCGTACCTCCGGCCGATCGCGTTCTCGGGCTACGGCGAGATGGGCCTCGATCCGACCAAGAGCCCGCTCCAGGTCGCGGTCGCGATGTGGGAGTGGGGCGCGTACCTCGGGGCGGACGGGGTCCGGCGCGGCGTCCGGGCCACGGTCTCGAGCTGGGTCCGCGTCGACTCCCGTTCGCTGCCCCCGCAGGCGAAGTGCGCGGCGAACTACGCGAACTCGGCGCTCGCGAAGATGGAGGCGGTGAGCGGCGGCTACGACGAGGCGATCCTGCTCAACTCGGCCGGGATGGTCGCCGAAGGTCCGGGCGAGAACATCTTCCGGGTGAAGCACGGGGTCGTGAGCACGCCGCCGGCGAGCTCGGGCATCCTGCGGGGGATCACGCGGGACACGGTCATCCGGTTCGTCGCCGAGGAGGGGCTCGTCTTCCAGCGCAACGACTTCACGCGCGAGGAGCTGTTCACCGCCGACGAGCTGTTCTACACCGGCACGGCGGCGGGGATCACCCCGATCCGGGAGGTCGACGGCCGGCCCATCGGCTCGGGCGATTACCCGATCACCCGGCGCTTCCAGCAGCGCTACGAGGACGCGATCCATGGCCGGTCGGCCGCGTACGCGTCGTGGCTCACGTACGTGAACCCGACCGCCGCCGCCCCCGCCCCCGTCTAGGCCCGGGGGGGCGGCCGGAGGGGACGATGCTCGAACCCGCCCGCCCGCGCACCGAGTCGGCGTCCGATGCGGGGCCGACCCGGGCGCCGCTCGCCCCGATCCCCCGGATCCGGGGTCCGGAGCTCCTCTACGCGCCGCTCCTCAACAAGGGCACGGCGTTCACGGACGAGGAACGGACGCTGTTCGGCCTGCACGGCCTCCTGCCGCCCCACGTGGAGACGCTGGACGAGCAGGTCCAGCGGGCGTACCATGCGTTCGGGCGGAAGACCGACGACCTCGAGCGCCACATCTACCTGCGCGCCCTCCAGGACACGAACGAGGTCCTGTTCTACCGCTTGCTGCTGGATCACCTCGAGGAGATGATGCCGGTGGTCTACACGCCGGTGGTCGCCCAGGGCTGCCAGGAGTTCAGCCACATCTACCGGCGGCCGCGCGGGTTGTTCCTGCCGTACCCGCTGCGGGACTCGATCCCGCAACTCCTCCAGAACCGCCCGACCGATCGCGTCGACGTGATCGTGGTGACCGACGGCGAGCGGATCCTGGGGATCGGCGACCAGGGCGCGGGCGGGCTCGGCATCCCGATCGGCAAGCTGTCGCTGTACACGCTCATCGGCGGCATCCGACCGGAGCGGACCCTGCCGATCGTGCTCGACGTCGGCACCAACAACGCGGAACGGCTGCGGGACCCCGAGTACCTGGGCTGGCGCCATCCGCGCGTCCGGGGGGCCGAGTACGACGCGTTCATCGACGCTTTCGTGCGCGCCGTCGACGAGGAGCTGCCGGGGGTCTGCCTCCAGTGGGAGGACTTCGCGGTCGAGCACGCCCGCCCGATCCTCGAGCGGTACCGCGACCGGCGCCTCACGTTCAACGACGACATTCAAGGCACGGGGGCGGTGACGCTCGCCGCGGTCCAGAGCGCCGTGGTCGCGAGCGGGAGCACGCTCTCCGAGCAGCGGTTCGTGCTCCTGGGGGCCGGCTCGGCCGGCATCGGGGTCGCCGACTACCTGCGCGCCGCGCTGGTCGCCGGAGGGCTCTCCGACGCCGAGGCGCGCCGCCGCTTCTGGCTCGTGAACTCGCGCGGGTTGCTCCACGACGCCCGCTCGGACCTCTCCGCCGAGCAGCGGGCGTTCGCCCGGCCGGCCCGCGAGCTCGCGGAAGCCGGGGACTCCCCGACCGCTCCGATCGGGCTCGCCCGGGTCGTCGACGTCGCCCGGCCGACCGTGCTGATCGGCCTCTCGACGGTCGGGGGTGCGTTCTCCGAGTCGATCGTGCGGGCGATGGCGCGCACGGTCCCGCGGCCGATCATCTTCCCGCTCTCGAACCCCACCGCCCGAGCGGAGGCGGTCCCCGACGACCTCCTGCGCTGGACGGACGGCCGCGCCCTCGTGGCGACCGGCTCCCCGTTCGCCCCCGTCGCGCGCGACGGGGGCGTCGTGCCGATCGCCCAGTGCAACAACGTCTACATCTTCCCGGCGCTCGGTCTCGGGGTCCTCGCGAGCCGAGCCCGACGGGTCACCGATCGGATGCTCCTGGCCGCCGCCCAGGCGCTCGCCGAGTGTGCGCCGATCCAGCGGGACCCGAGCGGGCCGCTGCTCCCGCCCGTCGCGGAGCTCCGCGCGGTCGCGCTCCGCGTCGCCGTCGCGGTCGGTCGGATGGCCCAGGCCGAGGGCGTCGCGCCGAAGACCACCGAGGGGGAGCTGGCCCGAAGGGTCCGGGCGGAGCGCTGGACCCCCGTCTACCCCCGGTACACCAGCGACTGAGATTCGTCCGGCCCCCCGGACCCCGATCGGTCGCCGCTAGGCGTGGGGGGCGACCGGGACCGGGCGAGCGAGGAATCGCCGGACCTTCGCTTCGAGGCCGACCCGCACGGGCTCCGTGGCCTCGAGGCCGCGGCGCAGCCGGTCTTCCTCTTCCGCCGAGATCGTTCGCCGCCGGGCGGTGCGGACGGCCTCGCGCTCGTACCGGACCCACGCCCGGTCCGCGAAGGCGTCCGCGCGCAGCAGCGAGGCGAGGAGCTGCGCGGAGCCGAACTGGTGCCGGCGGTAGTCGTCGAGGGCATCCTCGAGCGTCCCCGTCCGCTGTTCGAGCCGCTCGCGGTCCTCGCGGACCTCAACCGCCACGTCCGGTCCCCGCGGCGCGTTGGAGCCGGCGGGGTGGAGGCGGGCCCGCAGGCCGGTGGCGTGCGGGGCGGCGGCGGGCACGGGGGGCGTATGCGCCTTGAAGTACTGCTCGAGGCGCGGCGCCCGGATCTCGTGCAGGTACTGGGTCCACAGCTGGACCATCTCCGCGATGAACTCGGGATCGATGGCCTCGCCGTTCGCGAGGCGTTCCGAGACCGCGGTCGCGCGGTCGAGCAGCGGAAGCACGAGCTCCGCAGCTTCGTGCTCGAACTCGTCGGCCACGGCGGTCGGGGTCTGGGGGGCCGGGGACGCGGCTGCCATCGGACTAGCGGGGGGCCGGGAACGATTAATCCCGGCCGTGAAGCGCGGTTGACCCCGTTCGGCTACGGCGGAACTCCGGTCCGGGGGAGCACCCCGAGCCGCGGCAGGGCCTCGCTGGCCGCGTCCAGGGAGAGCGCCGTGTACCGGCGCAGGGCGTCGACCTGCTCGCCGGTGAGGCGGAGCCCGGCGGTGCGCCAGTGCACCGCCACCTCGTCGCCCACCGCGAGCTCGGGCAGGAGCCCGGGGTCCCGCTCGAACGAGGCCGGCTGCGGGGCGCCCAGGCTCAGGCGACGTCCGTCCCATTCGAGCGGTGCAAGGTCGAGGGTGATCGAGCGCGCGTCCCGCGCGACGACCGGGCCCCACGCGGGCCGGCAGGACTGCATGTTCGCGAGCGTGGTCGGGACGTGCCCGGTCACGTTCCCCACGCCGACGAAGCTCACGTGGAAGGCGTGGTGCGGGAGCGGCCGGGCCGGCAAGTGGTCCGCGAGCCGTCGGGCGAGGGCGCGGGGGAGCCCGCGCTGGACCAGCCGATCGAGCAGGCGCACGAAGTCCGCCCGCTCGAAGGGGTCGAGGAGGTCGTTGCCGAGCCAGTAGGCCCCCACGACCCGGGCGTCGAACGGGTCCAGCCCGTGCTTCGCTCCGATGAGCTCCAGATACGGGTACAGCGCCTCGAACTGCGCGAGCGCGTTCCGGGCCTCGGCGTGACCGTCCGGGGTGGTCGCCGCCCGGTAGAGGAGCCGATCGGCCCCGTCCGGGCCGCAGTACTGGAGTCGGCTCGTCGCGAGGCTGAATCGGGCGCCGAGCGACACTCCGTCCATGCGGGCTCAGGCGGGGCGCCGCGATCGGGTCGCGCGCACGAGGTCCGACCAGGCGTCCCGGATCGCCGAGCGGCCGATGGCGACGGCGACCCCCGCGGCCACGACGACCGCGCCCGCGACCTGGGCGACGGTGAGCGGGGCGCCCGCCAGCGACACCGTCAGGAGCCACGTGAGGGGGAAGCCGAGCACGAGGACCGAAGTGGCGACGCTCAGTTCGACCTGCCGGAGGCCGGTGTACCAGGTCAGCACGAACGCCGTGAGGAGGAGCGCGCTCAGCATCACCCACTCCCATTGCCCGCCCGAGAGGGAAGCGGCCGCCCCGAGCTGCGCGGTGAGCGCGAGGTAGACGACCAGGAATCCCGCGCCGAACCCCATCCGCCCGAGCGCCACCGTCGGGCCCGAGAGGTCCCGGAGCGCCCGCCGGGAGATCGAGTACTCGACCGCCCAGAGCACGGTCGCGGCGAAGACGTAGGCGGTGCCGTTCGTCCAGAGCGGCGAGGTGAGCGAGAGCAAGAGGAGGTTGCCGCCGAGCAGCAGGACGGCGGCGATCGTGACCCGGGCGCGGAACCGCTCGCGCAGGGCCACCACGCCGAAGACGGTCGCCATCAGGAACAGCGTGCGGTAGACGAACGAGGCCGTGGCGCCCCCTCCTGCCGCCGTCGCGAGCTCGATCCCGCGGAAGAACAGGAGGAACGGGATCGCGCCCCCGAGGAGGCCGATGAGGGCGAGCCGCCCCCAGTCGACGCGCCGCAGCGGGCCCGCGAGCCCCCGGCCGGCGAGCAGGGCGATCGGCACGAGGAACAGGGCGGTGACGAGATTGCGGACGGTCACGAACGCGTCCGAGTTCGTGCCCGCCACGGCGTACAGGTTGACGAAGGTGGAGACCCCGCTCACGAGGGCCGTGACGAGCACGAGCGCGAGCCCGATCGAGGTCGCCCCGCTCCGCTCGCGCGAGACCATGCGCGCGCGTCCGCCCCCTAGGCGGTCCCGGTCGCCCGGGGGGTCGCGGTCGGGTCCGGACGGGCCGCGGCCTCGGCGAGCTGGCGGGTGAGCTCGATCGCCTCGCGGGCTTCCACCTCCGGGACGATCCGGCTCGCGAAGCCGGCGTGCACCACGACGTAGTCGCCGGCCCGCGCCTCCGGCGTGTACAAGAGGCTCACGGTCCGCTCACGCCCCCCGAAGTCGACGACGCCTCGGAGGTCGGATCCCTCGGCGCCCTCCACTCGAACGACCCGGCCCGGCACGGTGAGGCACATGGCTCGAGCTGCGGACCGCTCCGGCCCATATCAACCTCACCCCCGGCGCTCGGCGACGTCCACGCTGCGGAGGACCACGGCCTGGGCCCGGGGGTCCCGTGCGTCGGTCGAGACCTCGACCTCCAGCGCCGAGCCGCCCGCCGCCGTGCCGTCGGTCGCGGTCGGCCACCGGTCGCGCAGGGTCGCCTCGGTGAGATGGGAGAACGCGCCGATCCAGACGCGCACGCGCGTGACGCGGCCGGCCCCCGCTTCGCGCGCGATCGCCGACACCCGGTCCACGAGGTCCCGGAGCACCGCCTCCTCATGCATGGGTCGGCGTCCCCCGGTCGGGCGACCCGGTCGCGGAGCGGAGCAGTTCGTCCCGGATCTGCGCGACGGCCTCGGGGACCGCGCGCTCCACGGGCGCGCTCAGTCCCCAGCCGACGGCGAGGTCTCCCGCTTCGATGCCGTAGACGACGAGCCGGCGCGGGAGGCGACCGAGCGCGCGGCCCAGCCCCACGCCGTCGGCGAGCGACAGTCCGTGCGTCGAGGTCGCGAGCACCGCGGGGATCGCCTCCGTCGCGCTACCTTCCAGGCGGACGACCGTACCGGGGGGCCGACCCGATCGGATCGCATCGACGACGATCGCGAGCGGCCGCTCCGCCCAGAGATCGAGCAGGGCGAGCAGGTCGTCCGAGACCTCGACCACGTCCGGGGCTCGGTCCCCCCCGGCCTGTAGGCTCCGCGCGACGACGAGCCCCACCCCGTCGTCCCGGCGCTGCGCGTTCCCCAACCCGACCACGAGGGCCCGGAGCGTGGAGGGGGCCCTGGAGGCGCTCGTCACGCCCCGTCTCCCTCGCGCTTCAGATCGAGCGAGAGGAAGTGGGTCGCGCAGGAGATGCACGGGTCGTGGTTGCGGATCGCCCGCTCGCACGCGTCGGTGAGCGGCGCCCGCTCGAGGTCCAGGGACCGCTCGACCAGGTGGCGCAGATCGTCCTCGATCCGCTTCTGGTTCTGCGAGGTCGGGGCGACGATCTTCGCGTCCTCGATGAGCCCGGTCGCCCCGACCCGGTAGCGGTGGTAGAGCATCCCGCGCGGCGCCTCCGTGATCGCGCAGCCGCTCACGGGGTGGTCGGGCACCGGCATCGGCACGCTCGCCGTCGGGGGCGGCGCGTAGGCGTCGAGGATGCGCAGCGCCTCCTCGACCGCGTAGAGGATCTCGACCGCGCGGACGACGATGCTCTGGAACGGATTGCGGACCGACTCCGGCAGCCCGACCTCCCGAGCGAGCGCGGTCGCCCGCGGCGAGAGCCGGTCCCGGTTGAGCGCGTAGCGCGCGAGGGGGCCGACGAGGTACGAGCCACTCCCGCGGTGGACCGACTGGAGCGCGTGCGAATGCGGGACCTGGAACTCCTCGAACTCGCGCTCGAACGCCTCGGCGGAGATCCGGAGCCCGCGGTTCGAGACCACGGCCCCCTCGTTCATCGGGTACTCGTCCTCCGCCCGCAGCGAGACGAACTCGTAGTCCTCCTCGACCGCGGGGAAGTCGAGGCCCGCGACCAGACGGACCGTCGCCTCGGCCAGCGGCAGCGCGGCCTCGAGCTGCGGCCGGAACGCCGCGAGCTCCTCGCGGCTGGGCGCGCGGTAGAACCCGCCCACGCGCACGTTGATCGGGTGGATCTCGCGGCCCCCGAGCAGTTGCATCAGCGCATTGCCGACCTTCTTGAGCGCGAGGCCGTCCGCGACCTCCCGGGGGTGGTCCTTCGCGAGCCGGACCGCGTCCGGGTAGCCGAGGAAATCCGGGAGGTGGAGGAGGTAGAGGTGGAGGGCGTGGCTCTCGATCCACTCCCCGCAGTAGAGGAGGCGACGGAGCTCCCGGATCGCCCCGTCGACCCGGACGCCGTAGGCGCGTTCCATCGCGTGGCAGGCGCTCATCTGGTAGGCGACGGGGCAGATCCCGCAGATCCGCGCGGTGAGGTCGGGCGCCTCTGCGTACCCCCGCCCGCGCAGGAACGCCTCGAAGAAGCGGGGCGGCTCAAAGATCCGCAGCTGGACGTCCTCGACCGTCCGGCCGTGGATCCGGACCGTGAGGGCGCCCTCCCCCTCCACCCGCGCCAGGTAGTCGACGGCGATCGTCCGGTCGGTCACGGCCCCTTCGCCCCCGCCCTCGCCGCCTCGCTCGCGGCCCGGAACGCGGGGGCCGTGGCGTTGAACGTCCGGAAGATCCGCTCGACCCCGCCCGCGTCCAGCCCGAGCTCGGTGAGGCGCCCGACGAGCGACGGCGTGTTCGGGGTGTCCATCGGGCCGAAGCACCCGTAGCAGCCGCGGTGGAACGCGGGGCAGATCGCCCCGCAGCCCGTCAGGGTGACCGGTCCGAGGCACGGGGTGCCGTGGGCGACGATCACGCAGACGGTGCCGCGCCGCTTGCACTCGACGCACACGCTCTCCGTCGGCACGTTCGGGATCCGGCCGTCGAGCGACGCGAGGATCACTTCGAGGAGCTGCGCCTTGTTGATGGGGCACCCCCGCAGCTCGAAGTCGACCGGCACGTGGTCGCGGATCGCGGTCGACGTCGCGAGCGTCGCGATGTACTCCGGCCGCGCGTAGACCAGCCGTCGGAACTCGTCCACATCCGCGAAGTTGCGCAGCGCCTGGATGCCGCCCGCCGTGGCGCACGCGCCGATCGTCACGAGCACGCGGGACTCGGCCCGGACCTCGCGGATGCGTCGCGCGTCGTCGGGGGTCGTGATCGACCCCTCCACGAGCGAGAGGTCGTACGGACCGTCGAGCTCGGCGCTCGTGGCCTCATGGAAGTTCGCGATCTCGACCGCCCCCGCGAGCGGGAGGAGCTCGTCCTCGCAGTCGAGCAGCGTGAGCTGGCAGCCGTCGCACGAGGCGAACTTGAACACGCCGAGTCGGGGCCGGCCGGTCCGCGGCATCGTTAGACCTCCCGAAGCGCGAGGCGCGCCTCCAGGGCCTGGTAGGAGAACACCGGGCCGTCCCGGCACACGAACGACGGGCCGTACTGGCAGTGGCCGCAGAGCCCGACCGCGCACTTCATGTTCCGCTCCATCGAGAGGAAGATCGCCCCCGGCGGCACGCCGCGCTCGGCGAGGGCCTTGGCGGTCAGGCGCATCATGATCTCCGGTCCGCACAGGTAGGCGACCGTGCGCGCCGGCTCGAACCGCGCGTCGGGCAGGCGGGCCGTCACGAGGCCCACGTCCCCGTACCAGTCCCGCCCCGCGGCATCGACCGTCACCTGGAACCGCAGGTCCTCCCGCGCGCGCCAGCCCTGGAGCTCGTGGTAGTAGACGAGGTCCCGCGGCGAGCGGGCTCCGTAGATCACCTCGATGCGGCCGACGTGCGCGCGGCGTGCGAGCAGCTCGTAGAGGAGCGGCCGGAGCGGCGGCAGGCCGAGACCCCCGGCGACGAGCACCACGTCCTTCCCCTCGGCGGCCTCGAGCGGCCAGCCGACGCCGTACGGTCCCCGGACCCCGACCGTCTCGCCGGGCACGACGCGGCTCAGCGCGTCGGTGATCTTGCCGGCGGAGCGGACGGTGTGCACGAGCTCGTGGGGCCGCCGGGGGTCGCCGCTGATCGAGATCGCGACCTCGCCGAGCCCGAACCGGTAGACCATGTTGAACTGGCCGGGCGCGAACGGCGGAGGCGACCGTCCGTGGGCGGCCCGGAGCACCATCGTCACCGTGTCGGCGGTCTCCGTGGCCCGGGACTCGACCACGTACGGCCGGGGGACGAACGGGCTCGCGGCGGGTTCGCCTGTGGGGCCCGGGGGCACGCCGCTAGCCGCCATGGATGTCCAGGATCTGGAGGCGCGCCATCTCGAGGCGCTCGCCCAGGACGGGCAGCAGGCGCAGCAGGAACCGGTACCCCTCGATCGGGTGGGCGTCGAGGGCCGCGCGTACGGTCGGCGCCTCGAGCGCCAGGACGCGCGTCGCCTTCACCGCCCGCGCATCGAACCGCCACCGGTGCGGCGCGAACAGCCAGGACCACCCCACGACGTCCCCCGGACCGACCGTCTGGATGGTGAGGCGGGGCCGTTCCGGCGTCTCGATCTCGAGGGCGACCTTGCCCTGGAACACGAGGTAGAACCGCTCCGCCCCCTCCCCCTCCCGGAACAGCATATCGCCGGGATCGTAGGCGACCTCGCGGGCCCCGTGCGCGATCCGCTCGACGAACGCGGCATCGAGCCCGTGCAGGAACGGGTGGTCCCCGGCGCGCAGTGGCGGGGGGCCCGCGCGCCCGCTCACGGGGCCCCTCCCGAGGGCGGGACCGCCTTGGCGGGACCGGTCCGGATCGCCGCGACCTCTTCGGTGAGGTCGATGCCGACCGGGCACCAGGTGATGCACCGGCCGCAGCCGATGCAGCCGGAGGAGTCGAACTGGTCGTACCAGCCCGCGAGCTTGTGGGTGAGCCATTGGCGGTAGCGCGACATCGGGCTCTTGCGCACGCTGACGGCGTGCAGCTGCGAGAACTCGAGGTTGAAGCACGAGTCCCACCGGCGCCACGTCTCCACCCGGTCGCCGTCGAGGCTCGGCACCTCTTCGGTCGTGCTGCAGAAGCACGTGGGGCAGGCCATCGTGCAATTGGTGCAGGAGAGGCAGCGCTTGGCGACGATCTCCCAGCGCGGGTGCTCAGGACGGGAGAGGAGCAGGTCGTGGATCCCGGTCGTGTCGAGGGAGCGGCCCATCGAAGCGGCCGTGTGGGCCACGATCCGCTCGGCCTCGTCCGTCGCCGCGGGGTCGGCGGACCGCAGGGGCAGGTCGCGCAGCACCGCCGCGCCGGCCGGCGTGCCCACCTCCACGAGGAAGCGATGCCCGCCCGGGCCGAGGAGCTCGGTGAGCGAGAGGTCGAAGCCCCAGGTCACCCCGGGCCCCGTGCCCATCGAGACGCAGAAGCAGGTCGCGCCGGACTGGCCGCACTGCACGGCCACCCGCAGGATCCCCTGCCGACGCGCGCGGTAGCCGGGGTCGTGCGTGACCCCATCGAACACCCGGTCCGAGACGTCGAGGCCGGCGAGCTCACAGGCCCGGATCCCCAGGAAGGCCATCGGCCGGGCGTCCGTCGGCTCCGGCTCCGCCTCGAACGAGCCGCCCGAGCGGGTCGCCGTCCAGAGCCGCTCGCGGGAGGGGAACAGGTACTTCTTCCAGCTGTGCGGCCCGAGGTTGTAGCCGAAGAGGGCGGCGTCGCTTCGCCGCTCGAGCCGGTAGCGGCCCGCGTCCTGGCGATCGGTCCAGCCGATCGGGAGATCCTCCTCCCGTCGGATCTCGCCGTACACGATCGCGCCGTCGCGCACGGTGGGACCGAGCACGCGGTAGCCCGCGGCCTCGAGGGCCTTGAGGAACGACGGAAAGTCGGCGCGCTCCAGGATCCAGCGCGAACCGTGAGGGGGTGCGTCCACCATGAGGGGCTCCGGGTCGAACGACGGCCGGTGGAGGGACGGCTCGGGTAAGTTCTTGTTGGTCAGTCCGGCTTGACCGCCCGCCCGACCGGCAGTCTATAAGCGACGCCGCCCGTCTCCGCGCCGCGATGCGAAACCTTCGGGAACTCGGCGACTCGTTGGGCCTCGACCCCGCCTGGGTGCAGCCGGTCGCCGCTCACGCCGGCAAGATCGCGGTGTCGGCGGTGCGCGAACTCGCCGCGCGGCCGCGCGGCAAGCTCGTCCTGGTCACGGGCATGACGCCGACCCGGCACGGCGAAGGGAAGACGGTGACCGCGATCGGTCTCGCGGACGGGCTCGCCGCCGGGGGGGCCCGCGCGACGGTCTGTCTCCGGCAGCCGTCGCTTGGACCCGTCTTCGGCGTCAAGGGCGGCGCCACGGGCGGAGGCCGGGCGACGGTCGAGCCGTCGATGCCGATCAATCTCGGGTTCACGGGCGACATCGAGGCGGTCGCCTCGGCGCACAACCTCCTGGCCGCGCTCGTCGACAACCACCTCTACCACGGGAATCCGCTCGGGATCGACCGCAGCCGCCTCCTCTGGCCCCGGACCCTCGACATGGAGGACCGGGCCCTGCGCCACATCACCACCGGGACCGGCACCGATCCCCACCAGCCGCCGACGGCGGGTTCGTTCGTCATCGCCGCCGCGAGCGAGGTGATGGCGATCCTGGCGCTCGCGCGCGACTACGCCGACCTCAAGGAGCGGTTGGGGCGGATCCTCGTGGGATTCGGGACGAACCACGCGCCCGTCCGGGCCTCGAACCTCCAAGCCGAGGGCGCGATGACGGCGATCCTGCGGGACGCGCTGGAGCCGAACCTGGTCCAGACCGCCGCCGGCACGCCGGCGCTCATCCACGCCGGACCGTTCGGCAACATCGCGCACGGCACGTGCAGCCGCCTCGCGATCGAGCTCGGCCTCGCGACGAGCGACTACTGCGTCGTGGAGGCGGGGTTCTCGACCGAGCTCGGCGCGGAGAAGTTCGTGGACATCGTCACCCCCATCCTGGGGGTCGACGTCGACGCGGCCGTCCTGGTCGCGACGCTGCGGGGGCTGCGGGTCCAGGGGGGCGCGAGCGACGAGGCCTCGGCCCGCCCGGACCTGGCCGCGGTGGGCCGGGGGCTCGCGAACCTGGAGCAGCACTTGGCGAACCTCGCAGCGCTCGGTCTTACCGGGGTCGTCGCGCTCAACCGGTTCCCGACCGACAGCCCCGAGGAGATCGACGCCGTGCGCGCGTTCTGTCGGGACCGCGGGGTCGACGTGGTGCCCTCGAGCGGCTTCTCCGACGGCCCCGCGGGAACCCGCGAGCTCGCGGACGCGGTCCGGGCCGTGGCCGCGCGCGGCCGGAGGAGCCATCCACTGACCCCGCCCGGCACCGAGCCGGCGGAACAGGTCCGGTCGATCGTGACGCGACTCTACGGCGGGGCGGGGATCGCGCCCACGCCCGAGGCGGACCGCGACCTCGAGACGCTCCGGGCGATCGGGGAGCTCGGGGGGCCGGTCTGCGTCGCGAAGACCCCGCTCTCGCTCTCGGACGACCCCCACAAGCCCGGGCGGCCGCAGGGGTTCGTATCGCCGGTCCACCGGTACTCCCGGTCGGCGGGCGCGGGGTTCACCGTCGCCTACCTGGGGTCGATCGAGCTCATGCCCGGGCTACCCACGCACCCCGCCTCGGAGCGGATCGATGTGCGACCGGACGGAACGATCGTCGGGCTCACGTAAGCCGGGACGGAGGGGCCGGTGACGCTGGAGTACACGGGCGTTCGGGTCCGGGACCTCGATCGGGCGACCCGCTTCTTCTCCGAGGGCCTCGGGCTCCAGCGCGGACCCTCGGGTCGGATGGCCGCCGGCGGCCAGTGGCGCGAGCTCCACGACCCCGAGTCCCACGCCGTGCTCGAGCTCAACTACTATCCCGGTGACCCGCCGTACCGGGAGGGCGACGAGCTCGACCACCTGGGGTTCCGCGTCGTCGACCTCGACGCGACGGTCGAGCGCCTCGTCGCGTTGGGCGCGCGGGTCCGGATCCCGGCGTTCACCGAGGGGGCGGACCGGCTCGTCTTCCTGAGCGACCCGGACGGCCTCTGGATCGAGCTCGTGGAGACCCGGTCCGACGACCTGCCGCCCGCCTCGCGCGGCGGGGCGTAGGGGCTCGTTCCGTTCCGGCTAGCCGGACGGGTCGGGCGCGGCCGTCGGCAGGTGGCTGGCGGACGACTGCGGCAGGCTCACGATCCCGAGGAAGAGGCAGAAGATCCCGAGGAACTCGGCGTAGTAGAGCGCCACCGGGAACGAGGCGATGTAGAGGGTCCCGCCCGCGCCGAGGATCACGGCCCCGGCCGCCATCAGCACGGTCTGCCAGCGCCAGTTGCGCTTCAGGGAGAGGTACGACGCCGAGAGCAGCAGGATCGTCGCCGGGCCCGTGACCAGCGAGGAGACGACCAGGACGGGGAGCGGCGGGTTGCCCGAGATGATCCCGCCGACGACCAGGGAGTCGGGAGCCGGGGTGACGAAGCAGAGCGCGGCGACCCCGGCCATCGAGGCGACGGCCCAGACCGTGTAGATCGCCTCCACCCGGGCGTGGCGCAGGATGCGGGTCGCGCCGAGCGAGAGCACGCCCACGATCGCCGCCGAGAGGAACAGGTACGTCTGCAGGAGGACCGGCACGACGATCCCCACGAACACGATCGCCTCGATGGCGACCGCCGCGGCGGCGAGCGCGAGCCCGCTCCCCCACAGGAGCTGGGGGCGGATCCGCTGCCGGGCGTACTGGACGAGGCCCCGCGCCGCGAGCCCGCCCAAGAGGATCGCGAGCCCGAACAGCGAGGATCCGATGACGACGTACTCCGCGTCCACGGGAAACCCGAGCTCATGGCTCGGTGGGCTTCGCCCATTATCCCCTCTCGGTGCGAACGGTTGGAACCGGCCGTCGGTCCGAGGCCCCGGGGACTGGGGGAGCTCCCTGCGTCGGGTCCGTCGCGACGCGCCCGGTTCGGGGGGAGACCCCGGCTCCGCCCCCAAACTGTCGCCGCCCGAGCGTCACAGAGCTTAAGCCCCCCTCCGGAGTGGTATCGGTGCGAGGTCCAGTCCATGCTGCACGTCGACGTCCGTCCCGCCGCGCTCGAGCAGGTCCGCACGCTGATCCAGGGTCAGAAGCCGGAGATCGGGGTCCGAGTCTACGCCCAGCCGGGAGGCCAGGGCGGATGCGGGTGCGGGGGCGGCAGCCACGTCGTCCAGTTCGGGATGGCGTTCGCGAAGCCGCGCCCCGATGACGAGGTCCTCAAGATCGATGGGGTCGCGTTGCTCATCGACCCGGGCAGCGTCCAGTTCGTCGACGGCGCCGTGATCGACTACGTCGAGAACCTGAACGAGTCGGGCTTCAAGATCACGAATCCGACCCTCCCGGAGCCGGACGAGGCGGGTCTCAGTGGCGGCTGCGGCTCGTGCGGATCGAACGCCTCGAACGGCGGCGGGTGCGGCTGCGGTCACTAGGGGAGAGAGCGGGCCGCGGGACCGGTAGGCCCCGAGCGAGCCCCGCCCCCGTCCGGACTCGGGCCCCCGGGCGGGCGGCCCCATGAGCTCCGAGGCGCTCCGCAGCGAGAACCTGCGCAAGAACTACACCGCGAAGGGCATGCCCCCGGTCGAGGCCCTCGCCGGGGTCTCGATGACCGTCCACCGGGGAGAGCGCGTCGCCCTGCTCGGCCGGAACGGCGCCGGAAAGACGACGTTCCTCAAGATCGCCTCGACGCTCCTGAGGCCAACCTCGGGCGCGATCGAGGTGTTCGGCTTCGACGTCGACCGCTCCCCGGAGAAGGCGCGCCCGTTCATCGCGGTCGTGCCCCAGGAAGGAAAGCCGTTCTTCCACTTGACCCCGCGCGAGCAGATCTACACCTACCTGCGGGCCCGGGGTCTCGGCCGGGAGACCTCGAAGGCGCGGACCGACGAGGCGCTCGAGCAGATGGGCCTCGGGGAGATCGCCGACCGGCTGGCGATCACCCTCTCGGGCGGGCAGCGGCAACGCACGATGGTCGCGACCGTGATCGCGACCCAGGCGCCCCTCCTCTTCCTCGACGAGCCGACGATCGGCATGGACCCGTTCGCCCGCCGCGACGTCTGGCAGTCGCTCCGCACCCTCACCGAGCGCGGCTCCACGATCCTCCTGACCACCCACTATCTCGACGAGGCCGAGGCGCTCAGCCATCGCCTCTACATCGTCGAGCGCGGGCGGGTCCTCGTGAGCGGCACCGCCGACGAGCTCAAGCGGTCGGTCGGCGGGACGATGCAGGTCGCGATGCCCGAGGGCGCGCCGTACGTCGACTCGTTCCGCTCGTTCGGCCCGTGCCTCGTGACGGGCGGGGCGCTCCGGGTGCTGATCGACCCCGACCGCCTCTCCGAGGTGATGGAGGTCGCGGTCCGGGGCCGGCTGGTGGCGACCGTGTCGCCGGTGAGCCTCGAGGAGGCGTTCCTGCGGGCCGTCGGGCGGTCGATCGATGAGGACTGAGCCCGCGACCACGGCGATCGGTCGCGGATTCCTCCGCGGCTACCCCGCGTTCCTCTGGACGGAGGTCCTCGTCCAGGCGCACGAGGAGCTCGCGATGGCGACCGCGATGGTCACCCAGTCGGTCCTGCTCGTGTTCGTCTGGATCCTGGACCCGGCCCTCCTGGGGGTCGCGCTCGCCGGGTCGGTGATCTTCTCGACGTTCACGATGGGCCAGCGGGTGCTCAACGAGGCGGCCTACATCCGCATCGACCACAAGGCGAACGACCTCTACCTCGCGAGCCCGCTCTCGCCCGAGGCGTACTTCCTCGGAATGGCGTCCGGGATCCTCGTCGTGTACGTGACCCCGATCGCGATCCTCGGCGTCCTCGCGGTCATCATCGCCCACCTCTCGCTCGCAACCGGGCTCCTCCTGCTGGCGCTCTCGGGGACCGTCTGGCTGTTCGCCGCGTCCGTCGGCTACATCTTCTCGACGTTCTTCCGCGACAACCGCGCGATCTGGGCGTACTCGAGCCTGTTCTTCAACGTCTTCGGCGTGCTGCCGCCGGTCTTCTACCCGCTCGGGCTCTGGCCGGAACCGCTCCGACCGGTCGCGCTCCTTCTGCCTCCGAGCGCGGCGGCGGCCCTCCTGCAGGGCGCGATCGGGGCGGCGACGCTCTCGGCCGGGGACGTCGGGCTCGCGGTCGGCGGGCTCCTCGCCGAGACGCTCGCCGTCCTCGCGTTCGCGGTCTACTGGGCCCGGCGGACCGTGCGGGGGGTCTAGCGTGGCGACCGTCGACGCGGCGTTCCCGGACGTCCCCCGCCAGGGGCGCTCGGTCCCCGCCTTCCTCTGGGTCGGCTGGCGCTGGATCAGCCGCAACCCGGCGGTGACGGTCACGCCGGTGCTGCTGCCGTTCATCTTCCTCTACTTCCTGTCGCTGATCTCCCCGCCGTCCCTGCTGCCCCTCGAGATCGTGGGGGCCATGCTGTTCACGATGCAGAACATCGGCAGCTGGGTCCTCGGCGACAGCGCGACCTGGCGCATCGAGTGCTCGCTCGAGGACATGTTCGTGGCGAGCCCGCTCGGCCGCATCCGCTACCTGTTCGGGATCGCGCTCTCGAACCTGATCGCCATGCTCCCCGCGCTCGCGATCCTTTCGGTGCTGCTCTACTACGTGGGCGGCGCCCGCGGCCACCCGCTGACGCCGTACGCCGGCGCCGTCCTGGTCGGGAGTCTCGCGGTCCTCTGGGTCCTGTTCTCGTCGATCGGGATCGGCATCTCGAGCCGGATCCGAACGCAGCGGGAGATCTGGCCCGTCGGCAACCTCACCTTCACGATCCTCGGGATGCTCTCGCCCCTCTACTACCCGCTCTCCGCCCTCCCGCCGCTCTGGCAGGACGCCGCCCGGTTCCTCCCGACGACGTACGCGGCCCTCCTGGTCCAGGGGGCGCTCGGCATCACCCCCGCGAGCGCCGGCGAGATGGTCGAGTACGCCCTCCTGCTGGCGGCCTGCGCCGGGGTGACGCTCGTCATCATGCTCCGGCTCTACCAGTGGGGCGAGCGGTGACCGGCCCGCGGTCCCCGGGGCAGCGTTCAGCGCCCCGGCATCGCGAAACGTTCAAGGGGGGCGCCGCCATGGTCTCGTACGGTGCGCTCACCGATC
>DATJUJ010000031.1:0-12786 GCA_035502475.1 Thermoplasmata archaeon
ATGCCTACGTACACCCGATCACCTCCTGACGGTGGTGGTCAGGGTGGAGCGTGCGGGCAGAACCCGACAAACTCCTCTTCGGGGGCGAACCCCAGGACAACGGGTCGACGGCGGACAGACTAGGCACGGGGTCCAAGCCCCATAGTTCCGACGCCCGCCACTCGCTCGCTCCACCCTTCATTCCTCGTGAAGGGCGGGCCCTCTTTCTCGTTGACTAGAACCGGGCGATGCTGCCGGTCGCCAGGGCCCGGCGCTCGAAGACGGCCCACAGCCCGATCGCGAGCCCGAACGAGAGCGCCGCCGCGAGTCCGACCGCCCCCCAGAGGACGGCGAGCGACTCGAGCGAGTTCCCGGCGATCGCCGCCCGGATCGCCGAGAGGCCCCAGGTGAGCGGCAGCGCGTCCCCGGCCCACTGGAGCGGCACCGGGAGCTGGGAGGTCGGGAAGTTGACCCCGGAGAGGAGCAGTCCCACGAACAGGAAGATGTTCCCGAGGATGATCGACGTCCGGAGGTAGAGCGCGACGCCTCCGAGGAGCAGCCCGAAGCCGACCATGGCGAACGCCGTGAGCGCAATCGAGACCGCCAGGGCCGGCACCGCGGAGGCCGGGATCACGACGCCGAAGAAGACCGCCGCGTAGACGAGCCCGACGGTCACCGTCGCGAGCGAGATCAGGATCGGGATGAGGCCGCGGCCGAAGTACATGGCAAGCCGGCTCGCCGGCGAGACCAGGAGATGCTCCATCGTGCCCTGCTGCTTCTCGCTGTCCGTCGTCTGGCAGACCGAGAAGACGCTCGAGTAGGTGACCGTGGCCACGGCATTGCCCACGGCCGTGAACGCGATCTCCGCCGCCCCTCCGCCGTCGAGCTTCACGACGAAGGCGAAGAACACCATCTGGGTGAGCGGAATGACGAAGATCGTGCCGAGCACGAAGTCGAGCCGCATGAACCCGAGGCTGGTCCGCGGGGCGAGGACCGCATTGGTCCAGAACGTGCGAAGGCCCGAGGGCCGGGCGATCGGGATCTCGGCGGCCGTCATGATCTACCGACCTCAACGATCAGTACTCGTTGAGGTTGCCCTCCTCGAGCACGTGGCGTTCGACCCGGTGGAAGACCGCGCCCGCGACCGCGAGGTAGATCGCCGTGGTCGCGACGCCGCCGAGGATGTCGGGCCAGAGCCCCCAGCTGAACCCCGTGTAGCCGGGGATCGACGCATAGCGCAGGGCGTCGACCGCCCACGTGGGCGGGAAGAGCAGCGCGATCGGGTTCGTCCAGAACGGGAGCAGGACGACCGGGAACATGCAGCCGGTCCCGATGTAGAACGCGAACTCCCCGACGTTCTGGATGAACCCGGCGTAGCGCGTGTAGACGTAGAACGCCGCGAAGATGACGCCGACGCTCGCGAGGCTGAGCATGACGAAGACGAACAGCAGCGCGAACGCGAGCGGATTCGGGACGGTCGGCGGCGTGCCGGCCGCGGCCACCACGACCACGAAGACGATCGCCCCGCCGATGAGGCCGGAGACGACGTTCCAGAGCACGCGGCCGAGCACGACGTAGAGGTACGGCGTCGGGGACTGGAGCGTGGGTTCGAGGGTGCCGAACTCGCGGTCCTGACCGGTCGCCCAGCCGCTGCCGTAGAGCGTCTGGCCCCACATGCTCATCATGCCCGCGCCGAGGATCGCGTAGGTGAGGAAGTACGGACCCGATCCGTAGAACAGCTCGAACGCGACGATCCCGAAGATGACCGGGGCGATCATCGAGGGGATCAGCCACTGCGGGTCCGCGAGGAACATGAGGACGGAGAGGCGCAGCGAGGCGGCGGTCGATCGGCTGCGGGAGACCCGGGCCGTCGGGAGCGCCATCTACGGGGCCGCCTCCTCGACCAGATCGAGGTACACGTCCTCGAGCGAGGTCGCCCGCTCCCGGACGGTGAGCTCGGCGTGTCCCGAGATCGCCGCCTGGACCATCGCGGGCGTCGTCTCGGTCGTGCGGGTGCGCAGCGTGAGGCGCAGGCGAGGTCCGTACTCCTCGGAGACGACCTTCGACACCCCCGGCAGTCGGCGCAGCGTTTCGATCTCGCGGTCGTCGAAGCCGTACGCCTCGACCTCGAGCGTCCGATCGCCCCCCACGAGATGGCGCAGTCCGGCGACCGTGTCGCGGGCCACGATCCGGCCCCGGGAGAGGATCGCGAGCTGGGGGCAGAGCTCCTCGGCCTCGAACATGTAGTGGGTCGTGAGGAAGATCGTGACCCCGTCGGCGACGAGCGACCGGATCAGCTTGCGGACTTCCCGAGCGCTCTTCGGATCCAGCCCGATCGTCGGCTCGTCGAGGAAGAGGATCGCGGGTCGGTGGAGGATCCCCCGCGCGAGGTGCAGCTTCTGCTTCATGCCGCGCGAGTACTCCTCGACCCGGCGGTCCGCCGCCTCCGTCAGCCCGACCCGGTCGAGTACCTCGCGGATGCGCGCATCCCGCTCGGTGAGCGGGATCGCGTAGAGGTCGGCGAAGTACCGCAGGTTGTCGCGGGCGCTGATGCGGTTGTAGAGCCCGCGCTCGCCGCCGAGGACCAGACCCATGCGGGGCCGGAGCCACGCAGTCTCCTCGGTCACGTCGTGTCCCAGCACGCGCGCGCTCCCGCCCGTGGGGAGGAGTAGCGTCGCGAGGATCTTCGTGAGGGTCGTCTTGCCGGCCCCGTTCGGGCCGAGGAGCCCGAAGATCGAACCGGCCTCCACCCGCAGGTCGACGCCGGCGAGCGCTTCGGTCCGGGTCACCTCGCGGAAGAGGAAGCCCTTGCGGCTTTCGAACACGCGCGTCAGCCCGCGGGTCTCGATGGCGGGCGGGTCGCCGGACACGGTTTTGGCTCCTCCGTAAGGGTGCGCGCGCAGCCTAGTCGCGCTACTAATACCTTCTCGCCGGTCGGAGTGAGCGCAACGGTCCCGCGGGCCCCGTTTCGTCGGCAGCTCGCGCTCGGCTGGGGCACCCGTTATATCGGAGGTTCCGGTCGGCCGGACGGAGGCGTAGATGGCGGACTCGACGGCGTCGAAGGCCCCCGCACCGGTGCCGTCCGGCGACGGTGCGCCGCTCTCCCACGAGCAGCGGCTCGAGGCGTACCGGCAGATGGTGCTCGCCCGGGTGACCGACGAGCGATGCCTCGCCCTCCAGCGCCAGGGACGGATCGGCTTCTATGCGCCGCTCATCGGCCAGGAGGCGGCGCAGGTCGGCGCCGCGCTCGCCTTGCGGGACGAGGACTGGGCGTTCCCGGCGTACCGCGAGCTCGCGTTCGCGCTGACGCGTGGCGTGCCGCTGCAGGAGATCATCGACCAGCTGTTCGGCAACGGTCGCGATCTCATCAAGGGCCGACAGATGCCGAACCACTTCGGGTTCCGCGATCAGCATTTTGTGGTCGCGTCGAGCCCGATCGGCACCCAGATCACTCAGGCGGTGGGCGCGGCGATGGCCGCCCAGCGTCGGCACGACCGGATCGCGACGATCGCCTTCTTCGGCGACGGCGCGACGAGCTCGAACGACTTTCATGCCGGGCTCAACTTCGCTGGAGTGTTCCGGGCGCCCACGATCTTCTTCTGCCAGAACAACGAGTGGGCGATCTCCCTGCCCCGGGAGAAGCAGACCCGCAGCGCGACGCTCGCCGAGAAGGCGAGCGCCTACGGCTTTTCCGGGGTGGTCGTGGACGGCAACGAGCTCGGCGCGGTGTACGCGGCCGTCCGCGAGGCGCGGGCCCGCGCGGTCCGCGGCGACGGACCGACCCTCATCGAGGCCCAGGTGTACCGGCTCGGGCCCCACTCGACCTCCGACGACCCCCGCCGCTATCGGACCGACGCGGAAGTGGAGGCCGCGCGGCGCAACGACCCGGTCCTGCGGCTCCAGAAGGAGCTCACTGAGGAGCACGTGGTGGACGCGAGCTCGGACCAGAAGATCTGGGAGGCCGCCCGCGCCCAGCTGGCGGCCGCGATCGACTCCGCGGAGAAGGCCGCGCCGCTCGCGCCCACGAGCTTCCTCGAGGACGTGTTCGCCGCCCCGACGCCCCGGCTCGCCGAAGAGCGGGCGGCCTTCGAAGGGCTCGTGCGCGATGGGGTGATCCACCCGTGACAGAGCTCACGCTCGTGCAGGCGGTCAACCGCGGCCTCCTCGAGGCGATGCGCGCCGATCCGGACGTGCTGGTGCTCGGCGAGGACATCGGGGTCAACGGCGGCGTCTTCCGCGCGACCGAGGGGCTCTACAAGGAGTTCGGTGCGGACCGCGTCATCGACACGCCGCTCTCCGAGACCGGGATCGTGGGGACCGCGATCGGCATGGCGCTCTACGGCCTCAAGCCCGTCGCCGAGATCCAGTTCCTCGACTTCATCTATCCGGCGTTCGATCAGATCGTCAGCGAGCTCGCGAAGTTCCGCTACCGATCGGGCGGACAGTTCCCGTGCCACGTCGTGATCCGCACGCCGTACGGCGGGGGGATCAAGGGCGGGCTCTACCACTCGCAGAGCACCGAGGCGTATTTCTGCCACACCGCCGGATTGAAGGTCGCGATCCCCGCGACCCCGGCCGACGCGAAGGGGCTCCTCCTCACTGCGATCCACGATGAGGATCCGGTGATCTTCCTCGAGCCGAAGCGGATCTATCGCGCCGTGACCGGCGAAGTACCGGACGGCGACACGCGCGTCCCGTTTGGCGTCGCCCGGACCGTCCGCGAGGGCACCGACGTCTCGATCTTCGCCTACGGGGCGATGATCCCGCCGACGACCGACGCCGCGGCCCTCCTGGAGAAGGACGGGATCTCCGCGGAGGTGATCGACCTCCGCACGCTGGTCCCGCTCGACGAGCGGGCGATCCTCGCCTCGGTCGAGAAGACCGGGCGCGCGGTCGTGGTCCACGAGGCGGCTCGGTTCTGCGGGTTCGGCGGCGAGCTGGCCGCGCTGCTCGCGGAGAAGGCGTTCTACTCGCTCAAGGCCCCGATCGCCCGGGTGACGGGCTACGATACCCCGTTCCCGTACGCGCTCGAGAACCTGTACCTCCCCAACGCGGAGACGATCGCCCACGCGGCCCGCGCGACCGCGCGGGCGGCCTAGGATACGACCCATGACGTTCGACTTCCGACTCCCGGACATCGGAGAAGGCGTTGCCGAGGGCGAGGTCGTCCAGTGGTTCGTGAAGGAGGGCGACGCGATCCGGGAGGACGCCCCGCTCGTGAGCGTGCTCACGGACAAGGCGAACGTCGAGATCCCGTCCCCCAAGTCCGGCACGATCGCGAAGATCCACGCCGCGGTCGGTACCAAGGTCAAGGTCGGCGGGCTGCTGGTCTCGATCGAGGTCGCCGGGGGCCCTGGCCCGGCGGCCACCGCGAAGCCGTCGGCGCCGACCGCGCCGACGGCCGTGCCCGCCGCGTCCCCGGTCGCCGCCGCGCCGTCGACCCCGTCGCCCGCCGCGCCGGCGGCCCGACCCTCGACCCCCTCGGCCGCCACGACGCCTCCCCGTGCCGCTTCGCCCGCTTCGGCGACTCCCGCACCCGCCCCGGCTCCTGCCGGGGGCCCGCCCCTCGCCGCGCCGTACGTCCGACGTCTCGCCGCGGAGCGAGGCGTGGATCTGTCGCGCGTCCGCGGTAGCGGTCCCGGGGGGCGCATCACCGAGGCGGACCTCGGCGCCCCTCCGGCGTCTGCCGCCTCCCCCGCTGGAGGGTCAGCCCTCCCGTCACCCCCGCCGACCGGTGGGGCGGCGGCGGAGACTCCTCCCGTCTCGGAGGGCGTGCGCGAGCGCATCCCGATCCGAGGGATCCGACGGGTCATCGCCGAGCACATGACCGAGTCGACGCACCGGGCCGCACACTTCACCTACGTCGAGGAGGTCGATGTCTCCGAGCTCGTGCACGTGCGGGATCGGATGGCGAAGCACGTCGAGAAGCAGGGTGTCCGCTTGAGCTACCTGCCGTTCATCGTGAAGGGCGTGGTCGCGGGACTGCGTGCCCACCCGCACCTCAACGCGACGATGGATGACGAGCGGCAGGAGCTCGTCGTGCGGTCCGCCTATCACCTCGGGATCGCGACCCAGACCGCGGACGGGCTCCTGGTGCCGGTCCTCCGCGACGCCGACCGCAAGAGCCTCACCCAGATCGCCCAGGAGGTCCAGGACCTCGCGGAGCGCGGCCGCGCCGGGAAGCTCCAGCGCGCCGAGCTTTCCGGCAGCACGTTCACGATCTCGAGCCTCGGCGCCCTGGGCGGCGTGATGGCCACCCCGATCCTCAACTACCCCGAGGTCGGGATCCTCGGGGTCCACCGGATCCAGCGGAGGCCGGTCTACCGTGCCGACGGCTCGATCGGCCCGGCCGAGCTCATGAACCTCTCGATCTCGCTCGATCACCGGGTCATCGACGGGTTCGAGGGCGCGCAGTTCCTCGCGACCGTGAAGGGCTACCTCGAGGACCCGCACCAGCTGTTCGCGGAACTCTCATGAGCTCCGGGCCGGCGATCGTTCCCCTTCCGTACACGACCGAGGAGGTCGCTTCCGCGCTGGGCCCGGGCTGGCCCGAGACCGTGCGCGCCGCCTACCGGTGGATGGTCCTCGGACGGACCCTCGATGCCCGCATGCAGGCCCTGCAGCGGCAGGGGCGCGTCGGGTTCTACGGCGCCGCCACCGGCCACGAGGCCGTCAACGTCGCCGCGGGGCTCGCGTCCGGGCCCGACGACTGGCTGGTCCCCGGTCTCCGGGAGCAGCTCGCGGCCCTCGTCCGGGGTCACGCGCTCGGCACCTACGTGCACCACCTCTTCGCCGACGATCGGGACCCGGCCCGGGGTCGGAACATGCCGTGCCACCCCACCGCCCGGGAGGTCCACTACGTGTCGATGTCGAGCGTGATCGGCACCCAGATCGGTCACGCCGTCGGGCTCGCGGAGGCGCTCCGTCTGCGCCGGGCCCCGGGGGCCGCCCTCGCGTTCTTCGGCGATGGCGCCACGAGCTCGAACGACTTCCATGCGGGGCTCAACTTCGCCGGTGTGCGGCGCCTTCCCGTCGTCTTCTGCTGCGCCAACAACCAGTGGGCGATCTCGTTCCCGGTCGAGCGCCAGACCGCCGCCGCGACGCTCGCCGAGAAGGCCCACGCCTACGGGTTCGACGGACGGCGGATCGACGGGACCGACTTCGTCGCCGTCCATCGGGCGCTCCGCGAGGCGCTCGCCGCCGCCCGGAGCGGCTCCGGGCCGGCCCTGCTCGAGTGCGTCGTCTATCGGATGACCCCGCACTCGAGCTCCGACGACCCGAAGCGCTACCAACCGTCGGATTGGGACGCCCGGGCCGCGGCTCACGACCCGGTCGCGCGGCTCGAGCAGTGGATGACCCACGCGGGCGTGCTGACGGACGCGCTCCGCTCGGAGCTCGCGAGCCGGGCGGAGGCGGAGGTCCGGGCGGCGATCGAAGCGGCGGAGCGGACGGCCCCGCCGCGGTCCGAGTCGCTGACCGAAGACGTCTATGCTGTCGCCCGCTCCCCTTCCGCGACCCCGGGACGGTGAGACGCGCTCGTGGCGGGAACGTACGCTCGAACGACCGAGATCCTGGTCCTCGGCGGCGGACCGGCCGGCTACATGGCCGGCATTCGGGCCGGTCAGCTCGGCAAGAAGGTCGTCGTGCTCGAGCGGCGCGACCTGGGCGGCGAGTGCCTCAATCGGGGCTGCATCCCTTCGAAGGCGCTGATCCACGCGGCCCGGCTCTACGCCGCCCTCCGGACCGAAGGCGCGGAGATCGGCGTGACGAGCCCGGATCCGATGTTCGACCTCGCGAAGACGATCGCCTGGAAGGAGACGGTCGTCGCGAAGGAACGCCAAGGCGTGGTCGCGCTCCTCAAGTCCGCGGGGGCGACGGTGCTCGCGGGCACGGGGCGGTTCACCGGCCCGCGCTCGGTCGACCTCGAGGCGCCCGACGGAGGGCACGAGCGGATCGATTTCCAGCAGGCGATCGTGGCGACCGGGGCGGTGCCGCTCGTGCTCCCCGGCTTCGAGACCGACGGGACCCAGGTCGTGAACGCCTGGGACCTCCTCTCCCAGACGACGTTCCCCCGCTCGATGCTGATCCTCGGAGGCGGGGTGAGCGGCTGCGAGCTCGGGGAGTTCCTCGCCCTCGCCGGCGTGAAGGTCACGATCGTGGAGCTGCTCGCCCAGCTCCTGCCCGGCATGGAGGCCGACCTCTCGCGCGAGGTGACGGCCACGCTGACGCGCCTCGGCGTCGACGTGCACGTGGGCACCCGGGCGACCGGGCTCAGCCGCAGCGCCGACGGGGTCGTGATGACGGTCCAGGCGGCTGACGGGGCGGGCGAGTACCGTGCGGAGCGGCTGTTCGTCACCGTGGGCAAGAAACCCGCCAGCGCCGGGATCGGGCTCGACGAGGCGGGGGTCACCGTGGACCCGAAGACCGGGTTCATCCCGGTCGATGCCCAGATGCGGACGAACCAGGCCCACATCTTCGCCGCCGGGGACGTCGCGCGACCCCCGATGCTCGCGCACAAGTCGTACCGGGAAGGGATCGTCGCGGCCGAGGCGGCGGCCGGTCGTCCGACGCGGTTCGATTTCCAGGCGATGCCCTCGGTCGTCTTCACCACGCCCGAGGTGGCGAGCGTCGGCCTCTCGATCGTCGAGGCGACCGGGCGCGGGATCGCCGCCCGGGAGGTGCGATTCCCCTACGCGGCGCTCGGACGGGCGCACGCGAGCCACTCCACCCAGGGCTGGGTGAAGGTCGTGGGCGACGACGCGTCGGGGCGCCTCCTGGGCGTGCACGCGATCGGCGAGTCCGTCGGCGACTACATCGCCGAGGCCGCGCACGCGATCGAGATGGGCTCCACCGTCCGCGACCTCGCGCTCACGATCCACCCGCACCCCACGTTCTCGGAGGCGCTCCAGGAGGCCAGCCTCCTCTGGCTCGGGGAGCCGATGCACGTCGCCCGGAGGCGGGCCGATGCCGGCGGTCATTGACTGGGGTCGGCGCGACTACGCGGAGGCGCTCGCGGCGATGCGCGCGCTCGTCCAGGACCGGCGGGCCGGCCGGTTGGGCGACACGCTGCTCCTGGTCGAGCATCCCCCGGTGGTCACCGTCGGCGTCGAAGGGGACGACGGCTCCGCGGCCGCGTCGGGCTTTCCGGTGTTTCGCATCGAACGTGGCGGCAAGGCGACCTACCACGGGCCGGGACAGCTCGTCGGATACCCCATCGTCGACCTCGACGCCCGGGGCCGCGACGTGCGGCGCTTCGTCCACGACCTCGAGGAGGCGGTCGGGCGGACCACGACCGCCCTCGGGGTCCCGGCGGGCCGCGTGCCCGGCCGTCGCGGGGTCTGGGTCGAGCAACAGCGGAAGATCGCCTCGGTGGGGATCGCGGTCGACCACTGGGTGACCCTGCACGGGTTCGCCCTCAACGTCGACCCGGACCTCGAGCACTTCGAGCGGATCCACCCGTGCGGCTTCGACGGGACCGTGATGACCTCGCTCGCCCGGGAGCTCCACCGGCCGGTCGCCCTGGCGGAGGTGAAGCCGCTCCTGATCGCGGCCTGGGGCCAGCTCTTCGGGCCCGAACCCGGCCGGCTCGGTGCGGCCCCGGTCCCGGTCCGCTCGCCGGCATGAGCGCGGCCCCGGCGGGACGCCCCCGGCTCCTGGTCGTCGGGGGCACCGGGGGCTTCGTCGGCCGGGCCGTCCGGAAGGAGTTCGGTCCCGACTGGACCCTGCGCTCGCTTCACCGCTCCCCCGACCCGGCCGAAGCGTCGGCCGGGATCGAATGGGTGGCCGGGGACGCGAGCCGCCCCACCGAGTGGGGCCCGATCCTCTCCGGGGTCGACGCGGTGCTCAATCTCGCCTGGTACCGGACCGGAGGCGACCGCCGGTTCCGACCGCTGGCGGAGGGCCTCGAAACGCTGATCCGGGCGTGCGAGCGGTCGGGCGTGCGCCGGTTCGTCCAGATCAGCGTGCCGGACGCCCCCGACGCGCTCGAGTCCGGCCTTCCGTACCTCGCCCGCAAGCGGCAGGTCGATCGCACGCTCGCCTCGAGCGCCCTCGACTTCGTCATCCTCCGGCCCACGATGCTCTACGGCCCGCGCGACAAGCTGCTCACGGTCATGCTCCGGACGATCGACCGGTACGGGCGGTTCCCGATGTTCGGCGACGGCGCGTATCACGTGAGCCCGCTCGCGGTCGAGGACCTCGCCCGGGTGATCCGCCGGGAGATCGTCCGACCTTCCCGTACGATCGTGCCCGTCGGCGGCCCCGAGCGCTGGCGGTACCGGGACCTGACCGATCTCCTGTTCTCGGCCCTGGGCCGTCGGCCCCGATACGTGCAGCTCACCCCCCGGGGAGCCGTGCGACTCGCCCGCCTGCTCGAGACGTTCGGCTCCTCGCTGCTGTACGCGTACGAGGTCGAGTGGCTGCTCTCCGACCGGCTCGGGCTCGCCCCGTATGCGGGGCTGGAACCCCCCCTCGCCGACGTGCGACCGTTCGTGCGGTCCGAGGCGGCCCGGCGCCTCGGCCGGTCGTCGCCCTCGCCGGGGTAGTTTTAATTCATGGGGGTCGCTTCATCACCGCGATGGAAGCGGTCGATCTCAGCCGACGCCTGACCGATTTCGGACAGGTCGCCGGCGAAGTGCTCCGGGACGTCCAGGACGTCACCGAGCAGCAGATTCGTCACTGGATCGTCAACCCGTACCTGGTGGCCCTCGGCTGGGACCCCCACGACAAGCGGCAGGTGTTCCTCGACTTCCCCGTGAAGGGCGGCGACCTCCCCATCGACTACGCCCTCTTCGACTCCGACGGCCACCCGCGCCTGTTCCTCGATGTGCGCGAGCGGACCGCGAACGTGACGGACGTCGGCGCGATCGCTGACCAGGCGAAGGGCGCGAAGGTCCCGCTCATCCTCCTCACGAACGGCCGGGAGTTCGCCCTCTGGTTCGTGCCGCGCGAGGAAGCGCCCGCGCCGCTGTTCGTCCTCGCGCTCGCCGACCTCGCCTCCAACGCCGAGAGCATGCTCGGGCTGACGGCGGAGTACCGCCTCAGCGACGCGGGCATCGAACAGCTTCGGCGGGCGGCGATCCGGCTCGCCGTGCTGCAGATGCTCGAGGACAACGCGGAGAAGACGTTCGATGCGCTGGTCGACTGGGTCCAGGCCCAGGTCGCGCCCGGGGCGCTCGACGACACGACCTCCGCGGCGATCCGCGACGCGACGATGCTCTGGCTCACCGAGGAGCACCTCCTGATGCCGGCGTTCCAGCCGGGCGAGGGCAAGCGCCTCCACGAGCTCCGCGCGACGACCCCGAAGGACTGGGAGTCGTTCCCGCGCGGCCCGCCCGGCACGTTCCAGTACAAGTACGACTCCGCGAAGATCCTGGACCTGCGCCAGGGCGCGAAGGAGGTCCGCGAGCAGCTGCGGCTGCAGGGCCTCAAGACGCCGACGGCGACGTCGTTCGGCGGCTTCTACCGGGCGCTCCGGGACCGCGCGGGCCTGACGACCAAGTAGCGGGGCCGCGCCGACCGTCAGTTCGGCAGGATCAGCTGGCTGTCGCCGAACTCGTGCCAGAGGTACGCCCGCGCGCGGGCGTGGCGGTAGGAGACGGCGAGGCGGGCGAGGTCCACGAACGCGGCGAGGAGGTCGAGATGCGTCGTCCGGTCGGCGTGGAACCCGGTGAGCAGGCCGTCGACCGACCGGGGCGCTCGGGGCGGCCGGAGATAGAGTGACGTGAAGCCCCGGGTGGCGCGGAGGCCGCAGCCGTCGTGCGCCGACTCGAGGGCCCGGACGACGGTCGTGCCGACCGCGAGGACCCGACCCCCCCGGGCCCGGGCGCGCCGGACCGCCCGGACCGTCGACTCCGGGACCTCGAACGGCTCGGGATAGACGGGCGAAGCGCCGGGCGCGACCGCGTCGGTCTCGAGGCTCGAGACCCCGGCGTGCAGCACGATCGAGGCGAACTCGACGCCGCGCGCGCCGAGCCGCTCCACGAGCCGGTGCGAGAACGGCCGGGCGGCGCTCGGCATCTCGGCGCTTCCTGGGACTCGGGCGAAGACGGTCTGGTAGTCACCGAGGGGGTACTCGCGGGCGAGGTAGCCGTAGCGGATGGGACGCCCGGACCGGGCCATCTCGGCGGCGAGGTCTCCCTCCGTCCGGACGAACGCGAGGCGGGGGATGCCGGGGTAGAACGAGACGATACGGGCCGGCACATCTCCGATGCGGAGGGTCTCGCCCTCCCGAAGTCCCACGGGTCCGGGCCGGTCGAAGGCCCAGCGCGGTTCCGCGACCCAGAGGTCGGGCCCGTAGCGGGTCGAGAGGTTGACCAGGAAGTCGCCGGGGCGCCCGCTGGCCGGCAGGCTCGCGGGCAGCGTGGCGCTCAGGTTCACGACGAGGAGGTCGCCCGGTCGGAGGAGGTCGGGCAGGTCCGAGAACCTCTGGTCCAGGTCGGCGTCCCCCGCGCTCACGAGCAGACGCACGTGGTCCCGCTCGATCCCACGGTCCTCGGGGGTTCGATCCGCTTCTCGGATCGGCGCCCACCCCACCGCGGGACGCGGGGCGCTCATGCCGAGACCTCCCAGCGCTCGGACTGAGCCTGGAAGCGCCGACCCGAGACCTGGGCGGGGTCTTGGTGCCAGAGCCACGCCCAGAACGGGAGCGTTACCTCGGGGATGGGCCGGCTGGCCACCTCCTCCGCGGGGAGGGCGCGCTCGACCCCGGGCGTGCGCATGTCGCCGGGGTCGACGCTGACGACCGAGACGCCGAGCTCCGCGACCTCGTGCGCGAGCGTGAGGCTCAGCAGATCGAGGGCGGCCTTG
>DATJUJ010000032.1:0-6762 GCA_035502475.1 Thermoplasmata archaeon
GTCGCCAAAGTGATCCGAGCTCAGCCCATTCAGGTGCTGAACGTCCTCAAATCGCTTGGTCCTGACGTGGTGCGGCACTCCGACGAAGGATGGCTGCTAACCAGCGACTCTTTGCGACGGTTCCTACGCGAGAGCTCGGCGCAACGTGAGGCTGAGCTGCGGCTAGAGAAGGATGGGCTGTTGACCCAACTGGCGATGCGGCCGAGAGCCAAGCATAGAAAGTCGGGAGTTCTCTCGCGCGATTCGTAACGCAGCGAGCCCCGAGGAGCGAGTCGCCTGGTTTGGAGCGCTGCTCGCCCGCGAGTCACGCAAGGAAGTGGATGTGGTTGGTGGGTCTGCCATCGAGATCTATCTGTCCTCGTCTTCCTACGTCTCGCAGGACATCGACCTTGTGGGCGACCGTACTGCGATCGAGGATGTCCCGCGCCGTTGGGGATTCAAGTAGATTGAGGGCAGAAGCTCTCGCGTCTATTGGACTAACCCTCTGCTCGGCCTGGTCGACATTGTGGGCGCAGCGGATCGATCGGGCCTACCTCCCAGAAGGATTGCCACCCCGTTTGGACCGGTTGCATTGAGCGCGCCCGAACCACTGATTATTCGTCGTCTGGTTCGATCTGCACGAGAGAAGTCGAGCGAGCTCTTTCGCCAAGCAGCGGAGCTCTCGACTCAAGAGGACCTTGACTGGGAGTACTTGGCTGCTGAGGCGCGCTTTGAGAAGGTGCAACTCGGCCTGCGCCGGCTTCGGAAGATCGTCCGGCCGTGAGCTTGGTCGCTATTCGCCATCAACCTTACAGGGAGTCCCGAGCAGGCGGTTGCAACTCGGCTTACGCCCAGCTTCAGTAGGTCTCAATCTGAAGGCCCGGGACCGTTCCGAATACCCGGTCTCGAGTCAGTAGGCGCTCGCCGTGTCGCTTGGTGATCGCCGCGATGAAGAGGTCCCCCTCTCTCATAGGGGTCCCTCTCGAGTACGCTGTGGCTGCGATCTTGGCCGCTTCATGACAAGAAGCCCGATCGAAGGGGAGCTGAGCGAGACTGTTGATCAGCTGCTCGGTTCGAACCTGATACGCACCGCCGAGTCGGTGGCCGCCGAGGAGCACCTCCGCGGCAACCGGCGCGGTAAGCCGACGCGGTTCTGCTGAGTCATTAAGCTCTCTCGCCTTGTCGCGGGCCGGTCGCGTGCCATTGAGAAGATCGATCAGGAAGGAACTATCAAGGCTCACCATGGGTAGATCGCTCCTGGGTCAAGCGTTGTAGCTTCTCGCGTGACGCTCGGTCCACCGTGCGCAGATACCGTCGCAGGTCCGCGATCCGTTCCTTCGGCGCGCCACTCCAAGCTCCGACGTAGGCCGAGAGAAGCACCTGAGACCCGGTCAGTCGGCGAACGACTTCGCTGAAACTTTCTCCCTCGCGCTTCAGCCCGGCCAATGAGTCGTACGCATCCTTGCTCAGCGTAACAGTTCGGACAGACACGGACGTGTTGATATCAACACACTTATTCAAGTGTACGATGATTTCGTCGGGGCGAAACGGCAGGGTGCCGTCAGAGGCGTTTGCCCTTCGATAGGGATCGGAGCAGACTTGGGCTCGTAGTGTGGGTCCACTGCACGCCCTTGGACCCCTCGATGGCAAGGCCGTGGTCAAAGCGGCAGCTGAGTGCGCGATTCAATCGGGCCCGACTTGCGGTGTGCCCGGTCTCCTTGAGACGACCGAGCAACCAGTTACGGCTCACCGGGTCTCCCGCTTCCTGCAGCAGGGACATGACGACCTCCGTCGTGCCCAGTGTAATGTCCGGCCGGACGACGCTTCGACTGACGGCGATAGGGGGATTAAGATGTCACCCCTGATCAGAACTTGCACCTCACTTACCATAGTAAGGTTCACCTGCCCGAGACGGGCGCCGCGGGTCGCTTCGGCCTCGCCAGGGCGGGGTCGATCGCCGATGCCCCCGTTGGGCTGGGGGGTCGGTCGCAGATCTTCGGTCACGTGACTCGATGGGCTCGCCGGGCCACCAAACAGGCCCTAAATACGACCCTCCGCTCACTCGCCCCAGCGTGGAGCAACTTCCGGGCGATCTCGCGCAGTTCAAGGTCGCGTTCCGCTACCAGCTCAGGTCGTACCTGCGGACGTGGCGGTTCATCGGCCTCCTCCTCTTCGTGCTCCTGATCTCCGTCGCGATCCTCCTGGTGCAGCTTCACCGCGGGGTCGCGGCGGTCACGACCACCAACCCGACCGCCTCCGACTACCTCGTGACGTACCTCGCGTTCCTCGGAGATGCCGTGATCATCGTGGCGGCGTTCCTCGGCGGCGACGCGCTGGCGATCGACCTGGCCGGCGGACCGGGTTACCTGATGCTCACGCAGCCGGTGCGTCGGAGCACACTGCTCGCGGGTCGCTACCTCGCGGCGCTGGTGACCGGCACGGGGATCGGTCTCGTCTACTACGCGTTCGCTGCGGTCGCCGTCCAGTACTTCTACGGCACCGTGCCGTCGGGGATCCTGCTCTCGTTCGGCCTCGCCCTGCTCTTCCTGCTGGCAGTCCTGGCGGTCGCGTTCTTCTTCAGCTCGTTCTTCCGGAATCCCACCGTCAGCATCGTCGCGTCGCTGCTCATCCTGATCATCGGGTTCCCCATCGTGACGGAGCTCGGGACCCTGACCGGTGTCGAGCCGTGGTTCTCCCTCGACTACGGCTCCCAGGCGATCACCTCGGTGCTGGCGAGCAACTTCAGCCACGAATCGACCATGCAGGTCGGGGCCGGCCACCGGGCGATGATCACGGTCTATGCCTTCTCGCCGTACCCGTGGGAGGGGGCCGTGATCATGGCGGTCTACCTCGTCGTCTTCCTCGCTCTGACGTACCGGATCTTCCTTCGCAAGGAGGTGCGCGGGTAGGATGCCGTCGATCGAGGCCCGGCACCTGACGAAGCGCTTCGGAAGCGTCCCGGCGCTCGACGACGCCTCGTTCCGGTTCGAGGACGGGGGCGCGATCGGCTACCTCGGGCCGAACGGCGCGGGGAAGACCACGACGCTGAAGCTGTTCTCCGCGCTCCTCCGCCCGACGGGCGGCCAGGCGTTGCTGAACGGCGTCGACGTCTCCGCCGACCCGAAGTCCGCACTGTGGGGCGTGGGCGCCGTCGTCGAGACCCCCGAGCCCTACCCGGCGCTCACGGGCCGAGAGACGCTCGCGATGATCGGAGAGTTCCACGGGTTGTCGCGGGAGGAGATCCGGGACCGGACCGAGCGCTACGCGGCACTGCTCGAGCTCCCGCCCCTCGACCGACGGACCGGGCAGCTCTCGAAGGGGCAGAAGCAGCGGATCGTCCTTGCCGCGACGCTGCTCCCCGAGCCCAGCGTGCTGCTCCTGGACGAGCCGACCAGCGGCCTCGATCCGGCAGAGCGCGTGATCATCCGCAACCTGCTCGTCCGGCTGAAGCCGGAGCACCGACTCGTCCTGATGAGCTCGCATCTCCTCCAGGAGGTCACGGAGATCTGCGATCGGGTGATCTTCATCAACCGGGGCAAGATCCTCCTCGAGGACACGGTCGACCACCTCGCGACGCGCTTCCGGGTGACGACCCTCGATGTCGAGTTCGGGGGCCCGGTCGACGCGTCGACGCTCGCCCGCCTCCCCGGGGTGACCCGGGTGCAGTCGCTCTCCCCCCAGCGCTACCGACTCGAGTTCGATGGTTCGGACGACGCCCGCGCCCGCATCCTCGAAGGTTGCCAGAAGATCGGACGGGTGCTCTCGTTCAGCAGCGCGTCGCTCCAGCTCGAGGACGCGTACCTGAGCCTCATCCAGGGCGCCCCCCGTACCTAGCTCGGGGGGCTACATCGCGGCCGAGCCGTTTCGGGGGCCACGGGGGAAGGCGCAGCGCGCGCGACCGTACTCGGGACCCCGACGTCCCCCGCCCCGACCCCAGGGCCCCCGTTTACCAACATGAGCCGTCGGTAGGGGTTTAGCGCCGGTCGACGTCTCTCTCCCGAGGATCCGCACGTGGGGATCTCCCCGGACGTCGTGTTCATCCTGCTCGCCGGGATCGTGCTGCTCGGGTTCATCCTCGACGCCCTGTTCGACCGACTGCGGGTCGCGAACATCCTGCCCCTGATGCTCGTGGGCATCGCGCTGGTCCAGTTCCGCGTCGTCAGCGGTTCCGATCTGAGCGTCATCGACGGGCTCAGTCCGTATGTCTCCGACCTTACGATCGCCTTCATCTTGTTCGCCGTGGGTCTCGAGATACGCGCGGGGGAGCTCGCGCGTCTCGCGGCCCGCGCGAACGCCTTCGTCTTCTCGGTGCAGGTCACGAGCGGGCTCTTGATCTCGCTGCTCGCCTACGCGACCTTCCACTGGGGACTGCTCCTCTCCTTCGTCTTCGGGTTCGCGCTCTCGGGGACGACCACGGCGGCCGCTCCGACCCTCGTCCGCATCACGAGATTGGGGCGGGAGCTCGGCACGGTCCTCGTGTACGAGTCCGTCATCTCCGACCTGCTGCAGTTGCTGGTCCCCGTCATCCTGCTCGGGATCTACCAGACCGGCTCGTTCTCTTCGTCCGATCTGGCCCTGCTCGTCGGCAAGCAGGTCCTGGGTTCGGCGGCCGCCGGAGTGGCCGCGGGCATCCTGTGGCTGTGGCTGCTCGACTACTTTCGCGACGCCGCGCGCGGGTATACGTGGACGTTGACGATCACGCTCGTCCTCGCCACGTACGGTCTCACGGACTTCGTGGGCCTGAGCGCCCCCATCACGATCTTCATCTTCGGCCTGGTGCTGGGCAACTCGCTCCTCCTCGACCGCTTGCGGCCCCCACCCAAGTGGCAGGACGAGACGCGAACCAACACCCTGCTCCACCGGGTCCGGGTGTTCCTTCGCCTGCGGACCTCCACGCTCGACATCCGCCACATCGAGCGGGTGCAGCGCGAGGTGACGTTCTTCGCCTCGGCGTTCTTCTTCGTGTACCTGGGGCTGCTCTTCGAGGCGCCCTCGATCTCGGCGCTCCTCCTGATCGTGACGGCCGTGGCGGCCGTCGTCATGCTGGCGCCGCGCGTTCTCTTCGTTCCCATCCTCGCTCCGTACTTCAGTACGACCGCCGCCCTCGCGCGCCGGGAACGACGGATCGTCGTGTTCGACGTCTCGCGCGGCCTCGCCCCCGCCATCGTCGCGACCCTGCTGCTCTCGTACAACGTTCCGAGACCGGTCGATGCGGTGTTCCTCGACGCGATCTTCTTCACGATCCTCTTCTCGCTCGTGATCTCGACGATCGGGATCTTCATCGCCTACACCCCGGGGGTCCCGCCCCGGCCCTCGGACGACGACCCGTTCCCGTACTTGCCGGAAACCTCCGAGCTTTCGGAGTCCGGGCCACCCGCGCCCGTGCTTCCGCCCGCGCCCGACGACGCCCCCGCGCCGGCCCCGACCGCACGGCCTCCCCTTCCCTCGGACCGTCCACGCTGAGCCGGTCCGCCCGGAGGCGGGGCCCATGTCAGCGCCGCGCGGGGGGTAGGAATCGGCGTCCGAGGACGTTCCCTCCGATGCGGCGTCGGCGACCAGAGCGGGTCGAGCGTGAACTCCCCGCCAGTCCCATCCGCCCGCCGCGGCGCGGACGCGGATGGGGTACGACAGCCGGTGCGGTCGTCCTACGCCGGTTCGCACCGTGCCATCTCGCGACCGGCCCGATCCCCCGGTCCGCAAGCCTCAACATGCGGGTACTCCTGGGAGTTCCATGGTCGAGCCGATCGAGGGATTCAGTGCGGTGACCGTCCACGTGCGCGACATCCAGGTGGCCCGCAAGTTCTACCGCGAGGTGCTCGGCCTCCACGAGGAGGGATTCACCGAGCAGACCGGCCGGGCCGTCTATTCGTTCCCCGGCACCCCGACGATCCTCGCGATGCATGTGCAGCGCCCCGGAGAGGGCGGGCGGGAACCCGGGACCGTCACCGGCATCATCCTGGCCCACCACGACCCTCGAGCCGCGGTCGAGGAGATCCGGCGGCGCGGCGGGACGATCACGGTGGAGCCCGTCGAGGTGCCCGGACCCGGGGGGACCATGGTCCGAGCGGCCTTTGCCGATCCCGACGGCAACGAATTCGTCATCTCGAGCGGGCACGCCTCGGCGCCCCCGAAGTCGTAACCGAGTGCCGACCGACCTGCGGCGGCCCGGGTGGGGGCCGCCCGAGCGCACCCCGGCCGTTCGACTCTGTGGTGGCGATCCCTACCCCCCGGGGGTTCCGGAGGATTTGTCGGCGCGTCCCCCGGGACGGCCCAGCCTACTTCCGGGGCGACGACGGGGGCAGCGGCTGCCGCCTTCCCCAGACGTACAGCCCGGCTCCCAGGATGATGAGGACGACCCCAACGACGGTCGAGACCGAAAGTACGACGATCAGACCGACCACGGCCAGACCGAGGCCGATGGACGCAGCGGTCTGCACGAACAGGGGGTAGAAAGTTCACTCACTAACCGTCTTCGCCGGAACGGGTCCAGGGGAGCCGTCGGGGGAAGCCGGAGCAGTCGACCTTCCCCGGTCGCTCGGGCATGTCGTTCGCCGCACTGACCTCGGCGCGCCGAGTGGGTCGCGCCACCGATCGATCCCCTTCGTCCCCCGGTCATCGGCCGAGTTCACCGCGCCACGGAGGCAGTGACACCCCGTGACCGACCCCGCCAACGGAGATGCTTCTCCCGCCCTTCATATACTAGCTCCGGCTCGGTTTCAGGCGGCGGTAAGGAGGCCGACGAATGACCGAACCGCATGGCCTTCTCGACGTGACGGTGGCGAA
>DATJUJ010000033.1:0-24298 GCA_035502475.1 Thermoplasmata archaeon
CAACCCCCAAACGAATGGGAAGGCGGAGCGGCTGTGGCTCGAATACGACAAGCTCCGATGGCGGTTCCCGACCTTGAAGGAATGGATCGCCTGGAAGAACGACGAGGTCCACGGAGCGTTGTGGGCCCTGGAGACCCCGAGCGAGGCGTTCCAGCGGAAGCTGCCTCCGGAGACCCTGCTCGGGCTCCACCTCGAGCCGGTGGAGGCGTGGGCATGAGGCGGAGAGGTCGACGAAAGCGCACCCGAGCCCCTTCCTCCGTACCTCCATCCCGAGCGCGAAGGGGAACTAATTTCCGTACACCACAAACCGAGATCTCATAGGCTGTCTTTTTATACGAGTATAAACTTACCATTCGCGTGATTCCTGAGGTGATCCGATGACGACCAAGATCGAAGTGCCGAACCGTGAGACGTCCGAAAGCCCCGGCTCGCCGAACGACCCGTTCTCCGAGATCGACCGCCTGGTTTCGGAGTACCGCGACCCGTGGTTTGCCGCCTGGCTCCCGCACGGGTCGCGATTCGGGTGGGTCCCCGACGCGCTGTCGTCGGCCGCCTTCGCCCCGGCCCTCGCCGACGTCGAGGAAAAGCCGACCCTCTACGAGATCCGGGCCGATCTGCCGGGGTTCGCGAAGGACCAGATCGACGTCCGGGTCCGGGGCGATGTGGTCGAGATCCGCGCTGAGAACGCGACGGCCAGTGAGGGGGAAGAGCGCCAGTTCCTCCGCCGCGAGCGGACGTACCGGGGCTACGAGCGGGCGATCCGCCTCCCTGAGCCCGTCCTCGGCGACAAGGTCGAGGCCCGGTACGAGAACGGGACGCTCACGGTCTCCGTGCCGAAGGCGAACCCGGTCCAGGACCACAAGGTCCCGGTCGCCTAAGGCGCGTCCACGTCGCGGGCTCGCCGAACCCCTTCCCGTGCGCCGCGGGTAATCGCGCCCCGCGCGAGGGTCCGCTAGCCGTCGAACGGGAATCCGCCGGCGCGCAACGGGTCGATCGCCGCGACCTCCTCCGCGTCGAGCGTGGCCTCGTGCTCGGCCCACTCGTGGCGGAAGGCCGCCCGGGCACGCCCTCCCTGGGCGCGGCTCATGAGGTACGCCGCCGGTAGCAGGGCCATCGAAGGGCGCGTGGTCGCCCGGAAGCCGGCCTGGGCGGCCCGGAACGAGCGGGTCGCTCCGGCGGTCTCCCCCCGTCGCCAGAGGAGCTGGCCCTCGCGATACGCGATCCACGGCAGGAGGTGGGCGAGGCCGAACCGGGTGACGACGTCCCGGAGCTCGGCCAGGGACCGGTGCGCGTCATCGGGACGCCCACACTCGAGCCGCGAGAGGGTGAGACCGGCGAGCGCCTCGCCCAGCACGCTCGCGTTCGCCACCTCACGGGAGACTCGGACCGCCCGTTCCCGGATCCGCAGGGCCTGAGCCGGCCGTCCGAGCAGCGCGGAGATGGTCGCCTGCTGCTCGAGCAGGAGCGCGTGAAAGATCGACGCTCGGCTGCCGCGGAGCAGCGAGGCGGTCCGCTCCAAGGTCGCGTGGGCCTCCCGATAGCGCCGCAGGTGCAGGAGCGCGTAGGACCGGCTGAGGAGCGCGGACAGCTTCCAGACGTTGGTCGGCGGACGGCCGAGGTGACGCAGGGCCCGGTCGGCCTCGTCGAGCGCGAGCGTCCACTCCCCCCACGTGCCGTAGAGGTAGGCTGCGGTCGCCGCGACCGCCCCGCGCGCCTCGTCCCGATGCCCGGACGGTACCTGCGGGAGCCGACGCGCCAACTCCGTGAGCCGGTCGCGTGCGTCCCCCGAAGCCCGGAGGACGTTGACCGCCGACCGGAAGCACAACGCGAGGATCCGGTCGCGGGCGGACAGCGGCTGCGCGGCGAGGTCCCGGGCGATCCGTTCGCTGGCGACCGGAGCGCCGGCGAGCCAGAGCCGCTCGACGAGCGCGAGCTCCCGGGCGACCTGTTCGGCGCGACGCCTCGGGCGCAGCTCGACCATGGCGCGCATCTCACGGAGGGTCTCGTCCAGCGCCCCGTACGCCTGCTCGCGGAGGGTGGCCTGCAGCGCCCGCTCGAGCCACGCCATCGCCCGATCGGGATCCCGGGCGAGCCCGTACAGGTGGGCGATCCGCCGCACCTCGCCGGGGCGGCGGGCCTCCCACCAGCGGGCGAGCGATGCCGTCCAGTCGCGGCGGGCCGCCGCCCGTTCGGCGAGCGCCTCCTGGAACAGCACGTGCGTGAAGGCGAACCGATCGTCGCCGCGGCGGACGAGCATCGCCCACGGCGCGACGAGCTCGTCGAGCCGCCGGGCGACCTCGCTCGGCTCGCCCAGGTCCGGCAGCGCGAACAGCGGGTCGGCCGAGAACTCCTCCTCGAGCAGCGAGCAGGCCTCGAGGACGGAGCGATGCTCGGGCGGGAGTTGCTCGAACCGGGTGGCCAGCAGGCGACGCAGGCTCGGCGGGGCGCTCAAGGACAGCGCGGGCAGGTCCGCCGGATCGACGTGCCGGGCCGCCTGCTGGAACTCCCGGACTCCCTCGACCAGGAACAGGGGGTTCCCGCGGGCGCGGGCGACCAGCGCCCCGACCATCGGTTCGGGGAGCGCCGGGCCCTCGCGACGGCTCGCGAGCTCTGCGACCTCGTGGGACTCCCGGTTCGTGAGCGGCGGAATCACGACCGACGGGGCCAGCCCCGTCTCCGGTCGCTCGAGCTCCTCGAGGAGTTCGGCGAAGGACCGGGACCGGGGGGACCCGAGCGGCTCGTCGTCGCGGGCGGCCGCAAGCAGCAGCACCGGGCGTTCGAGGGTCGGCAGGTTGCGGCTCAGAAAGCGAAAGATCGTGAGCGCTGGGGGCTCCGCGAACTGCAGATCATCGACGACCAGCAGCAGCGGTCCGGGCGGCCCGTCTTGCAGGAGCTCGAGGTAGCGCAGGAGCCGACGGGGCAGCGGGCGCGGCCCCCCCGCCCTCGACGGAGGACCGGGGGACGCCGCTCGCACGCGATCCATCATCTCCTCGAACGGGGAGAACGGGAGCTGGGGGTCGCGCAGGGTCTGCCCACGAACGACCCGGAACCCTCGACGGCGCGCGACTTCCTCGGCGAACGCGAGCAGCCGCGTCTTGCCCTGACCGGCCGGACCCAGGAGCACCCGGACCGCCCCATGCGCGCCGGGCGCGCTGACGCCGACGATCGCTCGGAGGAGGTCCAGTCGCTCCGCCCAACGACCGATCAGGTCGACCGAAGCAGAGGGCGGGGAGGTGCCGGGGGCGCGTGCCGCGGCGCGGCGCTCCGCGAGCCGACGGGCGAGGGCCTCGCCCCCGACCGACCGCTCTCCGGGCGGGACTGCGAGGAGGTCCGTCAGCGAGAGCCCGCCGTGCAGGTCGAGGAGGTCCCCGAGCGAGAGTCCCGGGTCCCGAGAGGGCAGCGCGCGGGCTTCGGCGATCGCCCGGGCCGCGGCGCGTTCCCCGGCCGGAGTCAGCAGGTACACGGTCTCGTGTACGGGCCGGTCGCCGGTCCAGTACGGGCGGCCCCGGAGCAGCGCCTGGCGCTGCAGTTGGGCGATCGTCCGGGAGATGGTCGGTTGCGAGCGGCCCAGGGTGCGCGCCGCTTCCGCCTGGGTCACCGGGACCCCGGCCTCTTCTGCCTCGTGGACGTGCACCAGCAGGACGAAGGCCGGAGTGCCCGGACGGCCCGCGGCGGAGCGCGCACCCCCGACGCCCCGCGTGCCGGGCTCTGGTTCCTCGTACGCGGGGAGGCTGGCCGTGGGCTCGCCTCCCCGCCGTGCGCCGGGGCCCGGGATCGACTGAATGGAAGCGAATACGGCCACGGCCCTTATCTTCGTTCCGGAACCGCCCTCCCGGGATGACGCGCGCGCCTCGACCGGGAAGCGGTCCCGCCTCCGACTCCACGTCGAGCGACGGCCGCCCCCCGCGAGCGGGCGTCGCGGACCATTCCGCCCGGGGGTCGAGCGCATGAAGCGGGCGTATGGGCCGACCATCGGTGCCGTCCTGGTCGCCCTAGTCACGGTCGCTTCGCTCGTCGCGGGTCCTCTCGGGAGCGCCGTGGCGCAGGACGTCGCGACCCCCCCGCACGCCCCCCTCACTCCCGCCTCGTCCCCCGCCGGGGCAACCCCGGCGGCCGCGCTCGGCCCGGGGTTCGTCAATCAGACGTTGGTCCTCGCCAACGACACCCTGCGCGCGGGGAACTTCATCGCGAACGCCGCCACCGACACCGTGAGCGGGGTCTACGATCCCGCGACGGGCGATCTCTACGTACCGGACGAGGACACGGACAACCTCTCCGTGATCGATGCGGCGAACAACACGCTCATCGGGGACATCCCGACCGGCGTCGACCCGGCCTCCGTCGCGCTCGACCCGACGAGCGGCGACCTCTACATCGCCAACTCGGGCGACGACACGGTCACCGTCTGGGACCCGTCGACGCACACGCCCGTGGGTCTGATCGGCGCCGGGGGGATCCTGGACGGCCCGTCGGCCGTGGTGTACGATCCGATCGACCACGACATCTTCATCGCGGAGATGTACTCCGATTCCGTCACCATCGTCAACCCGACGACCAACGCGTTCGTGACCAACGTGTCGGTCGGGTCCAACCCGGAGGCCCTCGCGGTCGACTCCGCCAACGGGGACGTCTTCGTGACGAACGAGTTGAACGACAGCCTCACAGTGCTCGGCCCCTCGTCGGGCGCCGTCGTGGCCTGGTACCAGTTCCCCGCCCTGACGGCCCCCGACTCCGCCTGCTACGACCCGACCTCGACGCACGTCTACGTCGCCGACTACGACACAGGGAACGTCTCGGTCTTCGACGGCGCCACGAACGCGTTCGTGACGAACATCACCATCGCGCCGCCCGACACGCTGCCGGGCCTCGTGGCGATCGCGTGCGATCCCGTCAACGAGCGGGTCTACGTGACCAACGACGCCCTGCCCGGGGACGACCTCGTCGCGGTCCTCGACGTCACGACCAACGCAGTCCTCACGAACGTCACCACCGGGGTCGGGCCCGTCGGGGTCACGTACGACTCCACGAACGGGGACATCTATGCCTCGAGCCTGGTGGGACTCAACCTGACCGTGATCTCCGGGGCGACCGAGCGCTCGGTCGCGACGATCCCGCTCGACATCGGCCCGTGGGGGATCGCGTTCGACCCCGCCGCCCCGTGGAGCGTCGAGCACGACGGCTCGCCGCTGGCCGGCCACGGCGTCCTCTACGCGGTCGATGACAACGTGCTGAACGGATCGCTGCTGGGCTACAACAACGGCGTCTACTCGCTCGACTCCGCGGCGACCGAGGGCGACTGCGGGGGCTACGAGATCTCGGGCCTCTCGGCTGCGTACGACCCCGCCAACAACGAGATCCTCGAGGACGCCTCGGGAGGGGGCGGGGGCTGCTTTGGGTACGCGGCGTTCAACGGGACGACCGGACAGCTGGTGACGATCATCAGCACCGGGACGGTCCCGCCGGTCGGCTACGACTCCTACTGGGCCTACGACGCCGGCAACCGCGAGATGTATGTCAGCTCCGGATACCCGGAGATCTTCGGTCTGGGCGCGGGGAACACCATCGCGCAGACGTTCTCGATCGGCCCGTCCGTCACTCCCGGGGCCATCGCCGCGGATCCCGCGAACGGGGACCTCTACGTGAGCACGCTGGGAGGCTCGGGGGACGTGAACCTCACCGTCCTCAACGCGACGACCGGCGCCTTCGTGACGAACATCACGAACGGGGTCAGCGACGCGCTCGTGTACGATCCCGCGAGCCACACGATCTACGGATCGGGCTACGGCTACGTCACGGTCGACGGCGTCCCGATCCTGGAACCGATCATCCAGGCGATCGACCCCGCGACCAACACGGTCACGAAGAACATCACGGGCGTCTACGGCTTCGACCTCGCGTACGACCCCGCGAACGGGGCGGTGTATGGCGCGGACGACCTGGGCAACACGCTCGATGTCGTCAACACGACGACGAACACCGCCTGGAAGTCGATACCCGTCGGGAGCGACCCGATCGCCGTGACCGTGAACGGCACGGGCGGAACGGTGTATGTCTCGAACTCGCAGTCCACGTCCATCAGCATCGTCTCGCTGGCGGGCGCCCCACCCCCCTCGTTCTCGGTCGCCGTCTCCCCGTCGTCCGACTCCCTCGCGGTCAGCACCAGCGCCAATTTCTCCGCGCAGGTGACCTGTTCGGGCGGTCCCTGCCCCTCGGGCGCGACGTACCTCTGGTCGCTCAACAACTCGCTGGGCACGCTGAACGCGACCACCCACGCCGACGTGGAGTTCACCGCCGGGGCCTCCGCGGGGGCCTCCAACCTGTCCGTCGAAGTGACGATCGAAGGCGTGTCCGAGCGCGGGCACGCCGCGCTCACGATCACCACGACCCCGGTCTCGGTGCTGACCGGGGTCACCGTGTCGCCGGCCGCGCCGTCGATCGCGCCGAACGGCTCCGTCTCGCTGACCGCCACGCCGGTCTGCTCGGGCGGCTCCTGCCCCACGGGCGTGACGTACGTGTGGTCCCTCAACAACTCGCTGGGCACGCTGTCGGCGACGACCGGGGCGACCGTCACGTTCGACGCCAAAGCCCTCACCGGCGCGACCAAGGTGACCGTGCAGGCCAGCCTCAATGCCCACACCGCGAGCGGCAGCGCCGCGGTCACGATCACGCTCTCCGGCGCTTCCGGCAGCAGCTCCTCGTCGGGGTTCCCCTGGATCTACCTGGTGCTCGGGATCGTGGTCATCGCGGTCGTGGTAGGGGCCCTGATCGGGCTCCGCTGGTTCCGGGCCCCGAAGCCCCCGTCGGCGGCGGCCGCGGGAGCGCCTCCGCCCCCGCCGCCCCCGCCCCCGCCCCCGCCACCGCCCCCACCGCCTCCGCCGCCCCCGCCTCCCTGAGGAGCCGGGGGCCGCCGGACCCCCAGCGCTTTAACGCGCGGGACCGGTCCGCTGGGCGATGACGCGTCAGCGGGTCGTGATCCTGGGGGCGGCCGGCCGCGACTTCCACAACTTCAACGTGCTCTACCGGGGGCATCCGGAGATCGAGGTGGTCGCCTTTACGGCGGCCCAGATCCCGAACATCGCCGGCCGCACCTACCCTCCGGAGCTCGCCGGCCCGGGCTATCCCCACGGGATCCCGATCGTCCTCGAACGCGAACTCCCCGACCTGATCGCCCGGGAGCACGTCGACCTCGCGGTGCTCGCGTACTCGGACCTTCCGCACCTCGAGGTGATGCACAAGGCGTCGATCGCCCAGGCCGCCGGCGCCGACTTCCTGCTGCCGGGCCCTCGCTCGACGTGGCTGCGGTCGTCGAAGCCGGTCGTGGCGGTCTGCGCGGTCCGCACCGGCGCCGGAAAGAGCCCCCTCACCCGGTTCGTGTCCCGGTACCTGCGCGCGCACGGACGCCGGGTCGCGATCGTGCGGCACCCGATGCCGTACGGCGATCTCGCCCAGCAGGCCGTCCAACGGTTCGCCTCGATGGAGGACCTCGACCGGGCCCACACGACGATCGAGGAACGGGAGGAGTACGAGCCCCACCTCCGGGACGGGGTCGTCGTGTTCGCCGGCGTCGATTACGAGCCGATCCTCCGGGCGGCGGAGCGCGAGGCCGACGTGGTCCTGTGGGACGGCGGCAACAACGACGTTCCGTTCTACGCGCCCGATCTCCACCTCGTCGTCGCCGACCCCCACCGGGCCGGCCACGAGCTCGCCTACTATCCCGGCGAGACCAACTTCCGCATGGCCGACGTGATCGTGATCAGCAAGACCGACTCGGCGCGCCCGGAGGATGTACGGACCGTCGAGGAGAACGCCCGGACGGCGAACCCCGAGGCGCCGGTCGTCCGCGGGGCCCTCTCGGTCACGGTCCCCGACGCCCCCGCCCTGCGCGGCCGTCGGGTCCTCGTCGTCGAGGACGGCCCGACCTTGACGCACGGGGGCATGGGGTTCGGCGCCGCGACGCTCGCCGCCGAGCGCGGCGGCGCGACGATCGTCGACGCTCGGCGTTCCGCGGTCGGGAGCATCGCCCGGCTCTACGAGCAGTATCCGCACCTGCACCGGGTCCTGCCCGCGATGGGCTACAGTGCGGAGCAGGTCGGCGAGCTCGAGGCGACGATCCGGGGGTCCGACGCGGAGCTCGTGCTCGACGGGAGCCCGGTCGATCTCGGCCGCCTCGTCCACGTCCCGCAGCCGATCGTCGCGGTCGACTACGAGTACGACGACCTCCACGGCCGGATGGCCGAGGTCCTCGAGGCGTTCCTCAGCCGCCCGGCCCCGTGACCCGGCGCGGCGACCCGTCGCGCGCGGTGCTCGGGGCGAGCGGGATCCGCCAGGGGTCGGCCCGCTCCCAGAGGAGGCGGAACAGGTCCTCGGCCCAGCGGACCCCCTCCGCGTCGGTGAGCAGGATCATCGTGCCCAGGTCCGCGTGCCCGTCGGGCCCGGGCAGGCAGAGGCCGGCCTGGTCGTCGAGGACGGCCAGGAACAGGTCGACCGTGGGCAGCGACTTCACCGGGAAGTTCCGGGGCACGTCGAGCCCCGCGCGCTTCTCCTCCTCGAGGTGCGGGCGGGACCGGACGATGCGCACGTCCGCGCCCGCCTGGACCTTCGCCCGGAAGATCGGGATCGCGGCCTCGAACCGCTGCTCGGTGACGACCCAGATGCGCCGGGCGACCGCGCGCAGGGCCGCCTCCTGGAGCGCCACGACCCGGTAGGTCCCGCCGACGAACGCGCCCTGGGCGAGCTCGCCGATGCGCTCCACGAACGCGGTCGGCAGGGCGGCGAGCCGATGGTCGAGCAGGTAGCGTCGGTGGGCGGTGAGGAAGACCAGGAACGGAAGTCCGGTGAGGAGCGCCTCCGCGAGCAGCGTCGGCTCGTACTGGCCCCGCGGGTTCTTCGAGACCAGGCCGGCCTCGGCGAGCCGGTTCAGGTGCCGGGTCGTCTCGGAGCCGGTCATGCCGAGGGTGCGGGCGATCTCGGCGTGCCGCAGGGGGCGTCGACCGGTCGCCTGGAGGATGCCGAGCCGCTCGTCCGAGGCGATCTCGAACAGGAACTGGGTGAGACCCTCCGAGACCATCGGCGGCCGACTGTTTCGATGGATACTAATGCCTTAGCGTGGCGGCGAGGGTGGGTTTTTCTCTCGGCCCGAGCCATCGCTCGCCCGGGAGTCCGCATGCGGTCTCAGGAACGTCCGGTCCGTCTCCGGCCCGCTGCCCGGCGCCAGGGCTCAAGAGGGCCGGAGGACTGTCCGTGATGGAGGCGGCGGTGCTCGAGGTACGGCTCGACAGCTGGCTGCGCGAGTTCGGCCCCCGGACCCAGGAGCGGGTCGAGGCCGAATCGGTCGCGCAGCTCCTGGACACGCTCGAGGCCCGCTACCCCCGCCTCCGCTTCAAGATCCGGGACGAGACGGGCCAGCTCCGCCGCTACGTCCGCGTGTTCGTGGACGGCGAGGACGTGAGCGGCACCACCGGGGTCGGCACGTCCCTCGCCGACGCCCGGACCATCGATATCCTTCATTCCATCGCAGGGGGATGAGGAGGCAAGCACGATGGCGAAAGACGCTCGGATCCGGATCTTGGTGGGAACGCGCAAGGGCACGTATGTCGTCACCGGCGATGCCGGACGGCGCAAGTGGTCGGTCGGCCCGGCCGCGCACGAGGGCAGCGAGGTCTACCACGTCGTGGCCGACCCCCGGCACCCGGGCGATCTGTACGCCCTCGTCAACAGCACCTTCTGGGGCCCGATGGTCCAGCGCTCGCGGAACTGGGGCCAGAAGTGGGCCGAGATCGCGACGCCCCTGACGCCCCGCCGCAAGGAACGTCCGTCGCCGATGGACGTCGATCCGTCGACGATCAAGCGGCCGCTCAACAACCTCTGGCATCTCGAGCCCGGGCTGCCGGAGGAGCCGGACACGGTCTATCTGGGCGCCGACCCGCACCTCCTCTTCCGCTCGTCGGACCTCGGGTCGAGCTGGGAACCGATCGACGCGATCAACCAGAACCCCGAGCACGAGAACTGGTCGCCCGGCGCCGGGGGAGCCTGCCTGCACACGATCCTCCTCGACCCGCGCGAGTCCCGGCGGCTCTACATCGGGATGTCCGCGGTCGGCACGTTCCGCAGCGAGGACGGCGGGAAGAGCTGGAAGCCGACGAACCGCGGCGTCGAGACCCCGTTCCTCCCCAACAAGCACCCTGAGACCGGGCAGTGCGTCCACCACGTCGCCATGGACGCGGCGAATCCCGACACGTTCTACCGGCAGGACCACGGCGGCATGTACGTCTCCCACGATCGGATGGACCACTGGACCCGGATCGGGAAGCCGCTCGGCGATGACTTCGGGTTCTGCGTCGCGTCGCCGCGCGCCGACCCGGGCCGGGCCTACTTCGTCCGGCTCGACGGCATGGCGCGCGTGACCGGCGGAGGGAGCTTCCAGGTGTACGAGTGGAACGATCGGACCCGGAAGTGGCGGACGCTCGTGCCGCCGAAGCAGTTCCCCGGCCACTTCGGCGTGCAGCGGGAGGGGATCGCGACCGACGACCGGGACCCCGCCGGGATCTACGTGGGCACGACGACCGGCCAGCTGTTCGTGAGCCCGGACGCCGGGAAGCACTGGCAGCTCGTGCCGTTCGCGTTCCCGGGGATCCACTCGGTCAGCGTGGCCAACCCTCCGGCTCGCTGAGCCGGGTCCGGACGAAGGGCGGGCGGCCCGGCGGTCCGCCGGGCCGTCCGCCGAGCGGGCCCGGAGGGATTCGAACCCCCGATCTTGCGGTTAAGAGCCGCCTGCTCTGACCGGACTGAGCTACGGGCCCAGGGCGAACGGCGCCGCACCCTGGCCCCGGGACTTAAGGATTCGGGAGCCGCTCAGCCGCCGAGGCGCTCGAGGGCCGCGCCGACCATGAGCGGCAGGAGGAGCGTCACGTCGCCCTCCACCGTCTGGTGCCGGGCGTTCGCCTTCACCTTGCCCCAGGAGATCGCCTCGCGGGTCCGGGCCCCCGAGAGGCTGCCGTCCCACTCGACCGCCGTGGTGAGGTAGAGCGCGGCGTCGAGCCCGCCCCGGAACTGGTTCCACCAGATCGTGTGGTGCTTCGAGATGCCTCCGCCGAGCAGGATCGCACCCGCCCGTTTCGCCTCGAAGACGAGGTCGCTCAACCGCTGCTCGTCGGCGAGCAGGTCGAGGGTGAGCGCGCGGTGGTCCTGCCAGAACAGCCAGACCTGGCTGCCGACCGCGCCGTCGGTGATCCCCGGCACGATCACGGGGACCTTCCGTTCGAACGCGGCGCGCAGGAGGCTCGAGCGGGCGGTCGCGGGGATCGCCTCGCCGATCGCCCACGCGAGGTCGACCGTCGAGAGGGCACGGACCCCGCGGGCCCACAGCCGTCGGAGGATCGGTTGCATCTTCGCCTCGACGATCGCTCCGTAGTTCCGCTCCGGGATCACGAGGTTGCCGAGCCGGTAGAGGTGGCGCCGGTGGAGCGCGCGGTCGTCGAGCTCCCAGGCGCCGTGGTAGTACGGCCGGAACGAGCGCGCGAGGTCGTGGTCGAGCGTCCCGCACGTGGTGACGATCGCGTCCACGTACCCGGCGCGGACGAGCGAGGCGAGCACGCCCCGGGTCCCGGTCGCCACGATGTCGGCGGGGAACGACAGGAACGTCGTCATCTCCCGGTCCCCCAGGATCCGGGCCAGCAGGTCGACCCCGTCGGCGACGCCCTTCGCGCTGAAGCCCCCGCCCGCCTCGAGCCGACGCACGAGCGTGTCGAGGGACGGGCGGTCGTCGACCCGCACGTCCTCCACCCGCCGCGGCACGAGCGCCCTCGAGCGCCGGGGGGTTAAAGCGCCCCGGTGAACCCCAGGGTCCAGGACCGGAAGACGAGCAGGTAGGCGAGGACGTAGCCGGCGAGGGCCCCCCCGTTCAAGAGCGGGAGCCCCGCCTGCGGGTTCCCGCGGAGGACGAGCGTCATGAGGACGCCGTAGCCGATCACGGAGCCCAAGAGCGTCGCCAGGGAGAGGACGACGTTCGCTCCGAGGCCCAGGACGTGCGGCGCGCTCGGCAGCCAGACGAGCGCCGACGCGACGAGCGTCCCGGGGATCACGACGTCCCCGAGGCCCATGAAGAGCGCCTGCCGCTCCTCGACCGGCTGGGCCCGCTGGGCGGCGAGCGTCGGGGCTTGCGTGTAGTCGTAGCCGGACGACTCGGGCATCACCATCAGGATCGGGAGCTTCATGTCGGTCACGACCTCGGCGAGCGAGACCATGTGCTTCGTCCCGTACACGGCGATGGCGTCGTAGATGAGGAGGGCGATCAGGAGGATGAAGGCGGGCAGGATCGCGAACGAGATCCCGAGGATCGCGATCAGCGAGCCGGCGGCGAGGAACCCCACGAGGTCGACGATGTACCACTGCGGCTCCATCAGGAGCGCGAGGTAGAGGGCCGCCGCGAGGGTGCCGGCGGCGATCCCGGACGGGTCGAGCACGAGCTCGGCCGCGTACGGGGGCAGGAGCACGTAGCCGGGCGGCAGCAGCGAGAACGTCGCGTCGAGCGTGATGAACAGGGCGCCGGCGATCGCGAGGAGGATCAGGTGCCGGAGCGCGGAGAGGCCCCCCTGGCGTCGCGCGATCCAGAGGATGGCCAGCGGCGCGACGACGATGAGGACGATGATCTCGACCGGCGCGGTCACGCTCTGGGCGTTCGAGGTCGACTGGAGCCCGGCCGAGCGGAACGGGTCGGCGAGGGCGAGGCCGACCGCCTGCGCGCCCAGGTAGAGCCCGAGAAGCCCCAACCAGCGAACGCTGCGCATCGCCCGCTACGGCTGCACGACCGCGTAAGCGTTGTTGCCGAGGACCTTCGTGATCTTCGCGTTCACGCTCACGCCGCGCTGGGTCGCCCCGGTCACGAAGATGACGAACCCTTCCTTCTTCGCGACCCCGTCCCCGCGCCGGCCGACGTCCTCGATCGTGAGGCGGTAGACCTCGCCGACGACGACGGGCGTCCGGGGCTTCTCGGGGGTGATCACGCGTCGTACGGTCACCGGCCGCTGGGCCCCGCACGCCTCGCAGACCAGGAGCGTGAGCCGCCCGTCCTTGACGAGGTGCGTGTCGGGCCGCTTGCACTCGGAGCAGACCACGTACTTCGCCGTGTACTCGCGCACCCGCTGGGCGATCGCGTCCTTCGCAAGCCGCGACTTGAGCATCGCCCGCGGGAGGTCGAGGACGCCGGGGCAACCGAACTCCTTCGCGAGGAAGCCGATCACGTGGTCCGGGTCGCGCCGCAGGACGCCGCAGATCTCTTGGAAGTTCCGGATCACCGTGTTCTTCCCATCGGTCATGATGTCCGGTTCGGGCACCTGGAAACGGTCCGAGCCGGTCTGCACGGGGGGGAGCTTCTCCCGGGCGCGAGCGAGCAGTACGCTGTAGGGCTCCATGGAGCGAGCGGGGACCCGGAGGTCGCGGATAAGCGTTCCCGGCGGCTCAGGCGTCCGGGAACCGCTCCAAGAGCGGGAGCACGCGCGCGAGGTCCCGGTCCGTGACGATGTGCGTCGCGGCGGCGCGGACCGCGTCGTCCTCCGGCAGGAAGGCGACGCCGACCCGGCTGCGCCGGAACAGCCCCACGTCGATGGCGGAGTTCCCCACCGACGCGGTCTCCGAGGGGGCGAATCCGAGCTGCTCCTGGAGCCCCGCCAGCACGCCCTCCTTGCCCTGGATCGGGACGCGGATGATCCCCTCGCCCGTGAGCCGACCGTCGGCCGTCACCCGGAAGCCGTTCGCGAGGACGACGTCGATCCCCAGCTCCCGCCCGATCCGGCGGGCGAGGAGGTCGATCCCCCCGCTCACGATCGCGGTGCGGACCCCAAGCGCCCTCAGCCCGTCCACGAGCGCGTGCGCGCCCGGCATCAGGGGCACGGCGCCGAGGATCCCCTCGAGGTCCTCGACCGTCAGGTCCGGGGCGTGGCGCCACCAGATTCGGACGTCGGAGCGGACGAACTCCCGGTCGTCGATCTGGTTCTCGAGGAACAGCCGCAGCCCTTCCGCGTTGTGCTCGCCGAAGTGGTCGTGCACGGCGGCCCACGAGCTCGCGACGTCCACGAGGGTCCCGTCCATGTCGAAGGCGACGAACCTAAGCACGGTCGCCCCGCCCGAGGGCGTCCGCCCGCTCGAGGACGGCGTCCGACGGCCGGTGGGACCAGGCGTCGAGCGTCGCGTCGATCTGGCCGGGCTGGCTCGCTCCGACCAGCGGGGCCGCCCCCCGGTACCGGAGCCAGTGGAGGGCGAGCGAGGCCATCGGGACCTCGGCCTCGGCGGCCAGGTCGCGGAGCCGTCGGGCCCGGGCGAGCATCTCGGGCAGGCGCTCCGGCTCGAACAGCCGGGCCGCGAACCGGCGGACCTCGGGCGGGATCCGTTTCGCGTCCAGGTAGCGTCCGGCCAGCAGCCCCCGGGCGAGCGGGGTGTACGCCTCGAGGAGGATGCCGTGCCGCGCGCAGTGGTCGCGCACGGGGTCGGCCTCGTCGCGATCGAACAGATTGTAGCGGACCTGGTTCACGACGAGGCGGGCCTCGGTCAGGTGGCGGGCGGCCTCCTCGAGCTCGGCGACGCCGAAGTTCGAGACCCCGATCGCCCCGATCCGTCCCTCCTTCCAGAGCGCCTCGAGCGCCCCCATCGTCTCCGCGAGCGGCACGTGGGGATCCGGTGCGTGCACGAGGTAGAGGTCGACGCGGGGGATCCCGAGCCGCTCGAGGCTGTTCACGAGGCTCGCGCGCACCTGGGCGGGGCGCAGGTGCTCCCAGGAGACCTTGGTCGTGACGAAGCAGGCGGCGGCCCCGCTCGCGCTCCGGGCGAGGACGTCCCCCAGCAGGCGCTCGGAGCGCCCGTTCCCGTAGACCTCGGCCGTGTCGAACCAGCGGAACCCTTGCTCGAGCGCGCGGCCGAGGGCGGCCTTCGTGCGCGCCTCGTCCTCGTCCCGCCACCGGCCGAGCGCCCAGAGCCCGAGGCCGAGCTCCGGGTGCGGCTTCGCGCTCCCCGGGAGCGGGATCGCCCCGATCGGCCCCGCGGCGGCCGCGGGACGGGGACGTGCCGGCCGTGCCCTCTTCCCGGCCGTACGCTTCGCGGCAGGGGTCATGATGGTGCGGCCTCCGAGGGTCCGGCCCTCAAATGCTCGTCGATGCGCCGGAGGCGCTCCGCGAGCTCCGTAGCCTTCGCCTCCGCCTCCCGCACGACCTCGGGGGGGGCCCGGGCGCGGAACCCCGGGTCGCCGAGCCGGCCCTCGGTCTTGCGGAGCAGGGCGGCGAGGGTCGCGCGTTCGCGCTCGAGCGACGCCGTCTCCTCCGGACCCGGCGCCGGCCGTGCGACAAAGCACTCCCCGAGCGCCGCGACCCGGCGGGCGGTCTCCTCGGGGGCCGGGGCGTCGGGAGCGAGGAGGTCGAGCGGTCGGACCTTCGCGAGCCGTTCGATCGTCCCGCGCTCGGCGGCCAACAGCCGAGCCACCTCGGGGCTGGCCGGTCGTACCCAGGCCCGGGGCACGGCCTCGAGCGGCACGCGGCCCTCGGCCCGGAGGTTGCGCAGCAGGTGCACCGACTCGAGGACCGGGGCCATCTCGAGCTCCGCGACGGGGTCGGTGGGGACCTCGTCGGCCCCCGGCCACGCTGCCCGGGCGAGCAGGGGGCCGTCGTGCGGGAGCGCGTGCCAGAGCTCCTCGGTGACGTGCGGCACGAACGGATGGAGCCGGCGGAGCGTGCGCTCGACCACGAACCGGAGGGTCTCCTGGGCCTCGCGCCGGGCGGGTTCCCCGCGGCGACCGAGCAGGGCCTCCTTCGCGATCTCCACGTACCGGTCGGCGAGGTCGTGCCAGACGAAGCCGTAGAGCGCCGTCGCGGCCCGGGTCGGCTCGAACTCATCCAGCGCCCGGTCGACCTCCTCGGCGGTCGCCCGGTACCGGGAGAGGATCCACCGGTGCTCGAGGGCGCTCGCGGGCCCGGGGCGGGGGGGCGGCGCGCCCGGGTCGGTCCCGGGCGGGACGTGCGGGAGGGTGAACCGGACCAGGTTCCACAGCTTGGTGAGGAAGTTCCGGGCCCCGTCGAGCGGGGCCGACCCGAACGGGCCGTCCTCGCCGGTCGGGTTCGGGAAGACGAGGGCGAACCGCATCGCGTCCGCGCCCCGTTCCCGGATCACGTCGACGGGGTCGGGCGAGTTCCCGAGATGCTTCGACATCCGGCGACCCTCGCTGTCGCGGAGCATGCCGGTGAAGTAGACGTCCGAGAACGGGCGGGCGCCCCGGAAGTAGTAGCCGGCCATCATCATCCGGGCGACCCAGAAGAACATGATGTCGCGGCCGGTGACGAGGACGTCGGTCGGGAAGTACCGCTCGAGCGCGACCGTCGGCTCGGGCCACCCGAGCGCCGCGAACGGCCACATCCACGAGGTGAACCAGGTGTCGAGGACGTCCGGGTCGCGCGTGAGATCGCGCGCGCCGCAGTGCGCGCAGGCCACGGGCGGCTCCACCGTGACGGTCTGCTGACCACAGGCCCGGCACGTCTCGACGGGGATCGGGTGACCCCAGAGCACCTGGCGCGAGATGCACCAGTCCTGGATCCCCTCCATCCAGCGGAAGAACGTGAGCTCCCAGCGCGCCGGATGCAGCCGGATCTCCCCCGACCGGACGGCCGCGACGGCCCGCTCCGCGAGCGGGCCGATCTTCACGAACCACTGGGTGGAGAGGCGCGGCTCGATGATCGCCTCGGAGCGCTCCGAGCGGGCGACCGCATGCCGGAACGGCTGGCGTTTCACGAGGAACCCCTCGCGGTCGAGCTCCTCGATCATCCGGAGCCTCGCCGCCTCCCGGTCGAGCCCCCGGTACGCCGCCGGCACCCAATCCCCTTCGAGGTGGGCGCCGGCGTCGAGGATCTCGGGCGGGGCTTGGAGCTCGGGATGGCGCAGGAAGATCTCCCGGTCGACCGGGTCGTTCCGCGGCGTGATCTTGAGCGCGCCCGCGCCGAATTCGGGGTCGACCGCGCCGTCGGCGATCACCGGACCGGTCCGGCCCGTGAGCGGGATCACGACCGAGCGCCCGACCGCCTCCCGGTACCGCGCGTCGTCGGGGTGGACCGCCACCGCGACATCGCCGAAGATCGTCTCGGGCCGGACGGTCGCGACCTCGATCCCACCGGGCGAGCCGTCGGCCCACGGATACCGGACGAAGACCAGCGTGGTCTCCTCCTCGGAGTGGATGACCTCGAGGTCCGAGATCGCGCTGCGCAGCCGCGGGTCCCAGTTCACCATCCGCTCCCCGCGGTAGATGAGGCCGTCCCGGTAGAGCCGGACGAACGCCTCCCGCGTCGCCCGGACGGCGAGCGGATCCATCGTGTACCGGTACCGGGTCCAGTCGACGGAGAACCCCGCGGCCTCGGTCTGCAACCGGATGCGCGCCTCGTGCTCGTCCTTCCAGCGCTGGACCGCGTCGATCGCCTCCTCGCGCGAGAGACTGTCCCAGGCGATCCCCTGACGCTGGAGGCGCCGGCGGACCTCGACCTGCGTCGCGAGGCCGGCGTGGTCGAGGCCCGGGACCCAGAGCGTCGCGGCGCCCTGCATGCGCCGTCGGCGGGCATAGACGTCCATCACCGTGTCGCCGAGCATGTGGCCGATCGTGAGCACCCCCGTCACGTTCGGGGGCGGGAGGACGAGGCTGAACCGGTCGCCCGACGGGCGCTCCGGCGCCCGGAACGCCTGCGCCTCCGCCCACGCGGCTTGCCAGCGGGCCTCGATCGCGGCCGGCTCGAACCGCGGCGGCAGCGCGGGCGCGCTCAACGCATCCCCCGGCCCAGGGCGATCGGCGCGCACGCCGCGCACTCGACGAGCGCGAGCCCGCCCATCCCGGCGAGACCGAGGGCCAGGCTCGAGGCGCTGAGCTCGTGGAACAGGAGAATCGGCGCGCCCGCGAGGAGGAGGCCGGGCACGGAGACGAGCAGCGCGGTCCAGGCGCCCGCGTAGAGGTTGACGATCGGCAACCCCCGGCGCCGAGCGCGGCGGAACAGCACCCCGAACTCGAACAGCCCGGCCGCGGCGACCGCGGGCAGCTCGGCGGCCACGAACGCGACGAACACCGTCGGGGCGAACACCTTCACGAGCGTGAACCCGAGGACGAGCCCCGCGGCGACGACGTAGAGCGCCAGCACCAGCGCGAGCTTCCCCAGCACGATCGACCGGTCCGGGAGCGGCAGCGTCCGGCCGTAGGCATACGCGTTCACCTCGATGGCGAAGAACGCCGGGCCAAAGAAGGTTGCGAGAAGTGCGGCGGTCGTCACGGCCCCGAGCGCGAGCGCGAGGGCGGCGGAAGCCCCCGAGGCGAAGACGAGCGTGAACAGTCCGATGACGGTCGCGTCGAGCACCGGCAGCAACAGCAGGAACGCGTAGCCCGGCGTCCGGCTCGCGATCCGCAGGTCCTTGGCGAGCACGGCGTACGCGGCCCCGTGCGATGCGAGACGGAAGCGCGCGGGCCGGGCCGGGGCCGGGACGAGCGGCGGCGCGAGCCCGAACGAGCGGACGCTGCCCATCGTCCAGACCCAGGCCCAGCCGGCGAGGGCGAGGTACCCGGCCGCGGCCCCGAGGAGCACGAGCCCTCCGTCGGGGAACGAAAAACCGGCGGTCCCCTCAGCGACGACCGCCGGGAGCGCGGCGAGGGCGAACGGGAACGTCGCGAACAGGAGCCCTCCGGCCAGCGACGGGCCGGAGGTCGCGATCGCGGTCAGCGCCCGGAAGAACGCCGGGGCGGCGGTGACGAACGCGAACATCGAGAAGGCGGGGACCACCCAGAGGACCAGGTACGCCCACCGGACGACGACCGAGCCGCCCCCGCCCCGGGCGCCCTGCACGCGTCGGACGAAGAACCGGCCGGTGAGGAGCGCGAGCGCGAGAGCGAAGACGACCGCCGCGATCGTCCCGGGCACGATCGCGAGCCCGGCCCAGAGGCCGCCCGCGAGGCCCACGAACAGCGGGGTCGCGACCAGCACGGTCGCGGCCGGGAGGTCGAAGAGGCGCAGGTAAAGGAGGCCGGCGGTCCGTCGCAGGGTGCGGTCGTCGATCGGCAGCGGCTCGAGCACCGGGAGGACGCCGCTCGCGAGGAACGTGGGGAGGATCTGGAGACCGGTCCACCACAGGAAGGCGATGTCGAGGCTGAGGAGCCCGGTGAGGACGCCGGCGGTGAACGCCCCGGGCGGGAGCCCGGCCGGGACGATCCCGGAGGCCACGATGCGCGGGCTGGCCCGCAGCGCGACGGCCCCGCCGACGGCGAGGAGCGCGAGCACCGCACTGATAATCGCCTTGCTCTGGAGTACGCGGACCCGGGCCTTCCGGGCGAGGCGGTCGGCGGGGCCCGTCGGCGGGAGATTCCCCTGACGGAAGGCAAAGATGGCCTGCAGGGAGAGCTCCTGGAACGCGACGCCGCTCAGGCGCACGGCGCTCCGCCAGCTCATGAGTCCGCCGGACGCTCGAGCGACCGCACCGCCTCCGCGACGCTCGCCTCCTCTTCGGTGAGGCGGAGGAACACCTCCTCGAGGGAGGCATCGCCGCGGGCACTCCGCTCGCGCAGGGCGGCGAGCGAGCCTTCCGCTCGGAGGACGCCGTGGTCGAGGATCCCGACCCGGCCGCAGAGCTGCTGGGCGACCTCCATCGTGTGGGTCGAGAACAGGACGCCCCGGGCGCCGTCCGCCACATAGCGCGCGAGCAGCTCCTTCACGATCCGCACCGAGCGGGGGTCGAGGCTGTGGAGCGGTTCATCGAGGACGAGCAGCGGCGGCTGATGGAGGAGCGCGGCGAGGAGGAGGACCTTCTGCCGGGTCCCGTTCGAGAGCGTGAGGATCGGCTCCTCCATCTCGTCGTCGAGGCGGAAGGCCGCGGCGTACGTCCGCAGGCGCTCGGAGACGGCGTCGGCCGGCAGTCCGCGGACGCTCGCAACGAACTCGAGGAACTCGCGCGGCGTGAGCGCCTCGTAGAGCAGGCTCGTCTCGGGCACGTAGCCGATCCGAGCCTTCGCCGCCAGTCCGTCGATCCACGGATCGGTGCCGAAGACCCGGACCCGCCCGGCCGCCGGACGCACGAGCCCGACGATCGCCTTGATCGTGCTCGATTTCCCGGCGCCGTTCGAGCCGAGCAACCCGTAGATCTCCCCCGGGCGGACGGAGAGGGAGAGCGTGTCGACGGCGCGCCGCTCGCCGTAGACGATCGAGAGCCCCTCGATCGCGAGCGGGACCCTCGGGTCGACGGAGGGGGTCTGCGCCATCGCGGGTCTATCCGGCCGCGGGACGCATAAGGGGCACGGCGCCGCCTAGGTCGATCGGGTCTGGGGGAAGAGGATGACGTCCTTGATCGACGGGGTCCCGGTGAGCGCCATGACCATCCGGTCGACGCCGATCCCGATCCCCGTGCACGGCGGAAGTCCGTAGCGGAGCGCCCGCACGAAGTCCTCGTCGAACGCGTACTGCTCGACCTTCCGGTCGGCCCTCTGCGCCCGGAACCGCCGTTCCTGCTCGTCCGGGTCGTTCAGCTCGGTGTAGGCGTTCCCAAGCTCGTAGCCCGCGTAGTAGAACTCGAACCGCTCGACCCGGCCCGGCTTCGACCGGTGCCGCTTCGCGAGCGGCGTCGTCTCCTCCGGATGATCCAGAACGAACGTGGGGGCGGTGAGGGACGGCTCCACGTAGTGCTCGAACAGCTTGTCGAGGAACACTCCCGCCCCGGACTCCGCGGGCACCGTCGAGCCGGCCGCCCGGACCAGCTCCCGGAGCTCGTCCCGGCTCTTCGATCGGAGGTCGTGGATCCCGCTCTTCGCTTCGAGCTCGTCCACGAAGTCGACCGAGGAGAATCCTCCCGCGAACGCGCGGGCCGCCGCCTGGGCCCGGGGGTTGTCGGGCGCGGCCTCGGCCACGCGGCGTCCCAGGCGCGCGTAGAGGCCCTCAACGAGGCGCCGCATGTCGTGGTAGTCGGCGAACGCCCAGTACGCCTCGAGCATCGTGAACTCCGGGGAGTGCGTCGTGTCCATGTCCTCGTTCCGGAAGCACTTCCCGATCTCGAAGACCCGTTCCAGGCCCCCGACGAGCAGCCGCTTGAGCGGCAGCTCGAGCGCGATGCGGAGCTGGAGCTCCTCGTCGAGATAGTTCGAGCGCGTGACGAACGGCTTCGCCGCGGCCCCCCCCGCGATCGGCAGCAGGACCGGGGTCTCGACCTCGAGGAACTGGGCCTCGGCGAGGTGGGCTCGGGTCTCCGCGACGATCATCGAGCGGAGGCGGAACCGCTCGCGGGTCTCGGGCGAGGCGAGGAGATCGAGGTACCGGCGCCGGATCCGGTCCTCGCGGTCCTGGAGTCCGTGGAACTTCTCCGGTGGGGGCGCGATCGCCTTCGCGAGCAGGGTGAGCGCGGTGACGAGCAGCGACGGCTCGCCGCGCTTCGAGACCGCGGGCGCGCCCTCGGCGCCGACGATGTCCCCGGGGTCGAGGTCGGCGAGCCACTCCTGGAAGCCGGCGTCGCCGAGCTCGTCGACGCGGAGGAACAGCTGCAGCGACCCCTCGAGGTCGTCCAGGTCGGCGAACGCGGTCCGGCCGTGGACCCGGATCGCGCGCAGGCGTCCCGCGACGCGCTGGGGGTGAGCCCGGTCCTCCTCGCCAGGCCGGAGGCGTGCGGCGGCGTCCCGGACCGTCCGGGTGCTGACGCGGCCCGGGAAGGACCAGGGGAACGGCTCCTTGCCGGCCGCCCGCCAGCGTGCGATCTTCTCGCGACGCTCGTGTTCGAGCGGAGTCTCGTCGGTCATCGTTCTGCCGGAGCGTCCGCCCGGACCAAGACGGCCCCGGCTTGAAAAGGCTCGGGCGACCTACGCGGAGGCGCCCTCGAGCGCGAGCCGCTCGACGCCGCCCGGCCGGTAGAGGGCGAGGTGCTCCGGCACGGCGGGCTCCTTGCCCGCGGCCCGCGCCGGCTCGTGGAGGACGAGGAACGTCCCGAGGAAGAACTCGGCGGCCGCGTCCCCGCCGCCGATCCCGTAGCTCACGTAGTCCGAGAAGTAGACGTGGACCTGGCCGGAGCGGTGCGCGCGCAACGCCTCGAGGAACTTCGCGAGCTCGCCGGGCCCCTTGCGTTCCAGCTCCTCGACGAGGTCGCGCAGCAGGGGGCGCTGGCTGATCCCCGCGAGCCCGTCGTAGGCGAGATAGATCGCGGGACGGGGGTCGAGGGCCACCACGTCCAAACGCAGGACGCCCTCCACCGGCTTGGTGCGCATGGCGAGCGGCCTACCCGCTTCGCGTTATGAAGACTTCGGGCCGGCGCCCCTCGGCGCCGGCCCACCGGGACGGCCTAGTGGTCGTGCCCGCCACCGGACGGGGGCGCGGGAGCGGACTTCTTCGACGCGATCACATCGTCGATCCGCAGCACCATGTTCGCGACCTCGGCCGCCGAGCTGAGCGCCTGGCGCTTCACGCGGATCGGCTCGATCACGTGGAGCTTCCACATGTCGGTGACTCCGCCGTCGGCGAGGTTGATGCCGATGTTCTTGTTCGCCGTCGCGCCGTCGTGCGCGCGGCGCAGCTCGATCAAGACGTTGATCGAGTCGTACCCGCCGTTCTCGGCGAGGGCCCACGGGATCGCCTCGAGCGACTGGGCGAACGCCTCGACCGCGAGCTGCTCGCGGCCGCCGACGGTGGCGGCCCACTTGCGGAGTCGCACGGCGAGCTCGATCTCGGTGGCGCCGCCGCCCGGGGCGACGGTGCCGTCCTCGAGGACGCTGCCGACGACCTTGAGCGCGTCCTGCAGGGATCGCTCGACCTCCTGGGTCACGTGCTCCGTCCCGCCCCGGATCAGGATCGACACGGAGCGCGGGTTCGCGCAACCGGTGACGTACGTCATCGAGTCCTCGCCGACCTTGCGCTGGTCGACCTTGGCCGCCGAGCCGAGGTCGGAGGCAGAGAGCTCCTTGATGCCGGTCACGATCTTGCCGCCCGTGGCGCGGGCGAGCTTCTGGAGGTCGGACTCCTTCACCTGCTTCACGGCGTAGATGCCGTCCTTCGCGAGGTAATGGAGGACGACGTCGTCGATCCCCTTCTGGCACACGACGACGTTCGCGCCCGACGCCTTGATCGCCTCCGCCATCCGACGGAACGTCTTGTCTTCCTCGTCGAGGAAGCTCTGGATCTGGCTCGGGTTCTTGATGTTGATCTTGCTCTCGATCTCGGTCTTCTTGACCTCGAGCGCGGAATTGAGGAGTGCGATCTTGGCCGGCGCGACCTCGGTCGGCATGCGCGAGTGGCCCCGCTCCTTGTCCAGGATGATCCCGTCGATCAGCTCCGTGTCGGAGATGGTGCCGCCGTGGCGCTTCTCGACCTTGATCTGGTCGACGTCCGCGATCGTCTTGCCGCCGCGGCTCTCGGCGATCTTGCGGACGGCCTGGACCGCGATCTTCGCGAGGTGGTCCCGGGAGCCGTAGACGCCCTTCGACCCCATCGCCGTCGCCGCGCAGTCGATAAGGACCGCCTCGTCATCGTGCTTGATCGGGATGCCGATCTCCGTGTCGAGGAGGCGCTTCGCCTCCGCCACACCGAGCTGGTAGCCGCGCGTGATCACCGTCGGGTGGACGTTCTGCTCGAGGAGACTCTCGGCGCGCTTGAGGAGCTCCCCGGCGAGGACGACCGCCGAGGTGGTCCCGTCGCCGCACTGTTGGTCCTGGGTCTTCGCGACCTCGACCAGCATCTTGGCGGCCGGGTGCTCGACGTCGATCTCCTTGAGGATCGTGACGCCGTCGTTCGTGATCGTGATGTCGCCCATGCCGTCCACGAGCATCTTGTCCATGCCGCGCGGACCCAGGGTCGTGCGGACCGTGTCCGCGAGCGCCCGCGCCGCCGCGATGTTGTTGGAGGTCGCTCCCTTGCCGCGCTCGCGCTCGGTCCCTTCCCTCAGGACGAGGATCGGTGTACCCTGAAGCATCTAGCTCACCAACATCGGAGAAATTGCCCTTCTATATAAATGTGGCGTGAACAGGGTTCTGTTGTAGTGTACGGAAATTAGTTCCCCTTCGCGCTCGGGATGGAGGTACGGAGGAAGGGGCTCGGGTTCGCTTTCGTCGACCTCCCGGCCTCATGCCCACGCCTCCACCCGCTCCAGGTGGAGCCCGAGCAGGGTCTCCGGAGGCAGCTTCCGCTGGAACGCCTCCCTCGGGGTCTCCAGGGCCCACAACGCTCCGTGGACCTCGTCGTTCTTCCAGGCGATCCATTCCTTCAAGGTCGGGAACCGCCATCGGAGCTTGTCGTATTCGAGCCACAGCCGCTCCGCCTTCCCATTCGTTTGGGGGTTG
>DATJUJ010000034.1:0-64584 GCA_035502475.1 Thermoplasmata archaeon
GACCGTGGTTCAGAATGGGTTGGGCCGGCCATGATGGCCGGCCCGGGCTCCGGGGGACGGAGGTAGGTAGAGCGGAGCCGTTCGGCGTAGTCCGAGTTCAGCCTGTCGAGGTCCCTGTGCAGAAGCGGGCAAGGGGGCGGATTTGGGCCAAAACGGGCACTTTCTGTGACGGGACGGGCCCGCCGGGATTCGAACCCGGGTTTGAGGCTCCGGAGGCCTCCGTGATATCCAAGCTATACTACGGGCCCAGGGCGACCGGGCCGAGGCGAGCCGGGTCCCTCTCTTGAGGTGTTTGGGTCGACGACCCGAATCCCCGCACCGTCGACTCCCCGGGCGCTCTCCCGGGGCGGACCCAAGGGGCGCGCTAGGCCGCCTTCGCCTTGCCCTTCGCGGGCGGCGGGGCCTTCGACTCGGAATAGCCGCACCGACCGCACGAACGGCGGTCCGCATGCTCTGCGAGAAAGATGCCCGGCCCGCACTTGGGGCACGATCGGTGCGTCCGCGTGAGGGCGTCGCCCTTCACGTCGTAGAGGCCGACGCGCGCCTTCGCCACCCGGTTCACTCCTTCTTCTCGGCCTCAGGGGCCGGAGCCGCTGCAGCGGGGGTCGGAGCGGCCGGCGCGGCCTCGGCGGGGGCCGCGCCCTTCACGACCTTCTCCTTGAGACCGTTCCGTACGAGGATGTGGGCGCGCGAGGTGAGCTTCGCCGCATCGGCGGTCTCGTAGACGAGCGCATCGCCGCGGGTGACGGCCGTGCCGAAGCGGGCGTGCATCCGCTCGATGATGACCCGGTCCTTCGGGGCCTTCACCATCTTCGAGAGCTCGCCGCGCACCGCGTCGCGCGTCGGCGTCGCCGCCGTCGCGTGGGCCACCTCGAAGCGGTACTCGTGCCGCTTCATGAGCGGGTTGGGCCGGTCCTCGAGGATCTTAATCTCCATGGGGGATTCTCCGCAGTTCCATCTGGGCGATCAGGTGCCGTACGTGCTCCTTCGCGACCGCGTCGACGCGGACGAAGGAGACCCCCTCACCCGGGATACCGTATATAACGGTCGCTCCGGCGGGAAGCGACTCGATGAGCGCGAGCGAGCCGAGGTCCTCCTCGCCGTCGACCTCGAGGAGCCCGCCGCCGTCCGCGATCAGGGCCTTCACCGCGGTGCGCAGCGCCTCGGTGAGGAGGCCGGGCGGGTTGCGGACGCGCACCGTCCGTCGGGCGCCGAGCGCCCGGAAGGTCCCCCGGGGGATCGGCTCGTTGCGCCGGGTCCGGTAGTCGACGATCCCGAGGAGCGGCGGGTGCTTCAGCTCGAGCGCGCGGGCCGTCACCCGGTCGCCGCAGGTCGCGAACGTGCCGAGGCGGACGATCCGCCGGTCCGCGTCGGGGCCCGAATAGACCGGTCCGTACTTTTCGGCGAGGGTCGGACGCAGGGAGTCCGGGACCGCCCAGGCACGCCCGTCACTTGACGCGGAGCGCGTACCGGCCCGCGGCATGGATCCCCATCTTCCGGGCGATCTCCGACTTCTCGGGGTCGATCACGACGAGGTACCCCTGCCACTCGCGGGAGACCTCGCCGCCGCACCGCGGGCACTTCGCCTGGTCGGTGATCGTGTTGCAGCTCTTGCACGCCTTGAGGTTGATCATCGGGATCACCCGGAGGCCGGGGCTTCGCTCGCGGCCTTCGCCGGCGCGCTCGCCTTCGCGGGGGGCGCTCGCTTCCCGGCGGGTCCGCCAGACGGGCTCTTCCGGCCGCCCTTGTCGTCGGTCTTCTTGTGGGACTCCTGGATCCACTCGAGCCGTCCGAGCGCGGGCTGGCGCATGGTGAGGCCGATGCGGCTGTCGCGCGGAGAGATCTCCGAGAGCGAGAGCGAGACGACCCGGGCCCGCACCTTGTAGCCGACCTTCAGGTCCTTCTTGGATTCGATGCCGACGAGCCGCTGGTTGTGCTCGTCGATGTTGACGCGATCGTCCATGATCTGGGAGACGTGCAGGAGGCCGTCGAGCGGCCCGAAGCGGACGAACGCCCCGAACTTCCGGATCTCGACCACGGAGCCCTCGACGACCTCCTGGATCTCGGGACGGAAGAGGAGCGCCTCGTACTCGACCTCCTGGTAGACGCCGCCGTCCCCGTGGATGATGTGCCCCTCGCCGATCGACTTCACCTCGCGGATCGTGACGGCGAGGCTCTGGCCGTCGACCAGCTTCCCCTCGAACTGCTGCTGCGCGAGCTCCGTGAGCACGCCCGAGAGCTCGGGCCCCAGGCGCTCGGGCGGGATCCGCACGACGTCCCGCCGGTGATCGAGATAGTACATGTGCCGCGCGCGAGCGAGGGGGGCTATTTGATTCTTGGGGCGGGCGGGGTCGGCCCCCCGGCGGTGAGGCCGAGCGCCCGGTCGGTCATCGCGACCGAGCTCGGTCCGTCCGGCGCCAACTCGAGGATCGCCCGGATCGCGTCGATGTTCTCCGGCACGACGATCGACTCCTGGTGGATCGCCTGGAAGAAGTAGAGGTCCCGCCCGTCCAGGCGGACCCCGTTCTCCCAGAGGACGTTCTCCATCATGTCGTTGAACCCGATCCCCCGGTCGCGGGCGTACTCCATCACCTGCGGGGTCCCGTCGACGTGCTCCCACGCCGCAAAGAGGTGGAAGCGGGGGGTCGAGCGGAACGCGGCCACGACCTCGGAGGCGTCCGGAGGCGGGCGCGCGAGGCGCACGTGGTTCACGTGGACGTGCATGAGGGTCGTGGGGACGACGACCGCGGTGGTCGCGATCGGCAGCTCCGGGAAGATGGTGTTGACGTCGGGTCCGTGGTGGGACGGCAGCTTGAACGTCGGCAGGATGCCGTTCACCGGACCGCGATCGGTCTCGGCGGGGTCGCCCGCCCGGCGCACGAGCGTGACCTCCCAGTGCTCGACCCCCCACCGGGGTACGAGGACCGAGGCGGCCCGGGCGATCCCGGTCGTGTTGCACGAGACGACGCGCAGGCTCCGCTTCCCCCGGCACGCCGCGAAGTTGCCGAGGGCGGTGAACGACGCCTCGGCGACATCGGAGCTCTCCCCGCCCTGGAAGATCGCGGGGAGGTTCGCGGACTGGTAGAGGGCCCGATTGGTCTTTCCGACCTTGTCCGGAGCCGCGTCGACGACGAGGTCGGCGCGGGCGAGGAGGTCGTCGACCGTCCCCGCGACCGGCAGGCCCGCGGCCCGGAACGGGGCCGGGTCGCCGCCGCCCGCCACGAACAGCGGATAGCCCTTCTCCACCGCGCGACGGGCTTCGAAGCTGGGCCGGGTCTTCGTGACCCCGACGAGCTCCATGTCGGGTTGCTTCGCGACCGCGTCCGCGACCCGCTTGCCGATGGTGCCGAACCCGTTGATCGCGATCCGAGCCCGCGCCGTCGTGCTCCCCTCGTCGTCGGAGCCGGGCCGGGGATAAAGGGCTTGTCGCGGCCGCGCCGGGATAGGCTAAAGTCCCGGGGCGCGCGTCGCGCTCCCGCCCATGGATTTCCGGCTGACCGACGAGGAGACGGCGTTCCAGGATGCGGTGCGACGGTTCGGCGATCGGGTGCTGCGGACCCACGAGCGTCAGATCGATGCGGACGGCCGCATCCCGGACGAGGTGCTCGCGGCGATGGCCGACCTCGGCCTGCTCGCGATGCCGGTCCCCACCGAGTACGGTGGGATGGGCGCCTCCGCGGTCCTCACCGAGCTCGCGGCGGAGGAGATCGGGCGGGGCGACTTCTCGATGGCCACGGCCGTCTTCTTCCTGCTCGAGGCGGGTTGGGGCCACGTGCTCAGCCGGTTCGCCCCCGAGGAGACCCGGCAGGAGGTGCTCCCGGCCGTCTGCGCGGGCAAGGCGTTCCTCGGCATCGCCACGACCGAGCCGACCGGGGGCAGCGACCTCGCGCACCTGCGGACCCGGGTCCGGCGCGACGGCTCCGCGTTCGTCCTGAACGGCGAGAAGGCGTTCGTCTCCGGCGTCGAGGAGGCGAAGCGGCTCGGCGGCGGGCACTTGACCCTCGCCCGCGCGGAGTCCGGGTTCGATTTCCTCTACGTGCCGACCCGCTCGGACGGCATCACGACCCAGCGGTTCCAGAACCTGGGGCGAATGGGGATCTCGACCGGGGGGCTCTCCTACCAGGACGTGCGGGTGCCGGACCGGTACCTCCTCGGCGCGGAGGGCCAGGGGTTCGACGTCGCGATGCAGGGGTTCTCGGTCGCCCGAACGTTCGTGAGCGCGGCGTGCATCGGGGCCGCGGAGCGGGCGCTCGAGACCGGGATGACGTATATCCGGGAGCGGACCGCGTTCGGCCAGCCCCTTGGGAAGTTCGAGGGGATCCAGTTCGAGCTCGTCGATCTCTGGACCCAGGTCGAAGCGGTGAAGTGGCAGTGCCGCCGCGCCGCCTGGCTGCTCGACCAGTACCCCCTGAAGGGCGACGACTCCCACCGCTCCGAGGTCGACCGGGCCGTCGCCTCCGTGAAGCTCACGGCGCCGCCCATCGCGTTCGAATGCGTGAAGCGCGTGATGATGTGGTTCGGGGCCGCCGGCTACACGAAGGACGTCGGGCTCGAGCTCGGCTTCCGCGGCATCATGTCGTACCTCGTCGGCGCCGAGGGCGGGCTCAACATCATGCGGATCATCCTCGGACGCGAGCTCCTCGGGAAGGAGTTCGTGCCGTACAAGTAGCGAGCTCCGATGCCCGGCGGCCGACCGAGCGGGAACCGGGCGATCGACGAGCGCGGCTTCCATGCCTGGCTGGCCGCCCATCTGCCGGCCGGACGCCGGGGGCTCCTCCCGCTCGGAGACGACGCCGCCGACCTATGCCCGCCCCCGGGCCGGGTCGCGATCCTCACCACGGACGCCCTCGTCGCGGGGACCCATTTCCGCCGGGGCTCGCCGCCGCGCCGGATCGGAGCGGCCGCCACGAACGTGAGCTTCTCCGACCTGGCGGCGAAAGGGGCCCAGCCCGCCGGGATCCTGCTCGCGGTGCTGGTGCCCCCCGGCACCCCGGCGGGGTGGGCCCGGGCCCTCGTGCAGGGCGCGGAGCGTGCGGCGGCCCGCTGGGACGCCCACGTGATCGGCGGGGACACGAAGCCCGGCCCCGTGCCCACCGTCGTCGGGACGGCCGTGGGCTGGGCTGTCCCGGGGCACCTCGCCCCGCGGCGGGGGGCGCGCCCCGGCGACGTGCTCGTGACGACGGGGACCGTCGGGCGCGGCGGGGCCGCGGCCGAGGCCCTCCGGGCGCGGGGCGAACGGCCGGACGTGCTCGCCCGGCTCCTCGACGTGCGCCCGAGGGTCGCCGCCGGCCGGGTCCTGGCCCCGCTCGCGCACGCGATGATCGACACCTCCGACGGCCTCGCGGAAGCGGCCCGGCTGCTCGCCCACAGCAGCGCGGTCCGTCTCGAGGTGGACGAGCGCACGCTGCCGCTCGATCCCGCCGTGCGGCGCCTGCCCGCGCGGCGGCGCCGCGCCGCCGCGTTCTTTGGCGGGGACTACGAACTGCTGGCGGCCGTGCCGCCCGGCCGGCTCCCGGCCGCCCGGCGGGCCGTCGGCGCGACGCGGACCCGGCTGACGGTCGTAGGTCGGGTCGCTCGGGGCCGGGGGGCGGTGCTGCTCAACTCGGCGGGCGCGCGTCCGATGCCACCGCCCGGGTGGGATCCGTTCGCCGCGGCGCGACCGCGCGGCCCGACGCCCGGATAGTTCGCCACCTGTCGAAGTCCGTGCCGCACCGTGGCAAGGTCGCGCTACGCTCAAGTAGCCGGGGCCGGGTTCCCGGATGCCCCGAGGTGGGCTCGATGCCGACCAGTGATTCCGTCATCAATCCGTTCGAGACCGCGCGCCAACAGATCGATATCGTCGCCGACCTGCTCGGCCTGGACGTCGGCATGCGCGAGGTGCTGAAGCACCCGAAGCGCGAGCTGACCGTGAACTTCCCGGTCCGGATGGACGACGGGTCGTACCGCGTCTTCACCGGCCACCGCGTCCAGTACAACATGGCCCGGGGCCCGACCAAGGGGGGCATCCGCTACCACCCGCAGGTCACGCTCGACGAGGTGCGGGCGCTGGCCGCGTGGATGACGTGGAAGTGCGCCGTCGTCAACATCCCGTACGGCGGGGCGAAGGGCGGCGTCATCTGCGACCCCAAGCACATGTCGAAGGGCGAGCTCGAGCGCCTCACCCGGCGCTACGCGAGCGAGATCGCGCCGATCATCGGCCCGGAGATGGACATCCCGGCGCCGGACGTCTACACCGACTCCCAGACCATGGCCTGGATCATGGACACGTACTCGATGCTGAAGGGGTACTCCGTGCCGGGCGTCGTGACCGGCAAGCCGATCAGCCTCGGCGGCAGCGAGGGCCGGGGCGAGGCGACCGGCCGCGGCTGCGCCTACGTCATCCGCGAGTCGGCGAAGGACGTCGGCCTCAAGATGAAGGGCGCGACCGTCGCCGTCCAGGGGTTCGGGAACGCCGGCAGCGTCGCCGCGAACCTCCTCTACGACGAGCAGGGCGCGAAGATCGTCGCCGTGTCCGACTCGAAGGGCGGGATCTTGAAGGCGGACGGATTGAACCCGCACGCGGTCGAGGCCCACAAGCAGAAGACCGGCTCGGTCGTCGGCTTCCCCGGCACGAAGGCGCTCAGCAACGAAGAGCTCCTCCAGACGAAGGTCGACGTCCTGATCCCCGCGGCGCTCGAGAACCAGATCACGCCCAAGAACGCCGACAAGATCCAGGCGAAGATCGTCGCGGAGGCCGCGAACGGACCCACGGTGCCGAAGGCGGACACGGTCCTGTTCGAGAAGGGGATCACGGTGCTCCCCGACGTGCTCGCGAACGCGGGCGGCGTGACGGTGAGCTACTTCGAGTGGGCCCAGGACATCCAGGGCTACTTCTGGGGCCTCGACGAGGTCAACTCGCGCCTCGAGCGGATCATGGTGAAGTCGTACGCCGACGTCCACCAGGTCGCGACGGAGCGCAAGGTCCACAACCGGACGGCCGCGTACGTCCTCGCCATCCAGCGGGTCGTCGACGCCACGAAGATCCGCGGGATCTACCCGTAGGGTACCCCTTCCGGCGGCCCCGCTCCCGATGGACGACCTCCCGCCCTGCCGGCTGGCGCGCTGGGCGGACGTCGATCGGTGGGCCGAGGCCGTCGCCGAGAAGGTCCGCGCCTCGGGCTTCGCGCCCGGGACGATCGTCGGGCTCACCCGCGGCGGCTGGGTCCCGAGCCGGCTCCTCTGCGACCGGCTCGGGGTGAAGCGGCTCGTCTCCCTGCGGGCCCAGCACTGGGGCGTGACCGCGACGCCGACGGGCGCCGCGGCCGTGACCGAGGGCCTGAGCGGCCCCGTCGAGGGCCACGCGGTGCTCATCGTCGACGACATCACCGACACCGGCCAGAGCCTCGCCCTCGCCGTGGAGCACGTGCGCGCCGGCCGACCGAGCCGACTCGAGACCGCGACGTTCCTCCACATCGCCCACTCGACGTTCGTCCCCTCGTACTTCGCGGAGGAGATCTCCCGGGAGGCCTGGGCGTGGATCGTCTTTCCCTGGAACTACTGGGAGGACCTCCGGGTGCTCAGCGGGCGCGCGGCGCGGATCGCCCCCGGCGTGGACGCCGTCCGGGCCACGCTCGCGGAACGGTGCGGGCTCTCGGTGCCCCGCGCCGACGTGGAGCGGGTCCTCGGAGACGCCCCGCTCGGATAGCGCGAAGGGCTGCCCTAGGTCAACGAGGTCGGGTCCGGCGCGTCCCGCCGGGCGGCCGCCCGGAAGTACTGCTGCAGGATCCCGGCGCCGATCACGAGCCCGAAGCCGGTCGCGATGAGCCCGACCAGGAGCGGCAGCTGGGTCGCGGCCGTGCTGCCCTCGAGGTACCGGACGAGGAAGACGATCCCGTAGCAGACGAAGCCGATCCCGATGATCGAGGTCGTCGCGACCGCGAACGAGCGCGGGAACCGGCCCCGCGAGAACGTCCGCCGGATCGCCCGTCCGGTCTCCCAGACGACCGCGCCGGCGATCCACCAGATGAGGCCCGCCTGCAGGAACAGGAGGCTGCGGTCGATCGGGGCCTGCGCGAGGTTGCGGGCGATGTCGTTGTAGCCCGTGAGGAAGCCGACCCCGACGAGCGCGAGGGCGAACAGCCCGAACCCGAAAGCGACCGAGCCGACCCGGATGTCCGCCGACGCGGACCGGATCGAGTCGATGATCGCCTCGTCGATGTCGAACGTCCAGAAGATGAGGTAGACGCCGAGGAGGATCGCGAGCCCGATCACCCCCCAGAGGAGGACGCCGCCGGCCGCGGCGATGCCCAGGATCAGGAGCACGAGGGCGAACGGCAGGACGGTCTTCGCCCGCAGCTTGGGGTCCTTGAGCGCGCGGACGACCGTGTAGTACGTCGACTCGATGCTGGCGCTCTGGCGGACGTAGACGCGCCGAACGCCGTCGACCTTCACCCGCGACGCGAGGATCGGGAACAGGTACTCGTCCTCCGCGCCGTCGCTGACGAGGTAGGCGCTCGTCGCCTGGACCTTCTCGAGGACCCGGTCGAACTGGTCCGCGACCTTCCGGTCCGAGAGGACCCCGACCTTCGGCGAGCCCGTGAGCACGCAGACCTCGCACTCCTCGCCCGCGCCGCGGAGCTCGTCGAGCAGCGCGACCGCGGCGAAGAGGGCGTTGGTGTCCGAGTCCTCCGGGTCGACGGTCCCGAGCCGGACGGCTGCGTCGAGGACCTCGGCCCGCCCGACGACGGGCCCGGCCACGCTCGCCTTCCGGCCGAGGTCGTCGTCCCGGTCGATGCAGACGACGAGCCGCATGGCCCGCGATGTATGGTCGGACCGGGGCTTAACAACTTGTGTCGTCCCCCGAGCGACACACGGGACCCGGGCGTCCCGGAGCGCCGTTCCGGCCGCCGCGCGCGGATACGCTTATACTCCGCCGGCCTCCCCGGGCCGCCCGGTACCCATGGTCGACCTCCCCGACAAGGCGACGGCGTTCGTCGACTGGTACCTCGCCGCTGTCGAGGCGGCGGAGCTCACCGACAAGCGCTACCCGGTGAAGGGGATGAACGTCTGGCCCCCCTACGGGCTCGCCGCGCGCCGCCTCCTGGACGCCGTGCTCGTCCGCGCGATCGAGGCGACCGGATCGTCGGCGGTCGAGTTTCCGACCCTGATCCCCCGGACGGAGTTCCAAAAGGAGGCCGAGCACATCAAGGGGTTCGAGGGGGAGGTCTTCTGGGTCACCCGCGGCGGGACGAGCGAGCTCGACATCCCCCTCGCGCTCCGGCCGACCTCGGAGACGGCGATGTACCCCATCTTCGCGCTCTGGGTCCGCTCGCACCGGGACCTGCCGCTCAACGTCTACCAGATCGTCAACACGTTCCGCTACGACACCAAGACGACGCGGCCGTTCTTCCGGGTCCGGGAGATCCACTTCTTCGAGGAGCACACCTGCCAGCTGGACGAGGCCGGCGGGGTCGGGCGCGTCCGCTCGAACCTCGCCGCGTTCCGGCAGATGGCCGAGGCGTTCGCCCTCCCGTACGTCACGCTCCGGCGGCCCGATTGGGACAAGTTCCCCGGGGCGCGCTACTCGCTCGCGTTCGACTCGCCCCTCGGGGGGCCGCACACGTCCCAGCTCGGGACGGTCCACTACTACCACGAGAACTTCGCCCGCCCGTACCAGATCCAGTACGAGGCGGCCGACGGGACCCAGCGGTTCGTCCATCAGACGACGTTCGGGCTCTCCGAACGGCTCCTGGGCGGGATCGTGGCCGTCCACGGGGACGCGAAGGGGGTCGTGCTGCCGACCGCGGTCGCGCCGTACGAGGTCGTGATCGTGCCCGTCGTCACGGCCGCGTCGGGCGACGCGCCGCTCGAGGCGGCGCGCGCGCATGCCGACCGGCTGCGTCGCCACGGCCGTCGCGTGCACCTCGACACGCGGGACGACCGCCCGGGCGCCAAGTACTACCACTGGGAGGCGCGCGGGGTGCCGCTGCGCCTCGAGGTCGGCCGTCGGGAGGCCGAGCAGGGCTCCGTCACGGCCGTCGATCGGCTGGGCGGTCGCTCGACGATCGCCGCGGACGTGCTCGAGGCGGAGGTCGCGGCCCGGCTCGCGGACTTCGATGCCGCGCTCCGCGCGCGGGCCCGCGCGCAGTTCCGGGACCGGTTCCGGGTGGTCCGGTCCCTGGCCGAGCTCCCGGGGAGCGCGACGGTCGCGGTCCTCTCCTGGTGCGGCCGGGAGGCGTGCGGCCACGCGATCGAGACCGCGATCGACGGAGCGCTCCTGGGGACGCCCGAAGAGGAGCTCCCGATCCCGGTGGACGCCCCGGGTCCGTGCGTCGCGTGCGGGGAGACGGCCGAGGCGCGCTGGGCGGTCGCCGCGCGACCGATCTGATCCGCGCCTACGGCTCGGTCGACAGCGGGGCCGGTGGGCTCGGCAGGACGAGCCACATCCCGGCGAGGCCGAACAGGAGCAGCGTGATGAACACGGCGTACACGCCGTTGTCGAACCAGACGCGGAACGAAACGCCCCACCAGACGTAGAAGGCGACCGCGAGCACGACCAGGAACGCGAACCCCCAGAACGAGACCTTGCGCGCGAGCGACATCTCGCGCGGTCGGCCGGCGGGGGCGGGCGTCGGCGCAGCGGGCGCGTCCGGGGCCATCGACGCGTTCGAGCCGGGGCGCGTTAGATAACCCTTGCGGGACCGCGACGGCGTGGGGGGTCGACCTCGCCCGGGGTCCGACGCCAGCCTTAACGTTCGCCGGCGGATAGAACGCGGTCGATGGCGGGCAGCGCCGAAGGTCCCGTCGCGGCCCGGCGCCCGGGCGCGACGTCGTTCGAGGAGCTCTCAGCCGAGGAGCACCGGATCCTCGCGTACGCGAGCGCCATCGGCTCGGAGTTCGACTTCGACCTCCTGGTCGGGGCGATGGGGACCGACGAGGAGCTGCTCGCCGAGCGGCTCGAGCGCCTCGTCCACGCGGGGGTCCTGAGGGAGCGGCCCGGGGGGGACCGGTTCGGCTTCGTCGAGGAGGAGTTCCGCGCGCGGGTCTACCGGTCGCTCACGGAGAGCCGCCTCCGGGTGCTGCACCGGAAGATCGCCGAGGTCCTCGAGCGCATGCACCCCCAGCCGTCCGCGGAGATCCTGCGCGAGCTCGGCCGGCACTACTTCCTGGGGAAGGTCCCGGAGAAATCCTATCGCTACAACCGGCAGGCCGCGGAGGAGGCCCGGGCCGCCGAGGAGCCGGAGGTCGCGACCCACCACCTCCAGCGCGTCCTGGTCGACCTCGCGGCGCTCGGTGGAGAGCGCCGACGCGAGGAGGTCGACGTCGCCGAGAGCCTCGGCGACCTCTACTTCTCGATCGGCGACTACGCCGCGGCGGACCGGTACTACGCGGAGGCGCTCGACCGGATCGGCGTCGAGGAGCCGCGCGTCCGGGGCCGCCTGCGGCTCGCGCGCGCCGAGGTCGCGCGCGAGCAGCTCAACGTCCAGGAGGCGACGCAGGGCGCGGTCGAGGCCCGGCACCTGTTCGAGTCGGCCGAGGACCCGCTCGGCGTCGCCCAGACCTACCGCCTCCTCGGACGGATCGCCTTCCAGCGCGGCGCCTACCGGGATGCGCTCGAAGAGAACATGCGCGCGCTCGACCTCCTCGGGCCCACCGCCGACCCCCGGCTCCTGGGCCGGCTCTCCATCGACATCGGCAACTCCTTCGCGCTGCTCGGCCCCGAGGTCCGCTCGGTGGCGGTCGAGTGGTACGAGCGGGCGATCGACCGCCTGCGTCAGGCCGCCGACTGGCCCGAGCTGTCGCGCGCCTACCACAACCTCGGCGTCGCGGTCGGCGAGCTCCAGCCGCAGGATGGGCTCGACTACCTCGAGAAGGCCCAGGAGGCCGGGGAGCGGGCCCACGATCCGCGCTCGACGGGGCGATCGCTCCTGTCGGGCGTCGAGCTCCGGCTCGCGCTCGGCCAGCTCGACGAGGCGGAGCGGGACAACGAACAGGCGGGGCGCCTCCTCGGCCGGCTCACCGACGACCTCGGCCTCCAGCTCGTGGAGGTCAACCGGGGCCAGATCGACGAACGACGCGGCCAGTGGGAGGACGCCGAACGCGCCTACGAGCGGGCCGCCGACATCTGCCGACGCTTCCACCTGCCCGCCGACGAAGCGGAGGTCGAGTTCCACCTGGCCCGGCTCCGGTTCAAGACCCGCGATCTGGAGGGCGCCCGTCGGGCGCTGCGGCTCGCGGCCGATCTCGGCCTCACCGAGCTCCGGCCGACGCTCGCTCCCGCGTTCGACGACCTCAAGCGCCAGCTCGACCGGGCCGGCCCCGAGGACTCCGCGGAGGCCCCCGGGAGCCTCCGGCCGGCCGACCCGCGCCCCGGAAGAGAGTTATAAGCCGGGGCCGAGCTAAACGGGCGCGTGGCAGCGGGCCGGGACGCGCCGCGGGGGTCGGCCGCGCCGCTGTTCGGCCGCGAAGAGATCGCGCGCGACCTGCGCCGGCTGCTCGAGCAGGCGGCCGAGCACCACGGCTCCGGCGTCCTGCTCGTGGGCGCGGCCGGCATCGGGAAGACCCAGATGCTGCGCTGGCTCGCGGCCCGCGCCCGGACGCGGGGGTTCGTGGTCCTCACCGGCCGCGCCCTGCCCGAGGAGCTGCCCGCCCCGTTCTCGCTCGTCCGGGACCTGACCCGATCTCCCGAGGCCCGGACGCCGCCCGAGCGTTCGGACGAGCCCGACGTGAGCCCCGGGGCGATCTTCCTCGCCCCGTTCGCCGACGCGGCCGGAGACCGCGAGCGGTCGGGAGCCGGTGCCGCGACCGACGACTCCGAGGCCCTGCTCGCCCCGATCTTTGGCGAGGAGGCGGGGGACGTCGCCTCGAGCCGGGACGAGCTGTTCGGGCGGCTCTCCGACCACCTCCTCGGCCTCGCTCGGACGCGGCCGCTCCTGATCGCGATCGACGACCTCGCCTTCGCCGACAGCTCGTCGCTCGAGTTCTGGCGCCGGTTCCTCGGCGAGATCGCCGGCGAGGCGGTCGCCTTCCTCGCGACCGCCCCGCTGCTCGAGGACGGGCCCCCGCGCTCGCGCGACGCGATCGCCGGCCTCGAGCGCCAGCCGACCGTGCGCACGATCCCGATGCGCCCGATGACCGTCCCCGAGGTCGGCGAGTTCGTCCGGTGGATCTCGGGCGGCCGGGACCCGGACCGGGCCGACGTGCTGCGCTGGCATGCCCAGACCGAAGGGAACCCGTTGTTCGTGGAGCAGCTCGTCCGGACGTCGATCGGGGGGACCCGGCCCGTGGCGCCCGTCGACGAGCCGTCGGGGCGCGATGTCACCGAGATGCTGCTGGCGCGCACCCGGGCCCTCGGCGAGGCTGAGGGGCGTCTGCTCACCTACGCCGCCATCCTCGGGAAGGAGTTCGACTTCCCCAAGCTCGCGGCCGTCGCGGGGAAGGGCGAGGAGCGGGTCACCGAGAGCCTCGACCGCCTGGTCCAGGACGGGCTCGTCCGAGAGAAGGGCGGCGAGGTCTACGAGTTCGTCTCGGAGGCGGTCCGCCTCGCGGTCTACGGCGAGCTCACCGAGACCCGACGCCGGCTCCTCCACCGCAAGGCCGGCCGCGCGCTCGAGGGGTCGCGCACCGCGAGCGACACCGAGCTCGCGCGCCAGTTCTACCTCGGCCGGGACGATGCGAAGGCGATCGAGTACAACGACCGCGCGGCGCAGAGCGCGAAACGGGCGTTCGCGTTCGAGACCGCCGGCGCGCACGTCGCGCGCGCGCTCGAGGCGGCGCGGCGCTCCGGATCCGCAGACCCGCGGGCCGAGCTTCGCTTGCTGGTCGAGCAAGGACGGCTGTTCGAGGAGGTCGGGAACCTCCCGCGGGCCGACGAGGTCCTGCTCGAGGCCGTCGAGCTCGCCCGGGCGCGGCCGGGCTCCGACGCCGAGCTCGGCCGGGCGCTCCTGGGGCTCGCCCAGACCCGGACCGACCAGGCGCAGTACTCGTCCGCGGCGCTCCTGGGCAACGAGGCCGCGGAGCTCCTCGGACGGGTCGGGAGCTGGCGCGAGGCGCTCGACTCGCACCGGGTGCTCGGCACGATCGCCTGGCGGGTCGGCAACATCCCCGAGGCCGAACGGCACCGCCGGCAGGCGCTCGCGATCGCGGAGAGCGACGGGAGCGCGCTCGACCAGGGCCAGGCGCTCGTCGACCTCGCGAACACCGTCGTGCCGCTCGGCGCCGACGGGTTCGAGTCGGCGCTCTCGCTCTACACGCGGGCCGCCGATCTGTTCGCGACCCTCGAACACCACGCCGCGCAGGCGCGCGTGCTGATGAACCGGGCCGTGCTCGAGTACGAGGCCGGACGGACCGACGAGGCGTTCGCCGACCTCGGCCGGGCGATCGTCGCCGCCGAGCGTTCCCGCTCGCCGATCTGGATCGGCTACTGCCATCTCAACCTCGCCCAGTGGAACGCCGAGCAGGGGCGCCCGGGTCCGGCGCGCGCCGCCCTCGACCGGGCGGTGCAGGCCGTCGGCCCGCTCGGCGACCGGCTCGCCACCCAGCAGGTGGCGATGACCCGCGGCATGCTCGCGGAGGCCGAGCACGCGTTCGATCTCGCCGAGTCGCACTACCAGGACGCCCTCGCCCAGGCCCGGACGATCGGGATGCCGGTCGAGGTCTCCGAGATGCTGTTCCGCCTCGCCCACCTCGCCCACGCGCGCGGGGACGAGGCCGCCGCGCGCGAGCGGCTTACCGAGGCGCTCGCAGCCGACCTCCGCGCCCACCGCCCCGACCTGGTCGCGCGCGTGGCCGCGCTCGAGGAGGCCCTGCGCGGCGACGGGAGCCGGGGTTAAGCCGCGGTCCCGCTCCCCCGCCGCGTGACGACCCCGCCCGGTCCGGGGCGCACCGCCCCCGACGGCTCCCCGTACCCGGACCGGACGACCCCGGGGTTCGAACGCGACGTGCGGCGGATGTTCACGCACATCGCCGAGCGCTACGACTGGTTCGATCACGTCGCCTCGATGGGGAACGACTTCCTCTGGCGACCGCGGGCGTTCTGGGACCTCGCCCGCTTCCGCGGGTCGCGACCGACCGAGCGCATCCTCGACGTGGGCTGCGGCACGGGCGACCTCGCGCGGCTCGGGGCCCGGCGGTTCCCTCGCGCCCGGGTCCTCGCCTCCGACTTCACCGCGGCCATGCTCCAGAAGGCCGAACGCCGGACCCGGGGCCGGCCCGAGGCCGTCCGCGTCGCCTTCGCCCGGGCGAACGCGCTCCGACTCCCGTTCCCCGACGCGACGTTCGACCTCGCGACCAACGCGTTCGTCGCGCGGAACTTCTCCGACCTCCCGGCCGCGCTGCGCGAGCTGCGGCGGGTGCTCCGCCCCGACGGGACCCTGCTCACGCTCGAGATCACGGAGCCGACCTCGTCCGGGTTCGGGGCGGTCTTTCACGCCTACTTCGACCGGGTCGTGCCGATGATGGGGGCGGCCGTCGCGAGCGCCGGGCCGTACCGCTACCTGCCGGAGTCGCTCCGCAGCCTGCCGGACCGGCCCCGGTTCGCGGCCCTTCTGCGGGACGCCGGCTTCGCCCGCGTCGTCGCCCGGCCCCAGTCGCTCGGGATCGTGACGACGTTCCTCGCCGACGTGGCCCCCGCTCCGCACCAAAGCCGTTAAGCGGGCCCGGGCCGCTTCCCGCGTTCGTGGCCGCGGCTCCCTCGAGCGAGGCGTTCCGCTACGCCCACGCGCACCGGCACGAGGTGGCGTGGATGTCCCAGAACACGAACCACCTCGTGCCTCCCGAGGTGATCCGGGACGCCGTCGAGCGCGCGCTCGCGGAGCGGCGCTACGAGGGCTACCCGCTCGGCACGGGCGAGCCCGAGCTGCTCGAGCTCGTGGCCCGCGACCTGGGCCGGCCCGGGCTCGTCCCGTTCCTCACGTCCGGCGGGACGGAGTCGCTCTACATGATCACGCGCGCCCTCCTCGGCGCCGGCGACGAGGTCCTCGCCTCGGATCCGAGCTACCTCATCATCCACCGCTTCGTCGAGCTGTCGGGCGCGCGCACGGTCAACCTCGACGTCTACGCGCCGCCGTACCGGCTCACCGCCGAGCGCGTCGCGGAGGCGATCGGCCCCCGGACGAAGATGATCCTGCTCATCGATCCGTTGAACCCGCTCGGCTCGGGCTATCCGCGCGACGAGGTGCGCGCGATCGCCGAGCTCGCGCACGACCACCACCTGACCCTGCTCAACGACGTCACGTACCGGGACTTCTCCGACGGCCACGCGCTCGCGGCCGAGTTCGCGCCGGAGGAGACGGTCACCGTGTGGTCGGTCTCGAAGAACTGCGGACTCGCCGGGCTTCGGCTCGGCGGCCTCCTCGCGACGGCCGAGCGCGTCCGGGCCCTCGCGCGGTTCAACACGAACGACCTCGGGGTCAACATCTTCGCCCAGGTCGCGGCGATCGCCGCGCTGCGCACGAAGGCGTCCTGGATCGGCCGGGTGGTCGCCCAGACCCGGGCCAACGGAGCGCGGATCCGCGAGGTCGTGGACGGCGTCCCGGGCACCGCGCTGCTGGCGTACCCCTCGCGCGCGAACATGCTGGCGATCGACGTCGCCCGCGCCGGACTCTCGCCCGAGGCGCTCCAGGACGAGCTGCTCCGCACGCACGGGGTGTTCGTCCGCGCGGGCAACTACCTCTCGCCGACGCACGGCCGCGAGTTCGTCCGGGTCTCGTTCTCGAACCCGCCCGCCGATCTCGAGCGGTTCGCGACGGCGTTCCCGACCGCGGTCCGCGCCCTGCGCCCCGTCAGCGCCCCGGCATAGTGCCCGGCCGCGCCCCGGGGCCGTCGACCCGGGCGTCGACGACCACGTGGGTGCGACCGGGGCCGTACGGCTTCACCGCGCGGCCCCGCGGCGGCGCCCGCAGCGAGCCGCCCGCGGCGCGGACGGCCGCCTCGGTCGCGGCGACGGCCCGGGCCTCGGCCCCCCGGGCGTCCTCGATCGAGTGCACGTGGATCCACGCTCCCGGCCGGGCGAGGGCGAGCGCCCGCGGGATCCACGGCCGCGCGCTCGGAAGGTAGCCGAGGAACAGCCGATCCGCCGACGCGGGGGCCAGGTCGACGGTGCGGTTGTCCCCCAGGACGGGGACGACCCGCTCCGCGACGCCGTTGCGCGCCGCGTTCTCGGTGAGGTAGCGGATCGCGAGGGGGTTGTGGTCGACGGCGACGACCGCGCGGGCCCGGCCGGGCAGCGCGGCCGGGATCGAAAAGTAGCCGATCCCCGCGAACAGGTCGACGACCCGCTCGTCGGGCCGCACGAGGGCGCCGGCCCGCCGACGCTCGGTCCGGTTCCCGGCGGCGAACATGATCCGGGCGGCGTCGAACCGCCAGCGCACGCCGTGCTCGAGGACCTCCGTCTCCGTCGGGCCGCCGGCGATCCGTTCGACGGTCGGGGTCCGACGGTCGCCCGCGATCGGTCCGGTGCGCACGAGCACGGTCGCGACCCGAAGGGTCTCCTGCCAGGCCGCGCCGAGGAGGGGGAAGTACGGCCGGAAGGCGTCGGGGAGCCGCAATACCAGCACGCGACCGAGCCGCTGGTAGCCGCGGGGCATCGCGGCGGCGAGCTCGGGTCCCGCGGCCTCGGCGAGCCGCGCCCGGACCCGCTCGGCCGGCGGGCGCCGGGCGGAGCGGGGCGGGGCCACCGTCCTCCGACCGGACGCCGGCCTAGGCCGGCGCCTCGTCGGGCCCCTTCTCGAGGATGATCTCGAGGAACTGCTTCAGGTGCGCGATGAGGATCGGGTTGTCCGTGAACCCGCACGCGTCGAAGCCGGGCGCCGCGAGGAGCGCATGCTCGCCGTCGGCGAGCACCTCGGTGGCGCGGAGGTTCTCCCGCGGGACGTACTCGACGCCCTCGGGCACGCGCTGGAGCGGGGCCGTCACGAACGTGACCCGCACGCCCCGCTTCACCGCGTGCTGGAGCTTCTTCCCGAGCTCGTCGCGGACCTCGGAGACCTGCGGCGTCGTGAGGATGAACGTGCGCATCGACTGCTCCAAGAGCTCCCCGACCTTCGCGAGCACCTTCTCCCGACCGCTGAGGAGGTAGACCAGCTGCGGCTCGCCGTGCTCGGCGACGACCCGGTGCAGGGCGGCGAGCTGCTCGAAGACCTCCTGGATCGCGGTCTTCAGCGTCTCGGCGACGTCGAGCGGGGGGGTCGGGCGGAAGAGGATCGGCTTCCCCCCCGTCGGCTGGGCGTACCCCTTCGCGGCGAGCGACTCGAGCACCTTGTAGGCGCTCGTGCGCGGGATCCCGGCGGCGGTCGCGAGGGTCGCGGCGTCGCCGACGCCGCGGGCCACGAGCGCGATGTACGCCCGGGCCTCGTACTGGGTCAGCCCGACCTTCCCCAGGACCTCCGCGGCCCGGCGGAACTCGTCGGACGACTGGTTGCCGAGCGAGACGGCGGCCTGTTCGAGCGTCGCCATCCGGGCGGCCGAGGTACGCGGAGAGTCTTAACCTGTCACTGGGCGGCCCTCCGGGCGCGCGCCGGAAACCCTTAGGTCGGGTGTCGGTCTGGGGAGGCCCTCCTTCGGCGGGGCCGAGGCGCACCGGTGGTCGATCCGCTCGAGCTCGGGTACGACATCGGCGGCAACGCGGTCGCTCTCGCGTTGCCCGGGATCCTCTGGGCGGCCTGGTTCCTGCTCGCCTTCGAGCACGACGCCTTCGCCTCGAGCGTCGGCTTCGGCCGCAAGGCGTTCTGGCTGCTCCTCCCCGGGGCGCTCGCGGCGTCCCTCGCCCTCCTGCCGATCGCCCCGGTCACGAACGACTGGCTCGCGATCAGCTTCGCGGGGGCCGTGTTCCCGCTGTTCGCGATCGCACTTGCGTTCGACCGGTTCGCCCCGCCGCGCCGGCGCTCTCTGATCGCGTTCGTCAGCGGGCTCGTCGTGCTCACCGGGCTGCTGCTCGGGCTCGTGCTGCCCATCGGCGGACCGTTCGTCACCTCGGCGGCGGGCGCCCTCGGCGCGTCGGTCGGCGGGACCCAGGACCTCCTCGTGGCGGTGGTCGCGACCGTCCTCGCGGCGGCGGCCGTGGCGGTCGCCCGCGGGCCGACCGGTCGGGCGCTGGGCGCCCTCTTCGGCCTCACCGCCGGGGTCGTCGTCCTCACCTTCGCGTTCTCGGCCGCGATCCCCGGCGTCGGGATCGAGGAGAACTTCCCGGCGTACCTCGTCCCTCCGATCGGCGCGGGCGTGGTCGCCGCCGCCCTGGCCGGGTACGTCGTGCCGCGTCGGGAGGCGCTCGCGCTGCCGCTCGCCTTCGCCGCGTCCACGTTCGGCGTGCTCGTCGGGGCCGACGTGCTCCGCCAGCCCCCGCTCTACAACGGGGGCCCGTCCGGGCTCTACACGATCGGGGGGGCGGGCGTCCTCGACCTCGTGTACCTCTCGGGCCTGCTCGGCCTCGTGAGCGCGTACGGGATGCACCGGCTCCTCGGGCGCGGGTTCGCGCCGGTCGGCGACCCGGCCCCGCCCGAGACCGTGGCCCCGACCGCCCGGCTGGTGCGGGCGTACAAGGCCGGCCTCGCGGGCCGGGTCGACGAGTCGCTCGCCGACGCGGCGGCGGCGGCGCGGGACGCGGCGCTCCAGGCCGGCCGGCTCCTCGGCCGACCGCCCCCACCGGACGATCGCCCGTGGGACGGGCTGCCCGTCCCGGGGTGGATCGTGAGCGACTCGGCGAACCTCGACTCGGCGGCGCGCGCGCGGCCCACGGACGCCCGGGAAGGGTACCGGGGCTGGCTTACCGCCCGCTGGATGGTCCACGTCGGCCGCGAGCTGGGGGCCCGCCGGTTCGGCTCGGTCGGCCGGCGCGCCGCGGCGTTCGGGATCGACCTCGCCGTCGTCACGCTGCCGGCGATCGCGATCTGGGCGGCCCTGTGCGCGACGTTCTCCGGAGGCCTGACCGCGCTCCTGGAGAGCGTGGCGTTCAACGCCGCGGCGTACGGCTTCGTCGCCGTCGCGTTCCTCTACTTCGTCCTCGCCGAGACCGTCGCCGGCACGACCGTGGGCAAGGGGCTCCTGGGGCTCGTCGTCCGGGACCGCGCGCTGGGCCGCCCGGGCTTCCTGAGCCTGCTCGTCCGCAATGCGCCGCTGCTGCCGGCCCTCACGGTGCTCGGCATCGGGGGTCCGGTCGCCGTCGCGTTCCTCGTGAAGGCCGGCGCCGCGGGGGGCGCGGTGCTCGATGGGGTCGTGCTGCCGGGCGGGTTGCTCGCGTTCGTGGCGACGCTCGGGTTCGTCGTGGGCGGGCTCGCCCTCCTCGGCTCGTTCGGGATCCTCCTCATGGTGCTCTCCGCCGAGCGTCAGCGGCTCGGCGACCTGCTCGCCGGGACGTGGGTCGTCCGCCGCTAGGGGGCGGCGGGGGCCGGCGCCCGGTCCGGCCCCGGTCCGGTCCGCGAGATCGGGATCGCGATGGACGAGACGTTCGCGTCGCGCCCGTCGCGGTTCGTGAGCCGCTCGGTGTCGATCGCGATCGGGCCGAGCGCGACCTGCCCCTCGAGGAACCGGCGCCGCACGACCTCGACCACGTCGACCGCCTTGCCGATCGCGTTCCCCCGGGCCCGCACGACGACCGGGCCGGCGCCGGAGTTGAGCTGCGAGACGACCTGGAAGACGTACGTCATCGTCGGCTTCTGGCCGATGAACACCGTCGCCCCGTCCCGGTCGCCGTGCTCCATGGAGGGCCGACGAACGCACTACCCCACAAGGCGTTTTGCGGACGGCCGAGCGGTGGCCCGGCCGAGGGGCCGCGCCTTCGCAAAGGTTATCGCCCGCGCCCCGTAGGCGCGGGGGGCCGTGCAGGGGTGGCCCAGCTTGGTCAAAGGCGCCAGGTTGAGGTCCTGGTCTCGTAGGAGTTCGTGAGTTCAAATCTCACCCCCTGCATACCTGTCCTGAGGATCGATGCCTCCCGAGAACGCGCTCTGCGCCCACTGCGGGGCCCCGCTCGCACCGGACGGGCTCGTCTGCCCGGCGTGCCACCGCCCGGTCGACCCCTCCGCCGAGGACGCCCCGGTCGTCGATCCGCGCGAGCCCCCGGCCAGCCGGCGGCCGGCCGCCCGTCGGGGCGCGGCAACGCCCCCGAACCCGTTCGGCACCGAGCTGAGCCGACGTCTCGCCCGGGTCGCGCAGTGGGCCGAGGCGGCCCAGCCGCTCGGGGTCGAGATGCCCCGGCTGCCCGCGTGGGCGGAGGACGCGGCCCGGGCCGCGGCGAACCCCGAGCCGTGGGCCGAGGTCGTGCGCGGCATCGAACGGATCGCGCAGAAACGGATCGTGACGGCGTTCGAGGAGTGGGAGAAGGGCACGAAGTCCCGGCTCGCGCGCCTCGAGGCGTATGCGGTGGATAGCCGGCTCGAGCGCGACCAGATCGACGACGCGCTGCACGCTGCGCGGACGGGCGACGTCGCCCAGGCGCTCGCCACGTTCCACCAGGTCGACCGGGTGATCACCCTCAAGGAGCGGCACCTCGACCAGGCGCGCGAGGAGCTCGAGCGCGTCGTCGCGCTCCTGAAGGACATGCAGGCGCTCGGGATCGATCCCCCGCAGGACCCGGGCGAGGTCGCGGAGGACCTCGAGACCGAGCTTCGGGCCGGGAAGCTCGCGTCGCTGAAGCAGCAGATCCGCGCCCTTCGGCTCCAGTCCGTGAACCGGCTCAAGGCGGCGCTCCCGCGCTACATCGCGGAGTACGGCGACTACCTCGTCGAGGAGCGGGCCCACGGGATCGCGACCGAGCTCGAGGCGATGGACCTCGCGACCGGGGCCCGCGAGTTCTTCAAGGGCCATCCCGAGGACGGGCTCCGGCGGTTGCGGGCGCTCCAGCAGCGCCACGGGCTCCCCACGGGTCGCTCGACGCGCCCGACCGCCCGCGCCCGCGGGGCCGGCGGCGGCGCCTAGAGCAGGCGCTCGAACAGCCGGACGTCCTCGTTCCACTCGTGGCGGTGGAGCACGCCGGCCTCGGCGAAGCCGAGGCGCTTCAGGAGCGCCGCGGCCGCCGAGAACCGGGCGAGGGTATCGCCCCAGACGACCGGCGCGTTCGCGTGCTTCGCCCACTCGATCGCGGCCGCGATGAGCGCGGTCGCGACGCCCTGGCGCCGGGAGTCGGGGTCGACGGCGAGGTGCACGAGCTGGCAGGCCCCGTGCCGCACCTCGCAGCCGACGACCCCGATCAGCTTCTGCTCGCGGCGGGCGGCGAAGTACGTCACGCCCTCCATCCGGCTCGTGAACTCGAGCGGCGTCGGCTGCCACGCCTTGAGGAGCTCCGTGGGGACGCCGTTCGCCGGGCCGTCCCAGACCTTCTTGTAAAGGCCGCAGATCGCGGGCACGTCCTGGTGCGTGACCCGCTCGACCGAGAGGGGCGGGGCCGCGAGCCCGGCCTTTCCGTTGACTTCGCTCGTACGTTCCGCCCCCCGGTCCACGCCAGCTTGGGCACCGCGCTTCGGTTTCCCGGTCCGGGAGCGAACCCGCGAGAGTCGAGTCTCTTCTTGAACCTTGCCCCGCTCCGCGCGCGGCTACGGGGTATGGCGCGACGGCGTGCGCGGGAACGGGGTCGTATCGCGGATGTGCTCGCGCCGCAGCATCCAGCGCAGGTACCGTTCGATGCCGATCCCGAAGCCGGCGTGCGGGATGTTGCCGTGCCGCCGGAGGTCGAGATACCACTCGTAGCCGGCGGGATCGACGCCCAGCTCGGCGAGGCGGCCGCGCAGCCGCTCCACGTCGGTCTCGCGGCACGACGCGCCGACGATCTCGCCGTACCCCTCGGGGCCCAGGAGGTCGGCCGCCTCGACGGTCCGCGGGTCGTCGGGCGAGCGGAGCATGTAGAACGCCTTCAGTTCGCGCGGGAAGTGGGTCACGAAGAGCGGCTGGGGGGACTCGAGGGTGAGCGCGCGTTCCTCGGCGGCCCCGAGATCGCTGCCCCAGGCGACCGAGAACCCCTGGGCCCGGAGCCGCTCGATCGCCTCCGCATAGCGGAGGCGCGGGAAGGGGGCCGCGATCGCCCGGAGCTCGTCGGGGGGGCGTCCGAGCTGCTTCAACTCCTTCGGCCTCCGCTCGGCGACCGCGTGTGCGACCGAGACGAACATCCGCTCGATGAAGGAAAGGAGGCCCTCGAGGTCGCACCACGCGAGCTCCACCTCGAGGTGGAGGTACTCGGTGAGGTGCCGCGGGGTCCGCGACTTCTCGGCGCGGAACGACGGCGTGAGCGCGTAGACCCGCTCGTTGGGGAACAGGAGCGCCTCGAGGTAGAGCTGCGCCGTCTGCGAGAGGTAGCCCGGGCGGCCGAAGTAGTCGATCTCGAACGCCTCGGCCCCGCCTTCGGCGGCGTTCCCGCTGAGGACCGGCGGGGTCGTCTCGAGCACGTCCTCGGTGTCCAGGAACGCGCGGAAGGCGCGCAACGTCTCCGCCATCACGCGGAAGGTGGCGACCATCTCCTGCGACCGGATCACGAGGTGGCGCTGGTCGAGCCGGAACTCCTCCGTCTGGTCGGACCAGATCGGGAACGGCGCGCCCGCGTCGATCACGCCGAGGCGGCTCGCCCGGACCTCGCGTCCGTCCGGCGCGCGCGGGTCCTCGGCGACCACGCCCTCGACCCAGACCGCGCCCTCGTTCTGCACGTGCTCGGCCGCGTCGAACGCGGCCGCGCCCAGGGCGTCCTTGCGGCCGGTGACCTGCACCGTGCCCGTCCGGTCGCGCAGCACGAGGAACAGGATGCCGCCCGACGAGCGCGAGCGGAGCACCCAGCCGCGGAGCCGGACGGTCGCGCCGACCGCGTCCGGCTGGAACGCCCGCGCGACGGGGTCGAACCCGCCGGCGCTCATTGGTACTCGCGCCACTTGGCGCCGCACTTCGTGCACTCGAAGATCCGCGTCTCGGGCTCGTCCGAGCCGCGGGTCTGCCGCAGCACCCAGTACGCCTCCCCGTTCCCGCACTTGGGGCAGAGCTCCTCGGTCTTGGGGAGCGTCTGGACCTTCCCGTCGACGACGTCGACGCTCCGGGCCTTCGGGACGGTCTTGCCGACCTCGACGCCTCGGCCGAGCGGGACGGTCGTCCCGCACGCCGCGCATCGCCAGACGTGGGCGGCGCGGTCCGGCCGCATGAGCCGCTTGCACTGGGGACAGAACATGGGGAGACCCCAACACCGGGCGCGCGGTATTTGACGCTTGGGCGGGCCCTAGCCCGCGAGGTGCTCGGGCGGCGCCGCGCTCGAGGGCGGAGCGTCGGGCGGCGCGACGCTGAGCGGCAGCGGGGACGGCTTCGCGCCCGGGGCCCGGAGCGCGCGCACGTGCTCCCAGCGCCGCGCGAGGTCCTCCTTGGTCCCGATGTCGTGCCGCACGTAGTAGTCGCCCTTCACGAACCGGAGCGCGGCCTCGACGCGGCTCCCCGCCTCGTGGATCGCGCTCGCTTCGCCGACGAGCGCCACCCCCCGGGAGGAGCCGAGCTTCACCGTACCGGGCCCCGCGGCGTCGACGGCCCCGTAGAAAACGTGGACCCCGGTCGCCTCGATCGCCTCCGCGTCGAGGAAGAGGAGTCCGCCCGGCTTCGGCCGGTCGCCGTAGCCCGGCGGCACGAGGTACTTCACGACCGTCGACCGGAGGCGGAAGGAGACCAGGTTCGGGTCGACGCGTCCGGTCGCGACCCCGAGCAGGAGCTCGGCGAAATCCCCCTCCTCGTAGAGCGTGAGCGCGTTGATCCCCTCGGGATCGCCGAACCGCGCGTTGAACTCGAGCAGCACCGGGCCGTCCGCCGTGAGCATGAACCCGCCGTAGAGGATCCCGCGGAACGGGCTGCCGTCCGCCGCGAGCGCGCGACGCGTGCGCTCGAGCAGGTCGATCGCGCGGTCGCGGTCCGCGGCCGGGAGGAACGGGAGGAGGTGGTCGCGTTGCGAGTACGACCCCATCCCGCCGGTGTTGCTGCCCTGGTCCCCCTCGCGGGCCCGCTTGAAGTCCTGGACCGCGGGCATCGGGTACGTCCCCGAGTCGGTGACGAACCCCATCTGGCTGAACTCCTCGCCCTCGAGCTTCTCCTCGAGGAGCACGCGGCCCCCCTGGACGAGGATCGACTTCGCGTAGATCGCGCCGTCCTTGGGATCCGTGAAGTCCGAGCCCTGGACCCAGACGCCCTTCCCCGCCGTGAGCCCGCTCGGCTTCACGACGAACGGTCGGCCGAACCCGGCGACGGCGGCCTCGACCTCCCCGACGGTCGCCGGCGCCGCCCACTTCGGCTGCGCGTCGATCCCGTGGCGGGCGAGGAGCTCGCGGCAGAACAGCTTCGACGACTCGATCCGGGCCGCGGCTTGGGACGGTCCGACCGTCGGGATCTCCGCGGCGCGCAGGGCGTCCGCGACCCCGGCCGCCAGCGGAGCCTCGGGGCCGATCACCGCGGCGTCGGCGCGCTCGGCACGGGCGAACTCGACCACGGACGCGGCGTCGGTGGGATCGGTCCGGCGGGTCGCCCGCGCGAGCCGGTCGAGGCCGGGATTCGCGTTCGCGCTGGCGACCACGATCTCGGCCTCCGCGCGGGCGAGCGTCGCGGCGATCGCGTGCTCGCGGGCGCCGCCGCCGACGACCAAGAAGCGCATGCTCGCCGACCGGGGAGGCCGGCTGGGATATAGGGACGTCGGAACCGGCCCCGGTCCGGCGAGCGGCGCGCGCGCCGTTCCCCGCCACGCTTAAGAAGAGTGCGACGGTGGGCCGTCTCCCGAGTCCGCCGATGGAGCTGCGCGTCGTCGAGAAGGAGCACGATCTCCTTCGGGTCGAGTTCCCGAAGGGCGAGGAGACGCTCCTCATCCCGCTGGTCGAGGCGCTCCAGAAGGAGGAGAAGGTCACCGAGGCCCGCTACTTCCTGGGTCACCCGTACCTCGACCGGCCGACGCTGCTCGTCCGCACGAAGGGCGAGAAGCCGCAGCAGGTCCTGAAGCGGGTCCTCAAGGACCTGACCGACCTCTACGGCGACCTGCTCTCGGACTTCGAGAAGAAGGCCGACAAGATCAAGGCCTGACGGGGCGCGCAGCGATGCTGAAGGAGTGCCCGCAGCACGGCTACTTCCGGGCCGAGACGTGCCCGGTCTGCGGGCAACCCGGCCGGTTCCTCATGAACGACCGGGAGCTCGATCACCTGGGGCGCGTCCTCACCGGGATCCTCCGCCACTTCCCGGACCGCTACGGGCTCACGATGGAGCCGAACGGGTGGGTCTCGCTGCCCCAGATCGTGAGGGCGGTCTCCCAGAAGCACCCGATGTACCACTGGCTCCGCGTCACCCACCTGGTCGCGATCGCCGAGACCGACGCGAAGGGCCGCTACGAGGTGCGGGACGACCTCATCCGCGCGACGTACGGCCACACGGTCGAGGTGACGCTCGACCTCCCGACCGAGAACGTCCCGGACCACCTCTACTATCCGGTCACGCACGACGAGGCCGCGATCGTGCTCGAGGTCGGCCTGAAGCCGTCCGACCGCCGGAAGGTCCACCTCTCGAAGACCGCCGAGGACGCCCGCGCCGCGGGGGCGGTCCGGACGCCCGAGCCCGTGATCCTCGAGATCGACACCCGCCGCGCCCGCGACGCGGGGATCGTGATCATGCAGGCCGGCCGGACGGTCTATCTCACCGACGCGGTCCCGGCGGAGTACCTCCGGCGCCTCGAGATCGAGGCGCCGCCCGGCGACGCGCCCGCCGCGCCGGACGGATCGGCCTAGGCGCCGAACCCGTCGTCCCCGACGTTCGACTCGTACTCGGTGACGATGTAGACCTCGATCGCGATGTGGCTCGCGATCGGGAACGGGTTCCCGAAGACGAAGTAGAACGTGTCCGTCACCGGCGCGGAGTAGATGATCCGGACGGCGGGGCCCGGCGAGGGGGACCACTGCGGCGGCCCGGGCAGCCCGCCGTTCGCGAGCGTGTCCCACTGCGTCGAGTTGTAGACCGAGAGCGTCACGTTGACGCCCGGGGGATCGACGACAGAGTAGTTCCCGAGGACGAAATCGCCCCCGGTGATCTCGCCGGAGATCACGGTCGTGTTGCCGGCGCCGATCGTGTACATCCCGGCCGTGGTCAGCGGGTCGGCCGCGACCGGCGGGCCGGCGAGCACCGCGGAGATCATCGCGTAGCCCAAGGCGGCGCAGACCCCGACCACGATCACCGTCCGGAACGCGCTCGTCATGAACAGGCGGCGGCGCACCCGGGTCGGGGCGCTCCGGATCTCGGCCGCCGGGAGCGGGTTCGCCTCCCCGCAGATCGGACAGTGGGTCGCCCCGGCGGGCACCGCGACCCCGCAGAACCGGCAGGCGCCCCAGGTGCCGGGGGCGGTGGAGGGGTCCGTCACGGTCGGGGCTTCAGCCGGGCCGGGGGCTTTTGGGGTTTCGTACGAACCCGGCGGGCCCTACGCGCGCTTCTTCGGCGCGCCCAGGTGGACGAGGATGTTCTTGGTCCGGGTGTACGGCTCGAGCGCGCGCCGTCCCTGCTCGAACCCGAGCCCGCTCGCCTTGACGCCCGCGAACGGGGCCTGGGGGAAGGTGGTCGGGGCCTCGTTGAGGACGACCATGCCGGTCTCGAGCCGCCGGGCGATCGTGTGCGCGGTCCCGAGGTCGCGGGTCCAGACCGCGCCGAGCAGCCCGTAGGCGGAGTCGTTGGCGGCGCGGATCGCGTCCTCGGGGTCCGCGAACGACGTGACGGCGAGGACCGGTCCGAAGATCTCCTCGCGGACCGCCCGGGAGGCGGGCGGGACGTCCGCGATCACCGTGGGCCGCAGGAAGTTGCCGCCCGAGAGCGGGCCGTCGGTCGCCCGCGCTCCGCCCGCGACCACCCGGCCGCCGTCGGAGCGGGCGGACTCGATGTAGCCGAGGACCCGCATCAGGTGGTCCGCGGAGACGAGCGGGCCCATCTCGACACCGTCCTCGAGGCCGGGGCCGAGCTTCAGGGACGACGCGATCGCCCCGAGCCGCTCGAGGAGCGGCGCGCGCAGGCTCTCGTGGACGAACAGGCGCGAAGCGGCCCAGCACATCTGGCCCGCGTTCCCGAAGATCCCGTAGCCGATCGCCTTCGCGGCCCGCTCGAGGTCGGCGTCGGGCAGCACGATCACGGGGCCCTTGCCCCCGAGCTCGAGGGTCGTCGGGACGAACCGACGCGCGGCGAGCTCGGCGATCCGGGCGCCCGCCTCACCGCTCCCCGTGAACGTGACCGATCGGCAGCGCGGATCGTCGACGAGCGCCTCGCCGATCTCGGCGCCCGCGCCGGCGACGACGTTGAGGATCCCGTCCGGGATCCCGGCGGTCCGGGCGAGCCGGGCGAACGCGATCGCCGTGAGCGGGGTGAGGCTCGCCGGCTTCAGCACGACCGCATTGCCCGCGGCGAGCGCCGGAGCGACGGACCGCACGGAGAGGAGCAGGGGGTAGTTCCACGGCGCGATGTGGACCGTGACGCCGAGCGGCTCCCGGATCGTGTAGTCGAGCCGGGGGCCGGGCACCGGGATCGTCTCGCCTTCGATCTTGTCGGCGAGGCCGGCGAAGTACTCGAGGGTGCGGACGACGTAGGCGATGTCGCCCCGCGATTCCCGCAGCGGTTTGCCCATGTTGCGGGTCTCGAGCCGGGCGAACGTCTCCGCGTCGGCCTCGAGGAGCTGCGCGAGCTTCGTGAGCGCCCGCGCGCGTCGCGCCCCGTCGTCCGCCGCCCAGGCCGACTCGCGGAACGCGCGATCGGCCGCCTCCATCGCCGCGCGGGCATCGTCCCGGGTCGCCACGGCCGCGGAGGCGAGCGGCCGGTTGGTCGCCGGATCGAGCAGGACCCGCCGAGCGCCCCGCGAGCCCGGCACGTCCCGGCCCCCGATCACAAGGTCGTACTGGGTCGGCTCGCCGGCGTCCGCCATGTCGCGGTCCCCGGGAGCCGACCGTCCACTTAGCGGTTCGGGCGGCCGTCAGCCGGTGGGGTACGACCGACCCTTCCACGCGATCGGCCGCTTGCGGAGCTTCCGGACGAGCGAGGTACCGAACAGGGCGATGTAGAACCCGACCGCCACCGGGTAGAGGAGCCCGTAGGCGGGGCTCCCCCGAACCGCCCGGGTGAAGACGACGTGCTTCGCGAACAGGGCGCACCAGAGGACCGCGCCCACGGCGGCGACCGGTCCGGAGCCCTCGAGCAGGCCGACCGGGAGCACCCCGAGCGGCAGCAGGAACAGGCCCACGAACCCCGCCAGGAAGCCGACCTCGCGGACGGGCGAGAACTCGGGGTCGCGGGTGTTCTTGAGGAGGCCCTCGAACATCTCGTGTCGGTCGCGGTACATCCGGGTCGTCCCGAGCTCGGGCCCCCACGCGACCCGCAGGTGGAGCCCTTCGGCCCGGTATCGCCGCGCGATCGCGACGTCCTCGTTGACCGCGGAGCGCACCGCCGCGTGGCCGCCGACCCGCGCGTACGCCGCGCGCGGGGTGATCCAGCACTGGCCGTTGGCGAACGCGCTCCGGGAGCCGGGCCGGTTCGTCCGCGGTACCCGGAAGTACGTGATCGCGACCTGAAGGAAGAACGGCAGCACGACCTTCTCCCAGAACCCGACCATCGCGACCCGGACCCCGACGGACGCGAGGTCCGCGCGCTCCCGCTCCGCCCAGGCGAGCACGGTGCGGAGCGCGCCCGGAGCGAGGCGCACGTCGGCGTCGAGGAACCACAGCCACTCCCCCTGCACCGCCTGTGCCCCGGTCCAGCAGGCCCAGCTCTTGCCGACCCAGCCGTCCGGGAGCGCCGGCTCGGCGACGCGCCGGACCCGCGGCGCGCGCGCCTCGATGACGGCCCGGGTCCCGTCGGTCGACCCGCCGTCCACCACGACGATGTCGACGGCCGGATAGTCCTGCGCGAGGAGCGAGTCGAGGGTCGCCGGCAGGTCCGCCTCCTCGTCCCGGGCCGCGATGACGACACCCACCCGCGGGGCGGCCCCCGGGCCCACGCCGGGAGGCGCGGGATCGAGCTTCGGCATCTGGCGGCCCAGCCAGAGCGCGACGCCCTGGTAGACCAGCACGACCGCCGAGGCGCCGAGGATCCCAAGGGTAACGAGGAGCGGGAGCACCGTGCGCGTATCTGGCAGCTATTAAAGGCACGACCGCTCCAGACGCCGGAGCGCTCGGCGATGGGCACCGTGGAGCATCCGCGGGTCCGGCCCGGAGCGCTCGAGGACCGGCTCTACCAGCAGGCGATCGCCGACGCGGCGCTCGACTCCAACACGCTCGTCGTGCTGCCGACGGGGCTCGGGAAGACCGCGATCGCGCTCCGCGTCATCGCGGAGTACCTCCGCCGGGCGCCGACCCAGTCGGTGCTGTTCCTCGCCCCCACGCGCCCGCTCGTCGTCCAGCACGCCCGCAGCGTCGCGGCGGCCCTGTTCGCCCCGGAGCCGATCCCCCTCACCGGCGCGATCCCGCCGGAGCGCCGCGCGGCCCTCCTGCACCCGCCCCAGGTCGTGGTCGCAACGCCCCAGGTGATCGCGAACGATCTCGCCGAAGGGCACTTCCCGCTCGCGACGTGCTCGCTGATCGTCTTCGACGAGGCGCACCGGGCGGTCGGCGACTACCCCTACGTCGCGATCGGCCGGGCGAACCGGGAGGGGCCCCGGGCCCGGGTCCTCGCGATGACCGCCTCGCCCGGCGGCAGCCTGGGCCGGATCCAGGAGGTGTGGGCGAACCTCGGCATCGAGCGGTTCGAGTACCGGACGGAGCAGTCGGCGGACGTGCTGCCGTACATCCACGGGGTCGGCATCGAGACGGTCGAGGTGACCGTCCCGCCCGAGGTCCGTCGGCTCGCGATCCTCCTCCGCGCCGCCGTGCAGCGGCAGCTCGACGTGCTGCGGCGCTTCGACCTCTTGCCCGCGGGGGAGGGCTCACGGCGGGCCCTCCTCGAGGTCGGCCGCGCGCTCCACCGACGGATCGACGCGGCCCGGCGGGGGACGGAGACCTCGGCGGCGGCCCTCTGGTCGGCCGTCACCGCGCAGTCCGCCGCGATGAAGGGGCTGCACGCGCTCGAGCTCATCGAGAGCCAGGGGGTCGAGGCCCTCCGGGAGTTCCTCGCGCGCCAGGACCCCCAGCCCGGCCGCCGGGTGACGCCGGCCCAGCGGGCGTTCCTCGGCGACCCGGACGTCGTCGAGCTCCGCCGCGAGCTCGACCGCCTCACCCTCGAGCACCCGAAGGTCGCCACCGCCGTGCGGATCGTCCGGGGGGAGCTCACGTCCCGGCCCGAGGCGCGCGTGATCGTCTTCTCGCAGTATCGCGACACGGTCGACCGCCTCGTGGACGAACTGCGGAAGCTCGCCGATCCGGCCGTCCGCCCCGCCCGCTTCGTCGGGCAGGCTTCGCACGGCGACGACCTCGGGCTCTCGCAGAAGGAGCAGGTCGGCGTCCTGGACCGGTTCCGGGCCGGGGCCGTGAACGTGCTCGTCGCCACCTCCGTCGCCGAGGAGGGGCTCGACATCCCCGCGACCGACCTCGTCGTCTTCTACGAGCCGATCCCCGACGTGATCCGCACGATCCAGCGACGCGGGCGCACCGGACGGGCCCGGACGGGACGGGCGATCGTCCTCGTCGCGGAGGGCACCCGCGACGTCGGCCTCCATCGGGCCGCCTTCGCCCGCGAGCGCCGGATGCACGCGATGCTCGAGCGGGTGCAGGCGGCCGCGGCCGGGGGCCGCGCGCTCCCGCCGCCCCGCCCGAAGCAGGTCCAGCGCGACCTCTCCGACTTCGCCTAGCGGCCGGTGCTGCCGAAGCCGCCCTTCCGGGCCCCGGTCCAGCGGACCCGGCCCGGCGCGAACCGGGTCGGGAGGTCCTCGACCAAGCGGACCTGCGCGATCCGGTCCCCGGCGGCAATGGGGTACGCGCCCGCGAACAGGTAGGTCAGCGGGACCCGGATCTCGCCCGCATAGTCCCGGTCGATCGTGCCGGGGGCGTTCGCCATCAGGACCCCCTTCGTGCTCAGCCCGCTGCGCGGACGCACCTCCAAGAACGTGCCGGCCGGGCAGCGCATCGTGAGCCCGGTGCGGACCAGCGTGACCCGGCCCCGCGAGAGGACGGTCGCCTCGGCGGCCGCGAGATCGAAGCAGGCCGAGCCGCGGGTCGCGCGGCCCGGGAGCGGGAGCTCGGGGAAGTCGGGCACGCGCTCCACGACGACCGTGCGGGCGCGGGACGGCACGGCGGGGCGAGACGCCCGCGGGCTTAACGGTCGCCCGCGCGGTCGACCGCCTCGACGGCCGGTTCCGGGACCGCGCCCTCCGAGGCGAGCCACCGGACGACCAGCCGGCCCTCGGCGCGCCTCAGGATCTTCCCCAGCGCCGGCGCGCTCCGGCCGCTCTGCCGAGCGAGCCGGGAAAGCGTGATCCGCCGGGGGACCGCGTAGTAGCCGAGGACCCACGCCCGCGCGAGGAGGCGGGCCTGGAGCGGGGTCAGGGAGGTCTGGCCGGCGTCCGCCACGTACGGCCGGCCGGACGCGCGCACGATCCGGTACGGGAACTGCTCCCGGTCGAGGCGTTTCAGCACGCGGCGCAGCGCCCGCTCCTCGCCCAGGAACGAGGCGACGACCTTCTCGGCGGTGAGGCGGAACGGGGCCGTCGGCGAGATCTCGCCGCCCGCGAGGGCGAGGAGGCGCCGGAGCCCTTCGGGGTTGCGTTGTCGGACCAGCAGGATGTAGTCCCGGGTTCGCGGGCGCCGCTCGACCAGCTCGAACGTCTCGAGGCCGTAGAGCGCCCGGATGCGGCGGGATTCTCGCTCGAGCTCGGCCGCGGAGCGGAGCGGACCGCGTCGCCGCACGCGCAGGAGCTGGAGCCGCCAGCCCTGTTCCAGGCGCAGCGTCTCGAGGAGCTCGATCTCCTCGTACCGGTCGAAGAGCCCGGGGGGCACCACCCCGAGGGCGGCCAGGTCCTCCGTGCGCACCTCGAGCGTGACCGACTGCATCGCCGTGGGAGCGTCCGAGCCGGGGTTCCGATATGAACCTTCACGCCGGCGCCCGCCCGTTTAATAAGCGCAAGGGTTCGGCGGCGGTCGTGCCGTTCCGATCGTTGGGCGACTTCCTCGCGACGCTCGAGCGCGAGGGGGATCTCGTGCGGGTGAGCCGGCCCGTCGCGCGCGACCTCGAGATCACCGAGATCTCGCAGCGCGTCCTGCGCCGCGACGGCCCCGCGCTCCTCTTCGAGCACGTGACCGGCGCCGCGATGCCGGTCGTCACGAACCTGCTGGGCTCCCCGCGCCGCATCGCCCGGGCGTTCGAGGCCCCGGACCTCGACGCGGTGGCCGAGCGGATCGAGCGGCTGGTCCACCTCAAGCCCCCCGGGGGCGTCCTCGGCGCGATCCGGGACCTCTCGGGCACGATCGAGGCGCTCTCCACGCTCCGCTCGCTCGCCCCGAAGCGGGTGCGCAGCGGCCCGGTCCAGGAGGTCGTGGAGCCGACGGTCGACCTCGATCGGCTCCCGATCCTCAAGTGCTGGCCGAAGGACGGGGGCCGGACCGTGACGTTCCCGGTCGTCGTCACGAAGGACCCCGAGACGGGGGAGGCGCACGCGGGCATCTACCGGCTCCAGCAGTACGGTCCGGACACCCTCGGCATGCACTTCCAGGTGCATCGGGTGGGGGCGAGCAACTACCGGAAGTGGGCGGCGCGCGGCGAGCGCATGCCGGTCTGTGCCGTCGTCGGCGCCGACCCCGCGGTCGTCTTCTCGGGGCTCGCGCCGGTCCCCGAGGGGATCTCGAACTTCGTCTTCGCGAGCTTCCTGCGGGGCGAGCCGGTCGAGCTCGCGCCCGCGAAGACCGTCGACCTCGAGGTGCCGGCGCAGGCCGAGATCGTGCTCGAGGGGTACGTCGACCCGACCGAGCGGCTCGTCGAGGGGCCGTTCGGGGACCACACGGGCTACTATTCCGCGCCGGAGCCGTTCCCCGTCTTCCACGTGACCGCGATCACGCGGCGGAGCGCGCCCGTCTACCTCGGCACGGTGACGGGAAAGCCGCCCACCGAGGACAGCGTCCTCGGGCAGGCCGTGGGCCGGATCTTCCGGCCGGTGATCCGCCTCGTCCTCCCCGAGGTCGTCGACCTCCACCTGCCGGCGGAAGGGTTGTTCATCAACGTCGCGGTCGTCGCGATCCGCAAGAGCTACCCGGCCCACCCGCGCAAGGTGATGCACGCGCTCTGGGGCCTGGGGCAGATGATGTTCGTGCGCTACCTCATCGTCGTGGACGCGGACGTCGATCCCCACGACCTCTCGGAGGTCCTCTACCGGGTGGGGCTCCAGGCCGACCCGGGTCGCGACTTCGAGCTCGTCCACGGGCCGGTCGACCAGCTGTCGATCTCGAACCCCGAGCCGAACCAGGGGGCCAAGGTCGGGATCGACGCGACGCGCAAGGGGCCCGAGGACGGGTTCCCCCGGCCGTGGCCGGAGGAGATCCGCTCCGACCCGGCGGTCGTCGCCTCGGTCGAGCGCACGATCCGGGAGGACCCGGTGCTCGCCCGCCTCCTCGGCCGGCCGGCCCCGTGAGCGCTCCCGACCCCGCCCCGCGGGGCCGGGCGGCCGAGTGGGCCCGCTTCCTGGAACTCCAGAACCTGGGCCTCAACCTGCCGTTCGCGCTCGCCTTCCTCGTCCTCGCCTCGAAGGGCGTGCCGTCGTGGACGGTCGTCGTCCTCGTCGTGATCGCCTTCGTCGCCGCCCGCAACGCGGGCCACAGCTTCAACCGCTGGGCGGACCGCTTCCTCGACGCGCAGAACCCCCGGACCCGCGACCGGGCCCTCGCCGCCGGCCGGACGCGGCCCGGGGTCGCGCTCGGGATCGCCGCCGCCTGCGGGGCGGTCGTCGTCGTCGTCGCCTACCTGCTCAACCCGCTCGCCTTCGCCCTCGCGCCGGTCGCGCTCGCCCTGGTCTTCGGCTACAGCTACACGAAGCGGGTCTCGTCGCTCACGACCGCGTTCCTCGGCCTCGTGGAGGCGATCACGCCGGCGGCCGTCTACGTCGCGGTCACGGGCACCCTGCCGCTCGCCGTCCTCCTCGCGGTCGGTGGCCTGCTCGCCTGGGGGACCGCCTTCGAGACCGTCCACAGCCTGGGCGACCTCGTGAGCGACCGGGCGCTCGGCCTCTTCTCGATCCCGGTCCGCTGGGGGGTCCGGCGCTCGGTCGCGCTCGTGCCGGTGCTCCACGCCGTCGCGCTCGGGCTCCTCGCGCTGTTCGGGATCGCCCTCGGGCTCCGCCTCCCGTACTTCCTCGCGCTCGTCGCCATGGCGGCGGTCGCCGCCGGAGGCGACGTGGCGCTCGCCCGGGACCCGACGGCGACCCGCGGACCGTTCCGTCGGCACTTCGTGACGAGCGCCCTCTTCCTCGCGGGCGTGCTGGTCGCCGTCTTCGGGCCGTGGGGCGCGCTCCCGATGGGCGTCTAGCGGAGCGGGCCCCGCTCCCGACAGCTAAAAGGGTGCGGCCGGCTCCCCGGCCCGGGACCATGCCGCAGGTGATGATCGGGCTCTCGGCTCGCGACTACCGGACGACCAACGAGGTCTGGCGCCTCGCGAAGCGGCACCTCAACCCGGCGGTCCGGCGCCGCATCGGATGGCGCGGGCGCTCGAGCTTCCTGCGCGAGCTCATCCTGTTCGGCTTCGAGAAGGCGAGCGAGCGACCCGAGGAGTTCCTGAGGACCGTGCGCGACACCCACGACCCGATGTTCGGCCGCCGCGGTCGCACCGAGGCGGGCGCGGAGAAGCGGGCCGAGCTGGTCGCGGCGTGGGCGGCGTTCTTCCCGTCGGCCCCACCGGCCGCCCGCGCCCGGCGCCGGGGCCCCCGGCTCCCCGAGACCGGCTGACGGGACGTCGGGGCGAGGCGTGGCGCGGTCGGTCGAGCGGCTGGAAGGGCTCGCCCTCGTGGGGCACGCCGCGATCGGTCCGCTCGCGATCGCGACGCCCGGGCTCCTCGAGAGCCGCCCGGCCGGCGGCTCCGCGCCGGGCCTCGCGCTCTCCGAACGCGCGGGGCCGCTCGGGACCCGACGGCTCGTGCTCTCGGACGGGCCCGCGGCGCTCGAGCTCGAGATGCCGGTCCTCGCCCCGGAGATCACGGGGACGGCGGGCGTCTATCTGCCGGTCGGGCCCGGGGCGTGCCTCGTGCGGCCGCCGATACCCCCCGAGGGGGTCGCCGCGGCCCGCGACTCCGGGCCCGAGCTCCTGGTGCTCGGCAACGCCCGCGCGCTCTGGGCCGACGGGGAGCCGTTCGTGCGCGCGATCGCGGACGTCCGCGAGCGGCTCGGGGGCCGACCGGTCCTCTGGGCGCCCCGGGTCGGGCTTCCGCACCGCCTTCCGCTGCTCGCCTACCTCGGGGTCGACCTCGCGGACACCACCGAGGGCCTCCTCGCGGCCGCCGACGGGACCTACCTCGACGCGACCCTGGGGTCGTTGCCCGGCGCGATCGCCCGGTCGGAGCGGGCGTGCGCCTGCCCCGCGTGCGCGGGGGAGGGTTCGCTGGAGGACCACGCGCTCGGGGCGTACCGGGCCGCGATGGCCGAGACCCGGGCCGCCGCCCGCGCGGGCCGCCTGCGCGAGCTCGTGGAGGCCCGGCTCACGGCCGAGCCCGTGCTCGCGGAGATGCTCCGCTACGCCGACCGGATCCTCGGGCCCCTCCTCGAGGAGCGGACCCCGGTCACGGGCGAAGGATCCCGGACGTACGTGCTCGCCGAGTCGTTCCGACGCCCGGAGATGGCCCGGTTCCGCGCGCGGCTGAGGGAGCGGTATCGACCGCCCCCCTCGAAGTCCGTCCTGCTGCTGGTCCCGTGCTCGAAGACCAAGCCGTACCGCCACTCGCGTTCCCACCGACGCTTCGCCTCCGCCCTCGAGGGGCTGCCCCGTCTCGAGCGCGTCCACGTCGTCTCGGTGAGCTCGCCGGTCGGCCTCGTGCCCCGCGAGCTCGAGGACGTGCCGCCGGCGCGCCACTACGACATCCCCGTCACGGGCGACTGGTCGGAGGCCGAGCGCTCGGCGGTCGGCGCCGGGCTCGAGCACCTGCTCGCGACCGGCGCCTACACGTCGGTCGTGCTGCACCTCGACCCGGACGAGTACGCCTTCCTGCGCGAAGTCGTCCCGGAGCGGTACGCGGCGCGCTGGACGATCCCCGACGGCCGGACCACGGCCCCGGCGGCGCTCGCCGCGCTGCGCGCCCACGTGGCGGAGGCCCTCGCGGACGGGCCGGGCGTCCCGGGGGGCCCGCTCGCCGTCGTCCGGGAGGAGCTGCGGGCGGTCGCGGCGTTCCAGTTCGGGGAGGCGGCGGCCGACCGGCTGTGCGCCGCCCCCTTCCGGCTCGCCGGGCGCCCCTGGTTCCAACGGCTCACCGACGGGGGTCGCGATCTCGCCACGCTGCGGGAGGAACGCGGCCTCTTCCACCTCACCGTCGCGGGCGCCCAACGGCTCGTCCCCGACCCCCCGCTCGCGGTCTCGGTGGACCCCCGGCTCCCCCTCACCGGGGACCTCTTCTGCCCGGGCGTCCGCGGCGCCGACCCCGGGATCCGGGCCGGGGACTCGGTCGTGCTGCTCCGGGACGGGACGCTCGCCGGCGTCGGGGAGGCGGCCCTGCCGGGACGCCTCATGACCGAGCTCGCGCACGGGCTCGCGGTGCGCGTACGGCACCGGGCGGGGGCGCCCACCGACACGGCCTTGGGGGAGGAGTCTCCTCGGGCCGGCGAGGGGCCGGTCGTCCAGCGGTGAGGACACCGCGCTTACAACGCGGAGATCGACGGTTCGAATCCGTCCCGGCCCACGCCCGCCCGGGCCGCCGGGCCGGCCGCGGGTTCGAGGGCGCTAGCCGCCGACCACGAACGAGTCGAGGAAGCCCCACCACGCGTCGATCGAGCGGCGGCAGTGCCGCTCCATCGTCGCGGCCTCGGATGGGGTCGCGCGGAGGACCGCACGCATCACGGCCCGCTCCGCGGCGGAGTGCTCGACGTCCGCGGCCGTGTGGACCCGGAAGAACTCGTGCGCCTTCGGATCCGAGAGGCCGTACTGCTCGCGGAGGCCGCGCGATTTCTCGGCGGCGACCTCGGGGAAGATCGACTCGTAGGCGTAGAGGGCGCCCAGGCCCGCGGCCGCGGATCGGCCGAACGTCGCGTCCGCGTAGGTGCGGAGCAGCCGCCGGGTCGCGGGGGTCGGTCGGGCCTCCTCGACCGCGCGGCGCGAGACCCCCAGGGCGGCCGCGAAGTCGAGCCAGAGCGCGGGATGGGTCGGGTCACGCCCCTCCTCGTCGACCAGGTTCTCGAGCAACGTGCGGCGCAGCCGCGCGACCGGCAGGCGGGCGTACGTCGCGGCGACGTACCGGGGGAAGTTCGACTCGAACTGGTAGTACTGCTGGGCGTAGCGACCGAGGGTCGGGAGCGACACCTCGCCGCGCGACCACGCGGTGTAGAATGGGTGCTTCAGGAGGTGGCGTGCGCGGATCATCCGGTCGAGGCCGCCGACGGTCGTCACGGGAACGCCGGAACCGGAACGGAGGGGTATAGGTTTCGGTGCCCCACCCGGCGGGGCGGGGGGTGCCGCACGCCGGGCGCGCGGCTACGACCCTACCCCATAGCTATAGTTTCTAATATAGTCTCAATTGAAATTCTATATATGTGCTGCCACCGATGAGCCGACCGATGACGACGCGACCCGACCGTTCCGCCCCCCGCCCGAGCGCGGGAGCCTCCCCGGGCCGCGGCCGGCGGGGCGCCTCCTCCCGGTCGGCCACCCCCGTCCTGGTCGCCACGATCGTGGTCGGGCGGGGCGAGCCCCCCGAGCATCTCTTTCGCCGACTCCTCGGCGTCTACCTCGGGGGCGCCCGGGAGTTCGTCGTGCGCGAGCGGCCCACCGTCCGTTCCGACACCCGCGAGGTGATCCGGTCGTTCTGCCGCCGGACCCGCCAGCCCGAGATCGTGTCGGAGGAGGGCGGGGTGGTCCGGCTGCGCGACATCGCGTTCGAGAACCGGGTGCCGCTGCCCCAGCGGATCGCGCGCATGGGTCGGCTCGTCGTCGACTTCCATCGCGAGGCGGTCGACAGCTGGGCCCGACTGCCGTTCGGCGAGGACTCGTTCTGGGAGCGGCGGGACGACGAGATCGACCGGGAGGCCTGGTACATCCAGCGCCTCGCGGCGCTCGGGCCGGACGGCGACGGCGTCGCCCTCCTGGGCCCGTTCTCGATCGCCCGCAGCCTCGAGCGGATCGCCGACCATGCGGTCGCGCTGGGGGAGACCGGCCGCCGGCTCGTCGACCTCCCGCAGTCCGCGGGTCCGCTCACCTCCTTGAAGCAGTTCCACCGCCAGGCGATGGAGCACCTCGAGGGCGTGCTCGCGACGCCCGACGGGAACGTCGCCAACGAACTCCTCGACATGGGCGAGGCGCTCCTCGCGTCGGGCCGGGCGCTCGCGGACCGGCTCCTGCCGGCGGTCGAGGGCGGCACGATGCCCCCCGCGACGGCGGCGGCGATCGGTCGGATCCTCGAGTCGATCGGCCGGACCATCGCCTACGCCCAGGACATCGCGCAGGTCGTGCTCGACCGGTCGCTGCCGCTCGCGGCCCCCGAGCCCCGGGGGGCCGCCCGCTCCGTGGCCGCCCCGTTGGCGGCCTAGGGGCAGGGGACCGCGAGCCGTTTTCTCCTCGCTCCGCTCGACGCGGGCGCCGGGGGTCATGAGGTGCCGGAGAGCGGGGTGCGGCTGCGCGTGGTCCTCTTCCGCCACGGCCCCGCGGAGCTCCGGGACCCCGCGCGCTGGCCGCGGGACGAGCAGCGTCCGCTCTCCGCGAAGGGAATCGTCCAGACCCGCCGTGCGGCCCGCGGCCTCGTGCGCGCCGCGGGTCCGGTCGACCTGGTCGCGACGAGCGCCGCGGTCCGGGCCCGGATGACGACCGAGGCGCTCGCCGGCGCGCTGGGGACGCGCGTCGCGACCGAGGTCTGGGAGGAGCTCGCGGTGGGACGCCTCGCGGGGGCGATCCTCGAGCGGCTGCACGCCCTCCCGCGCGCCCGGCGGAGCGTCGTGCTCGTGGGGCACGAGCCGGCCCTCGCCGAGCTGGCGGGGCTCGCGCTCGTCGGCGACGGCGTACCGATCGTGAAGCTGGCGAAGGCGGGGGCGGTGCTGGTCGAGTTCCCGAGCGCGGTCGCCCCCGGGGCGGCGCGGCTCCGCTGGGCGCTCACGCGGAAGCAGCTGGTCGCCCTGCGGTCCTAGGGCGCCCCGCCGGGGGCCGGGCCCCGGGGCGGGGGACCGGCTTCGCCCCGTAGAGCGGGGCCACCAGCGCGACCACGTCCTGGTGCACCTGGTCGGGAGCGCGGTTCGCGTCGACCCAGTGGAAGACGTACTCCGGGCGCATCCAATCGAACTCCTTCGAGAGCCGGTCCTGGTAGAGGAAGAAGCTCTCGAACAAATCGCGCGAGAGCGAGAGGTCCATGCCGGATTCCCAGTAGTCGAGGCTGCCGTACTTCCCGATCGCCCGGTGCAGCAGGATCACGGGCCGGGCGTCGAGGAAGAGGACGAGGTCCGGGCGCAGCGCGAATCCGTAGAGCTCCCGGGCCCACGCCCGCGAGGCGCCGCGGACGATCGCCCGGGCCATCAGCGTGTAGATGTACCGGTCGGCGAGCACCGTGGAGCCGGCGGCGAGCGCCGGCACGATCTTGTTCTCGAGCTGGTCTGCGAAGTCGACCGCGTAGAGGAGCGCCATCGTCGTGGCGCCGAGCGTGTGGCCCTGCTTCGCGCGGTCGATCTCGCCGCTGACGAGGTCGGAGCGGCGGAGGCCCGTGTCGACGACCGCGTGGCCCTCGATCTCGAGCCACTCCTTCAGCATCGCGACCTCGGTCGAGCGACCGGAGCCGTCCGCCCCCTCCACGACGATGAGCCGTCCCGGGAGCGCCTCGGCGGAGAGGCCCGGAAGGCGCGTTCCGTAGTTCCTAGCCGTCATGCATGAGCCGCTCCCCCGTCGGGAATCCCGCGAGGAGGGGGCGCACCTCCGTCCGCAGGGCGCGCTGGATCGCTTCCACGTTCCGGGTCGCGTCGATCACGGTGAAGCCGTCCGTCCGCGCGAGCCGGTCGTACTCGTGCTTGAGGCGGGTCTGGAACCGCTCGTAGCTCTCCTGGAGGTCGTCGGAGAGCCCCAGGTCCATGCCGGCCTCGTAGTAGTTGATCTTGAGCCGCGAGGCGATCTTCCGCTTGAGGGAGACCGAGACGGGCACCCGGAAGTAGAACACCCGGTCCGGCCGCGGGGCGAACGAGTAGATGTTCCGCACCCAGGCGGGTTCGCATCCGCGCGCGGCGTCCCGCACGAACGCGGTGAACGCGTAGCGGTCGCAGACGACGACGTAGCCGGCGCGCAGCGGGGGGAGGATCTTCCGCTCGAAGCGATCGGCGAAGTCGGTGGCGTGGAGGAGGCTGAACGTGGTCGGGGTGAGCAGGTTCTTCTTCTTGCCGCGCCGGATCGTCTCGGCGGTCAGCTCCGACGAGTTCCACTCGGTGAAGAACACCCGGTACCCCTGCGACTGGAGCCACTTGCCGATCAGGGCGGCCTGGGTCGACTTGCCGCTCCCGTCGAGCCCCTCGAAGACGAGGAGGCGGCCGGGGTAGCCGTGGCTCGGCAGCGGGCGCTCAGGGCTCACGGACCTTGAGCTCCAGGTCGAGGGCGCGTTCCATCGGCTTGCGGATCTTCTCCGGCCATCGGGGGGACAGGGCCGTATCCGCGAGCGCAGAAAAGGCCACGGTCAGGCCCCGCCCTCCGCCCCCCAGGGTGAAGCGCGGGTTCGCCGCGGCCGTGAGCTCCGCGAGCTCGAGCAGGACGCCGAGCCGCCGCGCCGCGTCCAGTTCGGCCGCCCCGATGATCGGCTGATAGCCGCGCTTCCAGTCGGACGGGAGATCGTCGCCCTCGTGCAGGTAGGCGATCATCGACGCGAGCAGGACCTCGCGCTGGTCGAGGCCCCAGATCGGATAGTTCCGGATGAGGTAGGCGGAATGGACCGCGTGCTGCCAGAGGTCGATCGCGGTCCCCGCGTCGTGCATCCGGGCCGCGACCCCGAGGGCGAGCCGCTCGCTCGGCCCCCACTCGAAGCGACCGGCGAGGAGGTCGAACAGCGCGAGCGCCGTCTCGGCGACCTCGAGGCCGTGGTCGGCCCGGAACGAGAACGACTCGGCCGCCGCCGCGGTCGACCGCTCCGCGAGCTCGGCGCTGGACGCCGGCAGCTTCGCGCCGATCGCCTCGAGCGCGATCCCCTCGCGGATGCCGGTGCCGGAGACGACGATCCGCTCCGCCGAGGTGGCCCGGAGGAGCTCCTCCAGCACGACGATCCCCGCGAGCACCACGTCCGCGCGGTCCCCGCCGATCCCGGGGATCGCGCGGCGCTTCTCGGCCGACATCTCGCCGAGCAGCTCGGCGAGCGCCTCGATCTCGCTCGCGTAGAGCGGATAGCCGTGGACGCGGCCGATCGGGTACTGGCGCATCTCGATCGCGGCCCGGGCCAGCGAGCGCACGGTGCCGCCGATCCCGTGGAGCCGGTACGCGGTGCGCCCGAACGCCTCGAGGACCGAGGCGAGCGTCTCCCGCACGTGGTCCCGGAGCGCCTCCAGTTCCCGGTGCTTCGGCGGGTCATGCTCCAGGAACCGCTGGGTCAGCCGGAGGACCCCCAGCGGGAGGCTCACGGAGTTGCGTTCGCGGCCCGCACGGACGTCGATCATCTGCATCGACCCGCCGCCGAGATCGAAGACGAGGTCGTTCTCGAGCGCCCAGGCCCCGGCGACGCCGAGGTACCCGTAGTGCGCCTCCTCCCCTCCCGAGAGCACGCGCAAGAGGACGCCCGTCTGGCGCTCGACGCGGCGCACGTAGTCGGGCCCGTTCGGCGCGTCGCGGACCGCGCTGGTCGCGACCGCGAGCGTGCGCGGGAGGCCGAGGTCGCGCACGATCCGGGCGAACCGGCGGACGGTCTGGACGCCGCGGTCGATCGCGTCGTCCGCGAGCCGCCCGTCGTCGCCGGTGCCGCTGCCGAGCCGGGGGACATCCTTCGCCTCGAAGAACGCCCGCACCGTGCCGGCCCGGGTCGTCTCGAACGCGACGAACCGCGCGGTGTTGGACCCCATGTCGATGACGCCGAGCGTGGCGGCCGGCCGCGCGCGGGAGCGTTCGCGGTCGGTCTCGGCGAGCCGGCTGCGGTCCACGCGGGGTCAGTCCGTTCGCCCTCTAATAGGGCTGGGGTCGCCGAGCCGAACGGCTTACTACGACGGGCCGCTTGGGGTCCCCGTGCCCCCCGACCGGGACGTCCGACCGATGGCGCCGGCCGTCCTCGTGGACGAGCTCGACCGGATCCTCGCGGCCGTCGTCGGGGCCGCGCAGGCGGTCATCGACCGCCCGCATCCGACGGCGGGCAGCCTCCACCGGCTGCACCGCGAGCTGCGCCGGCTGCGGACCGCCCTCGGCGTGTGGGAGGCGCTCCTCGCGCGCCCGGACCGCGCGCGCCTTGCCCCGCTCGATCAGCGCCTGAAGCGCCTCGCGCGCCTCGTCGGCCGGATCCGGGACCGGGACGTCTCGATCGATCTCCTGGCGCAGGTCGACGGCGCGCGCTGGCCCCCGGACGAGGCGGTCCGGCTCGCCGGGTACCGGACCCGGCTCCGCGACGATGCGCGGACGGGGCGGGAGCTATTGCGGGCGTTCCTGCGCGCGGAGCAGGAGGCGGGGCTGTTCTCCGCGGTGCGCGCCGAGTGGAGACGCCCGGGCGTGCGGTACCGATCGCGCGACGTCCGGTCCGTCCTCTCCGAGGCGAAGGGGCAGGGCGAGGCGCGCGTCCGCAAGGCGCACCGTTCGGCGCGACGCAAGCCGAGCGTGGGCCGCCTGCATCGGCTGCGGATCCGCGTGCGGGGACTCCGTCACATCACCGACCTCCTGGACGCGGTCGATCCGGAGGATGCGCGTCCGCTCTCCGCGCCGGTCCGCCGGCTGCAGCGGGACCTCGGTCGCCTCCACGACCTCGACATCACGCTGGACGGGCTCGCGGCGCCCCTCCGGGAGACCGCGTGGGCCGAGGCCCTGCGCGGGGAGCGGTCGCGTCTGCGCGGCACCCTGCTGCTCGAGCTCGAGCAGAAGCCGTCGCCGCTGTTCGCCACCCGCCGGCCGCGGACGCGGAGGGCGGCTCCGTGACCGCGCTCGCGGCGGACCCCCTCTGCGAGGCGCTCGGGGAGTCGGGGGGACTCGGCGCGACCGTCCGACAACTGGCCTCCCGGCTCGAGACGAGCCCCGACCGGGTCGCGGAGGCGCTCGACCGCCTGCACGCGCGCGGCGACGTCCTGCGGATCGGGCGGGGGCTCTGGGTCCTGCGGGCGTTCGAACGGCTGGACGGCCGGGAAGATTTTGTGGACCCGGCCGAGTTCTCCGAGCGGTTCCTCGCGGAGCACGGGATCGCCCTCGGCCGGTACACCGGGCCGATCACGTTCCGGGCGAACGACGCGCTTCCGATCCACCGCTGGTGGCCCTACGTCCAGGGGTACTCGGCCGAGTTCGTCCGCGCCGTGGTCGAGGCCGCGGCGCTGCCGCGCGGGGCGACCGTGCTCGACCCGTTCGCCGGGAGCGGCACGACGCTCGTCGAGGCCCGGCGGGCCGGCGCGCGGGCCTGGGGCGCCGAGCTCCTGCGCCCCGCGGTCCTCGCGGCCCGGGTGAAGACCGAGTTCGAGCTCGACCCGGTCGAACTTGGCCGCTCGGCGGACCGCCTCGTCGCCCGCGCCCGGCGGCGCGCCCCCGGTCGCCTGCCGTTCCTGCGCGAGACCCGACGCCAGTTCACCCCGCGCGCGCTCGCCTCGCTCACCTGCCTCCGCGACGCATTGCCTCCCGAGGGCACGCCGGTCGCTGACGCGCTCCGTCTCGCCTTCGGGAAAATCCTGATCCCCTCGAGCCGGCTCCACCGCTCCCCCTGCCTCGGCTACGACCGGCGGCCGCCGACCGACGGACCGGATCCGTACGATCGGTTCGCGGAGGCGATCGCGACCATGACCGGCGACCTGGGCCGGGTCGCGGAGGAGCGGGCCCGGTGGGGCCCCACCGCCCGGGTCGTCGCCGGCGACGCCCGGAGCGTCCCGTGGCCCCGGGGCTCGGTCGCCCTCGCCGTGACGAGTCCGCCGTACGTGAACGGGATGGACTACGTGATGAACTACAAGCTCGACCTCGCCTGGCTCGGCTACGCCGCCTCGTACGCCGACCTTGCGGCGCTGCGGAGCGCGGAGGTCGCGTGCGACAACCTCCCCCGGTCCGAGACGGCGCCCTACGTGGAGGCGGCCCGGCCTCCGGACCCCTGGCTCCCGGCGATCCTGGCCCGGATCCGGCAGAACGTCACGCGCAAGGGCACGTACCGGCGCGCCGACATGCACGCGGTCGTGCACCGGTACTTCGCGGACCTCGTGCCGGTGATGCGCTCGGTCTACCGGGCCCTCCAGCCCGGCGGGCGGTTCGTCCTGGTCGTTGGCGACTCGCTGCTCGCGGGCACGTACGTTCCCGGGGACCTCCTGCTCGCCCGGGTCGGTGCGTCGGTCGGCTTCTCGATCCGGTCGGTCGAGGTCGCGCGGAGCCGACGCAGCGGGCAGCGCCGCTCCTTCGAGCTCCGCGAATCGGTCGTCACGCTCGAGCGTCCGCACCGGGCCGGCTGACCGACGAGCCGCGGTGCGCGTGCACGGAAACCCTTAATCGTCCCTCCCGGCCGTCGGAGTCTCGGAGCTGGGCAGATGCCGCCCCGCGGTCCCAACCCGCACTTCCTCGAGCCGCTGCTCGGCGTGGCGTTCGACCTCGACGGCACGCTCGTCCTGTCGCACCACGACTTCCGCCGGATGCGGGTCGAGGTGATCCGGATCGCGGAGCGCTACGGGGTCATGCCGGGCCACCTCTCGATCGAGCAGCCGATCCACAAGACGATCGAGGCGGCCCGGGACGAGATCCACAACTCCGGCGCACCGGACGGGACGCTGTTCCGGTTCGAGGCCGAGTACCGGAAGACGCTCGATGCCATCGAGATGGAGGCGCTCCCGCGCAGCACGGCGCGGCCCGGCGCCGAGCCGCTCCTGAAGGCGCTCGGCGACCGCGGGTTCCGCCTGGGGCTCCTCACGCGGGCGTCGGAGGAGTTCGCTCGGGCCGCGCTCGCCCGCACCGGGCTCGCCCCGTACTTCGGCTACCTGAGGAGCCGCAGCGCCGAGGGCCCGGCGAAGCCGTCCCCCGAGTCGCTCCTCCACCTCTTGCGCGAGATGCAGGTCCCGATCGACCGGGCGGTCTACGTGGGCGACCACCTCCTCGACGCCGAGTGCGCGGTCGCCGCGCACGTCCGCTTCTACGCCGTCCTGCCCGACCCCAGCGAGAGCGCGGGATCGGCGATGAGCGCGGACCGCTTCCTGGCCGCCGGTGCGAGCGCGGTTGCGACCGACCTGCGCGAGCTCGCGCGGCAGCTCGACGTGATGCCGCCCCCGACCGCCGCCCGCTGAGCGCGGCTCAGAGATAGCTCGCGTAGGCGTGGATGATCGCCCGCTCGGCGGTCGCCCACGCCTCGGGGATCTGGTTCCAGCCGTTCCTCAGGTCCCCCACGGCGTAGAGGCCGGGGATCGGCTCGCCGGTCGCGTCGGCAATCGCCCGGCAGTCCTCGTCGGTCACCACGAAGCCGTCGGCGTCGAACCGGCAGCCGAGCGACCGGGGGATCGCCTGGTGCATGTCGAACCAGCCGAGCGCCGAGAAGCCGCGGTCGTAGCTGCGATGGCTTCCGTCCGCGAACCGGACCCCGAAGCGGTGCTCCCGGATCTCGTCGAAGCCGACCATCGGGCTCTCGACCACGCCGATCCCGTGCTGCGTCAACGCCGCGCGCAGGGCGGCGGCGTCCTCGGGCCGGGCCCCGGCCAGCAGGGAAGCGCCGTGGGTCAGCAGCTCCACCGACCGGGGATGGAAGTGGAGGATGTCGAGCGCGTTGCGGACGGCGAACTCGTCGGACCCGATGACCGCGATCGAGCGCTCGGGGAACTCGTGTCCGTCGCAGAGCAGGCAGAAGTCGACGAGCGCCTGGTTCGCCCACGGGAAGATCGGGTCGATCGCCCCGCCGACCTCGGGGATCCGGTCGACGACCCCGAGCGCGAGCACGACCGCGCGCCCGCGCGCGGTCTGGGGCTGCTTCAGCCAGTCGAAGGCCACCACGAACCGATCGCCCTCGCGCACCACCGACTGGGCCCGGGCGGGGGTGAAGTAGCCGACCGACGCCTCGGCCGCGCGCACGGCGGCGATCTGGAGGTCGAGCAGCTTGTGGCCGGAGATCCCCTCGGGGAACCCGGGGATGTTGTCCATCCGCGGCGCGTAGTACGATCGGGAGTACTTGGGTCCGCGATCGACGATCGCGGCGGTGTGGCCGAGCAGCGCCGTCTTGAGCCCCGCCTGCAGGCCGGCGTGCCCGCCCCCGACCACGACCACGTCGTACGATTCCCGCAGGCGAGGGAAGCCCGGCACGTCCGCTCCACCGGGCGGGGGGATTTGATGCCTCGCGACCGTCGGAAGGCCCTGCCGGAGCCCCGCGCGCTCCGACGCGACGGCAAAAGTTAAGCGCGACCCGCCTCCTCGGACGATTCGGGTTCTTCACGACCGTGCCTTCCCGCGCCGATCCCGACGCGCTGGGGGGGACCTTGCTGCTCGAGGACGGCATGCGCCTCGACGGGCGCGGGCTGGGGCCGAGGGGCCGGCGCGTCGGCGAGGTCGTGTTCACGACCGGGATGGTCGGCTACCCCGAGTCGCTGACAGACCCGTCGTTCCGCGGCCAGATCCTCACGTTCACCTATCCGCTCCTCGGCAACTACGGGGTACCCGCCGCAGGGGCGACCGACCACTACGGCCTCCCCGTCCTCGAGAGCGGCGAGCTTCAGGTGCGCGGGGTCCTCGTGCGCGGCACCACGCGGCCGCACCACTGGGGCTCCGGCCGGTCCCTCGAGGACTGGCTGCTCGCGGAAGGGGTCGGGGGGATCGCGGGCGTCGATACCCGACGGCTCACGGAGCACCTGCGCGCGCGGGGCGTCGTGCGCGGGGTGCTCGACGTGCACGCCGGGGACGATCGGCCGTCCGACGACGAGCTCGCCCAGGCGATCGCACGAGCGCCCGCGTACGACGAGGAGAACTACATGGCCGAGGTCGCGCCGAAGCGCCCCGTCCTGCTCGCGCGCCCCGGCGGCCCCACCGTCGCGGTCCTCGACTGCGGCATCAAGCTGAGCATCGTCCGGGCGCTCCTCGATCGGGGCGTCTCGGTCCTGCGCCTGCCCTACGACCACGAGGTGCCGACCCGGTGGGAGGGCCGCCGGATCGGCGGGCTGCTCGTCGGGAACGGACCGGGCGATCCGTCCGACCTCGCGGCGACGATCGAGGAGCTCGGACGGCCCGCGAACCGGGAGCTCCCCACGCTGGGGATCTGCCTCGGGCACCAGCTCCTCGCGCTCTCGCGCGGCGCGACGACGTACAAGCTCAAGTACGGCCACCGGGGCCAGAACAAGACGATCGACTTCTCGGACGGCCGGGCGCTCATCGTGAGCGAGAACCACGGCTACGCGGTCGATCCCAAGTCGCTGAAGGCCTCCGGGCTCGAGCCGTGGGCGACCAACCCCGACGACGGGACGCTCGAAGGGTTCCGGGACCGCGGCGGCCGCCTGCTCGCGCTGCAGGGCCACCCCGAGGGCCATCCCGGCCCCCAGGAGGCGTCGTTCGCGTTCGACCGGTTCGTCGCGCGGGTGAGGCGACGCGCATGACCCACACGCTGCCCTCGAAGGTCGTGCTGCTCGGCAGCGGCGCGCTCAAGATCGGCGAGGCCGGCGAGTTCGACTACTCGGGCAGCCAGTGCCTCAAGGCCCTCGATGAGGAGGGCGTCTACGCCGTCGTGGTGAACCCGAACATCGCGACCCTGCAGACCGACCCCCCGCGCCACGGACGGGTCTACTTCCAGCCGCTCACCCCCGACTTCGTCGCGCCGATCCTCGAGGCGGAGCGTCCCGACGGGCTCCTGCTCTCGTTCGGGGGTCAGACCGCGCTCAACTGCGGCGTCGCGCTCCACGACCAGGGGATCCTGAAGCGGACCCAGACCCGGGTCCTCGGCACCCCGCTCTCCGGCATCAAGGCGACCGAGGACCGGGCCCGGTTCGTCCGCGCCATGGCCCGCGCCAAGGTCCCGACCCTCCCGAGCCGGGCGGTCTACTCCTACGCGGACGCGCTCGTCGTGGCCGAGGAGCTCGGCTACCCCGTGATGATCCGCGTCGCCTACACGCTCGGCGGGAAGGGCGGCGGCGTGGCGCGCGACCGCGCCGAGCTCGCGGAGGTCGTGAGCCGCGGGCTGCGGGCGAGCCCGGTCGGCCAGGTGCTCCTCGAGCGGTACGTCGGCTCGTTCAAGCAGCTCGAGTACGAGGTCGTGCGCGACGCGAAGGGCAACACGCTCACCGTCTGCAACATGGAGAACGTGCTCGGGATGCGCGTCCACACCGGCGACAACGTCGTCGTCGCCCCCAGCCAGACGCTCACCGACGAGGAATACCAGATGCTCCGCCAGGCCGCGCTGCGCGCGGTCGGGGTCTGCGGGATCGTCGGGGAGTGCAACATCCAGTTCTGCCTCAACCCCGAGAGCCGGGAGTACTACGCGATCGAGATCAACGCGCGGCTCTCCCGCTCGAGCGCGCTCGCGAGCAAGGCGACCGGCTACCCGCTCGCGTACGTCGCCGCGAAGCTCGCGCTCGGCTACACGCTCCCCGAGCTCCAGAACCGGGTGACCGGCGTCACGACCGCCTGCTTCGAGCCGGCGCTCGACTACGTCGTCGTGAAGCTCCCGCGCTGGGACCTCGAAAAGTTCGCGCGGGCGGACCGACGGCTCGGTCCCTCGATGAAGTCGGTCGGGGAGGTGATGGGGATCGGCGCCTCGTTCCCCGAGGCGCTCTCGAAGGCGGTCCGGATGAGCGACCCGCGCTCCGACCTCGTACCCCCGACGGAGGTGCGCGAGCCGTCCCAGATCCTGGCCGACCTCGCCGCCCCCACGCCGGACATCCTGCAGCGCGTCCTCGAGGCGCTCCGGGCCGGCCTCGACAGCGAGACGATCGAGCGGGTCTCCTTCATCGATCGGTGGTTCGTCGACTGCCTCGCGGAGATCGACACCGCCCACCGGGCGCTCTCGGCCGCGCCGCCCGGCGACGTCGCCCCGGCGCTCCTCGCCCGGGCCAAGGAGCTCGGCTTCTCGGACCGGGCGGTCGGCCGGGCGGCGCGGCTCGACGAGGAGGAGGTGCGCCGCCGCCGCCTCGCCGCGGGGATCCGGCCGCGCATCCGCATGATCGACACGCTCGCCGGCGAGTGGCCGGCGCGCACGAACTACCTCTACCTCACGTACCGCGCGGACGCCGACGACGTCGCGCCGATGCCGCCCGGCTCGGTGCTGGTCGTCGGCGCGGGCCCCTACCGCATCGGCTCGAGCGTCGAGTTCGACTGGTCGACGATGAACCTCGCCGACGGGCTGAAGGCCGAGGGGGTCCCCGGCGTCGCCGTGCTCAACTCGAACCCCGAGACGGTCTCCACGGACTACGACCGCTCCGACCGGCTCTACTTCGAGGAGATCACGCTCGAGCGGGTCCGGGACATCGCCGAGTTCGAGTCGTTCCGGGGCGTGGTGACGTGCGTCGGGAGCCAGCTCGCCCAGAACCTGACGCCGCTGCTCGACCTCTTCGGCATCCCGATCCTCGGGACGGCGTCGCGCTCGATCGACACCGCCGAGAACCGCGCCGAGTTCGCGCGCCTCCTGGAGCGGCTCGAGATCCCGCAGCCCGCCTGGCGGGCGTTCACGACGGTCGAGGCGGCGTCGGAGTTCGCGGACGAGGTCGGCTACCCGGTCCTCGTGCGCCCGTCCTACGTGCTGTCGGGCCAGGCGATGCGGGTGATCGCCGGCCGGGCGGACCTCGCCCGCTTCCTCTCCGAGGCGACCCGCGTCTCGCCGGAGCACCCGGTCGTGATCACGAAGTTCGTGGAGGGCGCGGACGAGGTCGAGCTCGACGCCATCTCCGACGGCGAGCGGGTGCTGGTCGCCGGCGTGCTCGAGCACGTCGAGCGGGCCGGGGTCCACTCGGGCGACGCGATCTTCTGCCTGCCGCCCCGGCACACCCCGCCCGCGGTCCAGGCGCAGCTGATCGAGGCGGCCGGCCGGCTCGCCCGGACCCTCAAGATCCGCGGGCCGTTCAACGTCCAGTTCCTCGTGAAGGACGCGGCGTACCAGATCATCGAGCTCAACCTGCGCGCGAGCCGGTCGCTGCCGTTCCTCGCCAAGGCGACGGGCGTGCCGCTCCTCCGCGAGGCGGCCCGGGCGATGCTCGGCCGCCCGATCGAGCGGGAGGGGGTCGCCCGGCTGCCGCGGGGCCGCTGGGGCGTCAAGGTGCCGCAGTTCTCGTTCCTCCAGCTGGCGGGCTCGGACCCGCTCCTCGGCGTCGAGATGCAATCGACCGGCGAGGTCGCCTGCTTCGGGCCCACGTTCTCGGACGCGCTCGTCAAGGCGCTGGTCGCGACCGGCGTCCGCTTAGTGCCGAAGCGGGGGACGGTGTTCCTCTCGGTCGGCGGGCCCGCGCTCAAGGAGGCGCTGCTCCCGGTCGCCCGACGGCTCCAGGACCACGGCCTGCGCATCGCCGCGACGGAGGACACCGGGGCGTTCCTCGCCGCCCGCGGCTTCCGCGGGGTCCGCATCCTCCACAAGGTCTCGGAGCCGGACCGGCACCCGAACGTGCTCGAGGCGCTCGACCGCGACGAGATCGACCTGCTGCTCAACGTCCCGCTCTCGCTGACGCAGGAGAAGTTCGAGCGGATGCTGGAGGACGAGTACGTCCTTCGGCGCCGGGCGGTCGAGCTCGCGATCCCCCTGTTCACGAGCCTGGAGGCGTTCGCCGCCTACGTCGACGGGGTGATCTGGCTCGAGGACCACCCGCTCACGGTCGACGCGCTCTACGGGACGCCCGAGCCCGGCGGACCGGAACGCGTGCCGGCGAAGCCCCGGGACCTCCCGCTCCACCCGCGGCGCGCGCGCCGACGGCGGACGCGCCGCTAGCCGAAGGGGACCCGCTCAGAACAGCGGGAACTTGGTGAGCGTGTACTCGGGGACGACCGTCGAGGTGTCGAGCACCTCGGGGATCCCCCGGATCCGCTCCGTCACGAAGTCGAGGACCGTCCGCTTGTTCGAGCCCGCGGTCGGGAACTCGAGGACGACCAGGATGTCCCAGTCGCCCGTGAGGAAGTGGAGCTCCTTCACGGGCGTGAGGGTCTCGAGGATCTGCCGGATCCGGTCGAGGTCGCCGCCCCGTACCTTGAGGTAGGTGAAGGCGCGCACGGCCTTCAACTCCGCCGGCATGAGCTCGGCGAGCTTCACGGGCGTGAACTCGGGGACCCCCTCGAGCCGGGCACCCCGCGGGGTGATGAGGACGGGGAACCGCTGCACGCCCTTGAGGTGCTCCGCGATCAGGCGCTCGATCCGGCCGACCTTCTCGATGTCGACGACGTTCACGCGGTAGCCGCGCTGGGCGGCGATCTCCTCCGTGACCGCGACGCACCGCGCCTGGTCGTCGGAGAGGAAGTGAACGGACGAGTCCGAGACGCCCGGGGCCTCGTCCGGGCTCGTCGGCGCGGCCGGCACCGAGCCGATGCCGATCCCGGCGTAGTTCGAGCCGCCGGGGCCGACGGGGGCGCGGTAGAACGAGGTGACCGCCTTCTTCGACTGGACGTAGAGCGTGAGCTGCCGGGGGTCGTCGGCCATATCGGCGGGCGAGACGGCCCGGGCTATTTAAACCAGTTCGGGCGCCGGGCCGAGGCGCCCCGCCCGGAGGCGGGGCGGGAAAGGGTTCGCGCGAGGTCCGGGGGTCCGGATCAGTAGCGCTTGTAGCTGTCGGACCGTTCCCGGCCCTGACCGCCCCCACCGCCGCCGCCGCCCCCGCTGCCGCCGCCGGAGTACCGGCCGCCGCCGCCGTAGCCACCGGAGCCGCGGTCACGGTATCCGCCACCGCCGAACGAGCGCCGCTCGTTCTCGAACTCCTGCTGGCTCATGTCGAGCGACTGATTGATCTCGCCGATCGACTCGGTCGACTTCGACAGGTTGCCGTAGCGGCCCACGTTGAGCCGCATGTGGCCGCGCACCAGGGAGACGTAGCCGTTGTCGATGAGGATGACCTCATCCTTCGCGATCGTCCCGATCTGCTCGTTCCACAGGGAGAGGGTGATCGTGGCGGTGTCGTCGCCGACGACCGCCTCGCACACCTTCCTCGGGTCGCCGAACTTGCCCATGACCTCTTTCGGCTCTCCGACGGAGAGCACCTTGGCCAGGACGTTCACTTGCTTCGAGTTCGGCGTCAGGTCTCGCACTTTCGTCAGGGGTTTGTCCACCATGTTGGGTCGCCTCTTTCGCTCCGCGTTCCGCGTTGTGTTGTCGTGAGGGATCCTCGGCCGATACCAGTCGTGCGGACACTCGTCGCAAAAGGGGGACGGGCGGGACGCTCGATGCGGGCTAGGCGCTGGGACTCCTCGGTCCCGAAGGGAGCGCGGGGGGATATAAGCCCGTCCGTGTGCGTCGCCGTAGCGCGTCGGGGCGCCGCCGGGGCGTCCCGCTCGAGGGGATGCGCCTCCGGCGTCAGCCTTTTGCCCCGGCCCGCGGTCCCCGCGCTCCGGTACTCGTCCGTGCACCCGCGCTACGATCTCGGGGTCCACTACTTCCTGCGCCAGGACTACGAGAACGCGGCGAAGGCGTTCCGGGACGTGCTCCGGGACGAGCCCGCCGACGGGCGGGCGTGGTCGTACTACGGGATCTGCCTCGCCCACCTCGGCCAGAGCGCGGACGCGGAGGCGGCGCTCGCCCGGGCGATCGGGCTCCAGCCCGCCAACGGGGAGGCGTGGTTCCATCTCGGCGTCGCCCGCTCGCTCCGGGAGGAGTGGCGGGACGCCGCGACCGCCTACCGGCACGCCGTGGGCCTCGTGCCGGACGACATGGTCGCCTGGCACCGGTTGGGGGTCGCGCTCGCGGAGTCGGGCGACGAGGCGGGCGCGTCCGTCGCCTTCGAGCGCGCGCTGGTCCTCTCCCGGGAGGTGCCCCCGGCTCCCGCCGGCCCCGAGCGGGGCGGGCCGGCGCCCGACGACGACCACCTCGACGAGGGGGGCGTGCGCGAAGGGAGCCGCGAGGCGAAGAGCTGGCTGGAGCTCGCCCTCTCGCTGCTGAGCCTCGGCGAGGAGGAGGAGGCGGTGGCGGCGTACGAACGGGCGTACACGCTCGACCCCGAGCGGGCCGGGCACTCCCTGTTCCGTCCGATGCTGCGGCTGCTCACCGTCGTGGAAGGGGGCCCCGAAGCGGAGCTCCCGCCCGACGAGCCGACCGGGCCCCCGACGGGGCGCCCGGCCCGGGACCCCCGGCCCGAGGTCGGCTAGCGCCCTTCAGAGCGGCTTCGGCGCCTCGGTCACGATCGCCGACTCGGCCCACGTCTTCGCCTTCTCGCGGGCGATCGCGTGCTGCGCGTAGAACGCGTGCACCCGCTCGAGGAGCTGGGACTTGCAGTCGCCGCACAGGAGCTCGCCGGACCGGCACTGCCGGGTGACCTCCTCGAACTGGGCGTCCGACTCCGCGAACCGGGTCCGCCAGAGCGCCCAGACCGAGCAGATCTCGGGCACGGCGCCGATGCGGCGCTGCTCCTCGACGGTCGCCCGTCCCCCCGTGAACGCGTGGCGGACCTTCCGTTCGACCGTCGCCGGCGGGTCGTTGAGGAACAGCGCGTTGTCCGCCGCGTTCGCGCTCGTCGACATCGCCGCCTCCCCGAGGAGTCCCGGGACCATCCGGGAGTGGAGGAGCGCCGGCTTCGGGTAGCCCAGCCCCTCCGCGATGTCCCGCGTCACGCGGAAGTGCGGGTCCTGGTCGATGCCGCACGGGATGAGGCACGGGACGCTGCGGCCCTCCGCCCACGACGGCCAGAACGCGGGGACCGTCTGGAGCGCCGTGAAGAAGACGAGCCCGATGTTCGCGCTCGGCTCGAAGCCAAAGACCGCCTTCACCGTGGAGTACGGGATCTTCCGCGCGACCCGGATCGCGAGCGGGTAGAGCGCGGCGATCGACCGGGAGTCGAAGAAGACGTGCGTCCGCTTGGGATCGAAGCCGAGCGCGAGGATGTCGTAGAGGTTCTCGAGCCCCCAGTGCGCCGTCTGCTCGCGGGAAAGGCCCGCGCGGGCCCAGTACTTCTCGTCGTCCGTGATCTGGATGTACATCGGCACGCCGAGCCGCCGCTGCAGCCAGAGGCACAGGTCGAACTGGACGAGGTGCGACGTGTGGAGCGGGCCGGACGGCCCGCGTCCGGAGTAGACGAAGAACGGCTTCCCGTGCGCGAACCCGTCCAGGAGGGGCCCCAAGTCCCGGTGCGAGTAGTAGATCCCCCGCGTGAGGAGCGGGGGGAGGTCGGCGCCGGCGATGTGGTGCAGCTTCGCAAGGAGGTCGGGGGTGAGCGCCTGGGTGCCGAACTGCTCGCGGAGCCGGTCGTAGTCGACCCGGCCCTTCACCTCGTACGGCGTGACGACGAACTCCTCGTCGGGCATCGGGTTCCGGCCGCCGCTACCCTTCCGGGAACGTGATCTTGGCGAGGATCGACTCGCGTTCGCCGAGGGGCACGCCGGCGGCGGCCAACGCGTCGGCGACGCAGGAGCGGGAGTGCTCGAAGTGGATCGTGTGGCCGCACGCCGGACAGCTCGCCCACCCCTGGATCAGGCTCCGGAGGCCCTCGCGCGACGTCGACGAGTCGCGGCGCGCGAACCGGTCGACGAGGATCGCGCCGCCGGCCGCGTTCTCGAGGTTGGTGAGCGGGACCCGGACCGGCGTGTTGCAGATCGGGCACCGGGCCGGATTGCGGCAGGTACACGCCATCGACGCCTCCGTACCACTCCGCCCCCTCTAAAAGGACGCGGGGGACCGGCGGCTTCCGATGGACGCGGAAGGACTATGGAGGGGATGCCTTCCCCTCTCCGATGCCCGAGACCCCGCAGGAGGCCGCCCGCGAGCTCCGCGAGGAGATGATCGAGGTGCTGAAGTTCCTCAACCGCGCCGAGGAGGAGCACCGCGACGTGAACGGCTACGAGCTGAGCGAGGTCGTCCACCTGCTCGCGAAGGGCCCGTATCCCAACATCACCTCGCCCGACGTCGAGCGGGCGCTCGCCGTGCTCGTCGGCAACCGGTTCGCCGCCGTGCTCGCGGACTCCGAGTACGCGTGGGAACGCGGCCGCGTCGTGGGCCCCCGGTACGTCGTGACGTCCCGGGGCAAGGAGTACCTGCTGCAACGCCTCCAGAAGGTCGACCGGATCGAGTGATCCCGCCCCGCCGCTCGCCCGCTTTTAAGTAGAGGAAGCTCGCGTAGTGGAAGGGCGCATGCCGACCGGGGAGGCACCCGATCCCGTCCGGTCGACGCTCGTCGCCATCCTTCAGCAGCTCAACCGCGCCGAGTCGGTCCACGAGGGCCGGGAGCGCGACCAGAGCCTGACGCTCGCCGACCTCGAGCGCATCCTGCGGAAGCTCCCCGCCGTCGAGGACGGGCAGGTGAAGGTCGCCCTCGCGCTCGGCCTGCTGGTCCGCAACGCCTTCGTCGAGGCGGAGGCGGCCGGGGCCTGGGGCGGCCGCAGCGCCGCCGCCCCGAAGGCCCGCTACCGCATCACCGCGACCGGCAAGCAGTTCCTGATCGACGCCCTCCAGAAGTCCGACCGGATCGCCTGACGGGACGCCCGCCCCCGGCGACCGGCTCCGCCGCCTGAACTTTTAAGTAGCGAACCGATGTGGCCGCATCCCCATGTCGCGCATCCACTCCGGGCATAAGGGCCGGGCCGGTTCCCACCGCCCGTACCCCCTGACCAAGCCGGAGTGGGTCACGGCCACGACCGAGGAGATCGTCACCCAGGCGGTTCAGATGTCGAAGTCGGGCCTCCTCGCGGCCCGGATCGGCCAGACGCTGCGCGACGGCTACGGCGTCCCGTCTACGCGCGCGGTGACGGGCAAACGCCTCGGCGCGCTCCTCGCCGAGCACGGCGCGAAGCCCGAGATCCCGGACGACCTCCAGGCGCTCCTCAAGCGCGTCGTCCACCTGCAGCACCACCTGGACGCGCACCCGAAGGACCTCGCGAACCGGCGGGGCCTCACGCTGATGGAGTCGCGCATCCGCCGCCTCGCCCGCTACTATCGGCAGCACCACCGGATCCCGGAGAGCTGGCGCTACTCGGCGGCCGGCGCCGCGCTCCAGGTGGAGTGATGCCCTCGGGTCCCGACGGATTCGTCGCGGATCCACGGTACGGGACCGAGTTCGAGCGCGCCCGCGCGCTGCTGCTTGGCCACCCCCGCCGCTGGCGGGTGATCTACCACTACGACGCGGACGGCATCGCCTCCGCGTCGAGCGCGCTGCGCGCGTTCGCGCGCCTGGGCTACCCGGCCCAGGCGACGCCGCTCGTCGGGGTCGAGCGCGACCGGATGGAGGCGCTCCTCCGCGCGACGGCCGGGCCGGTCCTGGTCGTCGACACGGGCGCGAGCTGGCTCGAGCTCTTCGCCCAGCACCCGCACCCGGTCGTGGTGCTCGACCACCACAAGTACCCCGGGGTACCGACGCCGCCCGAGCTTCCCGGCCACGTCGCGTTCGTGAACCCGCTCGACTGGGGCGTCGATGGGATGAGCGAGCTGTGCGCCTCGACCCTCACCTGGCTCTACACGGTCTTCCTCGACCCGATCAACTGGGACAACGCCCCGTGGGGGCTCTCCGGGGCGATCGGCGACCGACAGCACGTCGGCGGCTTCCGGGGACTCTCGGCCCTCCTCGTCGCCGAGGCGGTCCGGCGCTCCCTCGTGGTCTCCCGGCCCGGCGTCGCGCTGTTCGGGGCCGACGTCGGCTCGGCGCTCGAGGAGAGCATCGACCCGTTCGTCCCGGGCCTCTCCGGCCGTCGGGCGGCGGTGGACGCGTTCCTCGGCAGCCTCTCGATCGATCCCGCCCAGCCGGTGCCGGCGCTGTCCGACGCGGCGCGCGATCGGCTCGTCACCGCGCTCAAGCGCCGGCTCGCAGAGGCGCACGTCCTCCCCGAGTTCGTGGCGATCCTCGACGAGCCGCGCTGGTACCTCCCGTCGTGGGGGATGGACGCGGAGGAGCTCTCGAACCTCCAGAACGCGAGCGGGCGCGCCGGCCTCCCGGGCGTCGGGGTCGCGCTCGCGCTCGGGGATGCGGGGGCGCTCGCGCGGGCCCGGACCGCCGAGCGCGACTGGCGGAGAGGCATCCTCAAAGGGCTTCGACGCGTAGAGGACGGTGGGGTCCACGACGGGCGCGCCCTGCGCTGGTTCGAGAGCCCCGAGACCACCCTCGCAGGAACGCAGGCCGGGCTCGCGATGAACTATCTGCTCCCTCCGGACCGCCCCGTCTTCGTCTTCTCGGAGCACGAGGGCGAGCCGACCAAGGTAAGCGCCCGGGGGACGCTGCGCCAGGTGGCGAACGGGCTCGACCTCGCGCTCGCCTGCCGCACCGCCGCGGCGTCGGTCCAGGGCGAGGGGGGCGGGCACCGGGTCGCGAGCGGCGCGACGATCCCGCCGGGCCGCCGGCCCGCCTTCCTCGACGCCGCGGACCGGGTCCTCGTAGACCAGCTCGCCGGCCGCCCGGGGTTCGCATGAGCGGGACTCCCCCGGCCGCCGACCCGCCCGTCACCGACCGGATCCACGACCGGACGCTCGAGCAGGAGATGCACCGCTCGTACATCGATTACGCGATGAGCGTCATCGTCGGGCGCGCCCTGCCCGACGGACGCGACGGGCTGAAGCCGGTCCACCACCGCATCCTCTGGTCGATGTGGGAGTCCGGGGCGACCCACGACCGCGCCTACCGGAAGTCGGCGCGCACGGTCGGGGAGGTCCTCGGGAAGTACCACCCCCACGGCGACCTCGCGGTCTACGACGCGCTCGTCCGGATGGCCCAGCCGTTCAGCCTCCGCTACCCGCTGATCGACGGGCAGGGGAACTTCGGATCGATCGACGGCGACTCGCCGGCGGCGATGCGGTACACCGAGGCGCGCCTGTCCGCCGTCGCCGAGGAGATGCTCGTCGACATCGAGAAGGACACGGTCGACTGGACCGACAACTTCGACGGGACGCTCAAGGAGCCCGTCGTCCTCCCCTCGAAGGTCCCGAACCTGCTCGTGAACGGGTCGAGCGGGATCGCGGTCGGCATGGCGACGAACATGCCGCCGCACAACCTGCCCGAGGTCGCGGACGCGCTCCTCCTGCTGCTCCGTTCGCCCGACGCGTCGCTCGACGAGATCCTGAAGGTCCTGCCCGGTCCCGACTTTCCCACGGGCGGCTACCTCTCGTCCGAGGGGATCCGGGAGGCGTACGAGACCGGCCGCGGCACCGTCCACCTCCGCGGGACCGCCGAGATCCGGGAGCGGGACGGGCGCGACGAGATCGTGATCACCGAGATCCCGTACGAGGTCAACAAGACGACCCTTCTCCAGCTGATCGCCGACCTCGTGAAGTCGAAGCGGATCGACGGCATCACCGATCTGCGCGACGAGTCGGACCGGCACGGCACCAGCGTCGTGCTCGAGCTGCGGCGCGACGCGCCGAGCGAGATCGTCCTCAACCGGCTCTACGAGCACACCCCGCTCGAGACGAGCTTCGGCGTGATCAATCTCTGCCTCGTCGAGGGGCGTCCCAAGGTCCTGCCGCTCCGGGAGCTCCTCGCCCTCCACCTCGCGCACCGGCGCACGACGCTCACCCGACGCACGACGTTCGACCTCCAGAAGACGGAGGAGCGGCTCCATCTCCTCGAAGGGTTCCTGACCGCGATCGACCACATCGACGAGGTGATCCGGATCATCCGCCGCTCGCGCGACGTCCCCACCGCGGAGACGAGCCTCATGGGGAAGTTCCTCCTGTCGAGCGAGCAGGCGAAGGCGATCCTCGACATGCGCCTCGCGCGGCTCACGGCGCTCGAGCGCGAGGCGGTCGAGAAGGAGAAGAACGAGAAGGAGGCGCTCGCTCAGGAGCTGCGGGCGATCCTCGCGTCGCCCGAGCGGCTCGACCGGCTCATCGCGGACGAGCTCGCGGACCTGAAGGCCCGGATCGGGGACGCGCGGCGGACCCGGATCGTCCCCGCGTTCACCGAACGGACGCTCGAGGACCTGATCCCGGACGCGGACGTCGTCGTCCTCGTCACCCGGGACGGCTACATCAAGCGCCTGCCGCTCGACCAGTACCGGCGCCAGCGCCGGGGCGGCCGCGGCCTGGTGCAGATGGCGACGAAGGAGGAGGACATCGTCACGCGCACGTTCGTCACGCGCACGCACGACAACGTCCTCTTCTTCACCAACCTCGGTCGCGTCTACGTCCTCAAGGCCTACGAGCTGCCCGAGGGGAGCCGGCACTCGAAGGGCAAGGCGATCATCAACCTCCTGCCGAAGCTCAAGGACGGCGAGCGGATCCAGACGCTCCTCCCGCTCCACGACCTCGAGGGGAGCGGCGCGCTCCTGTTCGCGACCCGCCGGGGCCTCGTGAAGCGCACGCAGCTCGACCAGTTCCAGAACATCCGTACGAGCGGCATCCAGGCGGTCCTGCTCGAGGAGGGCGACGAGCTCGTGAACATCGCGCTCGTCGACGACGAGGCGACCGAGATCCTCCTCGCGACCCAGGCGGGCCAGCTGGTCCGGTTCCCGCTCGCCGAGGTCCGCCCCATGGGCCGCGCGACGTACGGGGTCATCGGCGTCCGACTCTCCGGCGAGAAGGGCGACCGGGTCGTCGCGATGTCGCCCGTCAGCGCGGCGTTCCCCGCCCTGCTCACGCTCACCTCCACCGGCTACGGGAAGCGGAGCCCGACCGACGACTACCGGCGCACCCGCCGCGGCGCGAAGGGGGTCCGGACGATCCGGACCGGCGGCCGCAACGGCTCGGTGGTCGCTGTCCTCCCGACGACCGACTCCTCCGAGGTGCTCGTCACGACCCAGCACGGCATCACGATCCGCATGGCCGTGCGGGGGATCCGTTCCCAGGCCCGCAACACCCTCGGCGTCCGCGTGATCCGGCTCGACCCGGGAGACGAGGTCCGGGACGCGGTCGCGCTCGAGATCGCGCCGGGCGACGCGGCCGACGCCGCCGCCCCCGGCGCACCGCCCGAGGCTCCGCCCGGGCCCGACGAGGGACCGGGGGCTCCGGACGAGCCCGAGGCGCCGGAGGAGGGGCCCGAGGACGAGGACGGTGAGGCGCCCTCCGACGACGCGGAGGACGAGGGCGAAGACGACGACGAGGGAGACGATGCGTCACCGCCCGAAGCGGGGTAAGCGGATCCTCCTCTGCCCCCAGTGCCGCTCGTCGCAGATCACGCCCGTCGCCGGGATGATCATGGGCCAGGTCTACCACTGCCAGAAGTGCGACTACGTGGGCTCGCTCGTCTTTGAGGCCGAGGTCGCCGACGACGGGACGCCGCGCGAGGACGCGGAGTAGCGGACCCCTTCGGACCCGGAAACCCTATGCTTCCCCTCCCTTCGTCGCTGGCGTGCCGCGCGTGAAGGTCGAGCTGATCTACAGCGGGATCCGCGTCCGGGACCTCGCCCGGTCCCTGCGCTTCTACCGGCGCCTCGGGTTCCGACTCCACCGGCGAGGTCGCATGGGGCACGGGGGGACCTGGGTCCACCTCGCCTTCCCCGGGGCCGGCCAGCGCCTCGAGCTCAACTACTACCCGGCCGCGAACCGGTACTTCGAACCGTTCCGGCGCGGCACCGAGTTCGACCACTTCGGTTTCCGCGTCTCGGACGTCGAGGCATGGGAGGCGCAGCTCCGGCGCTGGAAGCTTCCGATCGTCGCCCGCATCCGCGAGGCGCACGAGAACCTCGTCTACACGAAGGACCCGGACGGGAACTGGCTCGAGTTCTTCGGCCCGCCGCCCGGCTGACCCCGTCGACCCCGGCCCTACTCCGGCGCCCCGGGGCGGAGCGCCTCGACCCCCTGCGGGGTCGCGGGCGGCCGGTCCGCGAGACGACGGCCGGCGGCGACCAGGCGCAGGGCCCGCACCGTCTCCGCGACGTCGTGGGTGCGCACGAGCTCCACGCCCCGCTCGGCCGCCAGGACGGCGGCCGCGATCCCCGCCGCCAAGCGGTCCGCCGGGGTCTCGCCGCCCCCGAGCGCCCCCAGGAACGACTTCCGGGAGGCCCCGACGACGACCGGGTACCCCAGGCTCCGGAACTCCCCGGCGTGGACGAGCAGCTCCAGGCTCTGCTCGGCGGACTTCCCGAACCCGATCCCCGGGTCGACGAGCAGCCGCTCCGGCGCGACGCCGTCCGCGACCGCCCGCGCCGTCGCCTCCGCGAGCGCGTGGTAGACCTCCCCCCGCAGGTCCGCGTAGACGAGGTCCTGCTGCATCGTGGCGGGCTCGCCGCGCAGGTGCATCGCGATCGCGGCCGCCCCGGTCCCGGCGACGACCCGACGCATCGCCTCCGCGCGCAGGCCCTCGACGTCGTTGATCAGATCGGCGCCGGCGTCCACGGCACGGGAGGCGACCTCCGCGTGCCGGGTGTCGATCGAGATCGGCACCTCGAGCCGGCCGCACAGGGCGTCGAGCACGGGGCCGACCCGGGACCACTCCGCGTCGGGCGTCACCGGTCGCGCGCCCGGTCGCGTCGACTCCCCGCCCACGTCGATCACGTCTGCCCCCTCGGCGGCCAACGCGACGGCGCGCCGAACGGCCTCCTCGGTCGTCGGGACCCGGCTGCCTTCGAAGAACGAGTCCGGGGTCACGTTGACGACCCCCATCACGCGGGGCCGATCGCCGAGCGTGAGAGCGCGGTGCGCGCCCGGGACCGTGCGGGGCCCCGTCCGGGTGTAGGCCCGGAGGGCGCGGTCGATCGCGTCGGCGACCTCGGCGAGACGGAACGGCTGCCGCCGCAGTTTCGGCAGCAGCCGCTGGTACTGGCCCCAGGTCGCGATCAGCAGGGCCGGGCTCTCCGAGAGCGAGTGGTCGGCGATCCCGCGCGCGTGCGAGGCGTCCCCGCCGACCGAGAGCAGCTCCTGCTTGAGCAGCGGCGAGGCCTTCAGCGACACGTGCTCGAGCCGGACGAGGTAGGTCCGCCCCTTGCGGGCCATGATGCCGACGCCCTCGGGGTCGCTGGCGGTCGCCTCGACCGCGCGGGCGACCTCCGCGAGGGAGCCCGTTTCGAGCACGCGCGCGTCGAACCGCGGGCGCCGCGGCGCCGTGCCGACGCTGCCCTCGGCCACGGCGCGGCAAGCCGGTGGGGCGATAAAAGCCGCGAGCCGGGGACAGGAGCGAGCGTTTTGCTCCGGGTCTCGTCCGGGGCACGATGACCCCCGCCTCCCGATCCCGCGGAGCGATCGTCGCCCTCGAGGGTGCGTCCGGTAGCGGAAAGACCACCGCGAGCACGCTGGTCGCCCAGCGGCTGGGTGGCTGGGTCGTCGCGGAGGCGTGGCAACGGCTAGGACGCGCCCCCTCGCTCTCCTTCCGCTCCCCGTCGGAACTGCTCCGGCTCGAGACCGACCTCCTCGTCGAGGAGGGGCGTCGATACCAGGAGGCGCGCAGGCTCGCAGATCGGGGTCGACTCGTCGTGGCAGACACCGGGTTCCTCGGGCCGATGGCCTACACCTCGGGGCTCGTCGCGCGGAAATTCGCTCCCGCTCGGGTGCTCCCTCCGCTGCTCCGGACGGTTAGGGCCTGGGCGTCGGACGGACGCTGGGGCATGCCGGATCTCACCGTCTATCTGGTCACCGATGCGCGGACCCGCCGGCGCCGAGTCTCGGGGGATCCGAGGGGCCACCCCGCCGAGCTCGCGGAACGCCACGAGGCGGTCGGCCGATGGGAGCGGAGCTGGTTCCTCCGTCGGCTGGCCCCGGTCCTCGGGTCACGATTTCGGTTGGCGACCGGGGTCGGGACCCCCCTCGAAGTGGCGCGGGGCGTCGCGCGCGTGATGCACGGCATACCCGGGAACAGTGGGACCCCGGAGATCGCCCTTGAGGTCGTGCAAACGCTCGCCGATTCGGTGCCCCAGCAGTGGGAGCGCGACAGGGGCGTACGGTGGATGCGTCGGTTCTAGGCCACGGGGGTCCGCGCTTGGAGGGGCAACTTCAACCGACGAAGTCCAACACGCATCGGACACTTTATAGTGCTCCACAACTTGCCCCACGCTGATGAGTCACGTGGCGTGGTCGAGGAGGACTCGCGCCTACGATCGCTCACCCCGCGGCTCGGTCACACCGGGTACCGCTCCGCGGAACGCCCTCGCGAGGAGCCATGGCCGAGGGACGGGACCCGGTCGCGCGGAGCGGGTCGACTAGGCCGATCCCTCTCCGGTCCCGGTCCCTCCGGGGCCATCGTCCGGGCGTCGCCGCTCTGACCGTCGCGGTCGCGCTCTTCGCCGGCCTCTTGATGGTCGTGCCTTCCGACCTCAACGTCCTTCACTCCGAGACCGACGCTTCCAACCTCTCGACGGCGACCAACTCCCTGGCGACCCCCACCAACACCTTCTACCCGTATCTCGTGGATCCGGGGCTCTACCCGGACCCGGACATCCTGCAGTCACCGGCCCAAGGGTACTCCTACACCCTCCCCCAGGTCGCGACGGCCGTCGCCGACGGCGTTCCGACCCTCTACCTCCTCGCCGTCAATCAGAGCG
>DATJUJ010000035.1:0-146438 GCA_035502475.1 Thermoplasmata archaeon
AGGTTCCCCTTCGTCGTATTGAAACCGGTGTTGTTGCCGTCCAGAAACGCATTTGTCGAAGTGCTCGGAAGGCCGTTTGGCGTGACCGCCACATCGATTCCGTATGCTTGAAATTCATTGGCGGGGTCATTGCATCCGTCGGGAAACACATCGAATTGGCTCGCACCTCCCTCGGCAGCGACGTAAAGCCAGACTAGAAACGGACCGTCGTCACCGCCGAAGTCTCCATACATGGGAACCTCGCCAGAGGTGTCAGTCACGTTCAGCAGGTTCGTATTCACCTCGCCGGCGCCGGAGCCCGGTCCAAGACTAGAGTTATCGGCGGTCTGAAAAGCGAACGATCCCTTGGCTGGCAAGTCGTACGGGGTCGAATCAGTGGTTGGGTAAATTGTGCCATTTCCGTCCCAACCGATTAGATTGTGATACACTTCATAGGAGGTCGAGGACTGGACTGAATTACTTGGAGTCGCGAGATCGAAAGCGAGCGTCGTGCTCTGCTTCGGGGCGGGACTAGACGGGGCGTGCGCAGACTGGCTCGATCCTTCCAACACCCCCGACAGAATTCCGGGCGACATCGACGACGTTCGAGTTGACTGCAGTGAATACGCAAGCAAGGTTGTGAGAAGGGCAACTGTCAGAATGACCACAAACGCCGCCGGCCAATGCGACGGACGCGGTTTGAGGCGGAGTGAGCGGCAGGCGAGGGCCAGAGATCGCCAGCCCACCTCCGCTTCAGAGGCCTGAGGGTTACTAGGCCTTGCCGTGTCGAAGTGTAGTCCGCTCATGGTCAACTCGTGCATGTGCATTGCCCCGCAGTTCGTTATGCCACATAAAGTTATGTATTAGTTCAACCGCGTTCAACGTATGGCGGCGAGCAGGACGGGTGGCCCAGTCTAGGGCAGAACCCTCACTTCTCGACGTGAAGAACTAGGTTCGCGAGACGTGCGCTGCGGAGGTGTTGGGACATAAAGTGGAACCTCTCCGCCGGTCGCGCTGCGCCAGGCGAGGTAACTTTCACGCCGCCCCTGGCGTGGCGGACATCAAAGATTAGTGCGAAATCGAGGTAACGTTGTAGGTGAGCGTCGTGACTGCGGTCACGGTCACAAACTCATTGGAGGCTACGTCGATGATCCAGTCGGTGTCACACGGGGTGTCTCCATGAATCAGAAAGCTGGTCCCACCGCTGGAGTTGTTTCCTCCTTCGTAGAGGAGGTCGAAAACCCCCAGAGGGTGAGACGTCGTGGGCGGAAGAATCGTCCATAGTCTCACGTTCTTCACGGTGGCGCCGGTGGTATCGGACCAGATCATTGAGAATATGCCGCTCCCCGACGAGTCAGCGGGAACGCAGAAGTGCGATCCTATGATTATCGTGGAATTGTTGCTAACACTCGGTCCACCTTCTATCGTATAGCTCGACCACTGAACGACAGTGTTCTGAGTGGATGACTCATACTCGATGACCACCACGGTCGCGAGGATGACTATGAGCCCTAGGGCAGTTGCGATGAAGGTTCTCCAAAGGGTGACCTTGGGCTTCTGTTCCCGTGATTCAACGTCATGTTCGGCCCGGCCATCGTGGGGCATGCTCTCGACCATTGAATCACTCCCGCATGTCAGAATTGGCTAGATTCGGTAATGTATTACGAAGAGTAGCCATATAGTCGTCCCCGAGCCCAGCGAGCCACATCTGACTGGAATCGCTGGGCTATCACCTCGCAAGTGTGGCCAAGGTAACCGACGGCCCCGCGTCCCGCTGCTCGTTCCAGAACCCCAGGGAGCTAGAGCGTCCTGACGGCTCATGAACTGGGGCAGTGGATGGCGGTCTCAGGAAATTTGGAGTCCAGTGCTTCGACGGACTCTTCGTATTGACTGGACTGAGCTGTCAGACAGGGTGGATCTTCGTCCTCGTGGGTTTTGCCGCGGTGATCGGTGGGATCGAGATGGCGATGTACGGCCACCATGGCAGCCGACGCGATGTCTGACCACACCCGGCACAACCCCCGACTACAGGCGACCTGTCGGGAACGTCTCGCCAGCTCAGAGTGACTAAAGTCTCTGAACATTCGACAAACGGATGTACTTGGACACGGTGTGGCGTACAGCCACAACGCGCTGATGTCTGACACGGATGGGGTGAAGTCAGAATCCTGACTCGGACCTAGGTCCGTCCCAACCTCGGTACCTGTGTACTGGTGAGGCAAGACCCGGGCTCAGCGAGGCGAACAAAACCGCCACGACCGGTGTAGTCTGACAGAGAAGAACCCTCGTCCAGGCTTTATAACCTGACAACATTGGGTCAGACCGCTTACGGCTTCATTGGTGGTCAACCTGCCGTTTGATCTATCTTTCTAAGTCACTTTCTTCGCTACTGAACCAAGCCTGACAGACGCTCCTGCCCGGGGTTCTGTAATATTTGCTAGGTTTTTGTGCAACCCGGAGCATTTCCGTGCAGAGAGATGTTTTCGGGCAAGACCGGCGAGACACCAAGGTGTTTGACTCGGAAGACAAGCGCGCCCGGGGAACGTGGTCGACGGGCGCCTTGACCTCGGCGTAGCTCAGGTTCAGCGTTTGCTGGACAATCAACTCTCTTCGGTTGACACAATCCAAACCAAGATTGGGGTGTTGCTTGGCTTCGCTGCGACGAGTCTTGCACTGATCTTTTCGTTTGGATACAGTTGGGTGGCTGCTCACGGTTGGCTCGCGACCGGCTCCGCGGCGGCTTTGCTCGCATCTACCGCAATATTCGGCGCGTCGTTGATGCTGACCGACTACCAGATCGCGCCTGAGCCGAGCTGGCGAGTGAAACTGCTCAATGATGCTGACGTGAAGGCCGACGAACTGAAGGAACAGGTTATCGGCGCCATGTGGAAGGCCTACGACACAAACCGAACTCTCATTGACTCCCGGTTTGGAGTAGTCAACATAGCCGTGGTGCTACTGGTCGTTGGACTGGGAATCCTTGTAGGAGGAGTTCTAGCTCAATGACTGAAGAGCCGAATGTGGAACCAGAGAAGGCCAAGAAGATCGTTCAACAGCCGGGTGGCGTGATCACGGTCGAGAAGGCCGGGATAGCCAAACCCACGGACGGCACAACTGGTACGGTCAAGAAGGCGCGACTATCGAAGGAGTAGAACCGATGTCAGGGAAGAAGCGTCGTAAGAGGGCCATCGTCAAACCTAACGGCGGAACAGGCCGCATTCTGAAGAAGTCGTCTGGGGCCCGGGGGCACAGTAGCCAACGATGAGTTCCCGGCCCTTGGTCGATTTACTCACCCCCAATTCGAAAGACTCACAGTGAACCAATTCCCTCACAACTTCCGTTAAACGCAAACGTTTATGTAGGAACCACCCGAGTCTCTCCCCAGAGCGTATGACGCTCGTCTGACAAATGGGAGCGAGGAACTAGCGATGAAGTCCATCATCCAGGAAGCGATTGCGAAGCACCAGGAGAACCAGACCCTGGTCGAGGAGAAGAAGCCGTCCGGTCCGACGTATGCGAGCGCCGACGATGCCGAGCTCGCGAAGTTGGCCGAGACGCTGAAGGTCAACATCCGGATCGTGGGCTGCGGCGGCGGCGGATCGAACACGATCAACCGCTGCGTCGAGGAAGGCATCCAGGGCGCCGAGATGTGCGCCATCAACACCGACGCGAAGCACCTCCTCACGATCCACGCGCCCCGCAAGATCCTCATCGGCCGCCGGGCCACGAAGGGCCTCGGCGCCGGCGCGCGCCCCGAGATCGGGGAGGAAGCGGCGCGGGAGAACGAAGAGGAGCTCCGCCAGTTCCTGAACGGGGCCCACATCGTCTTCGTGACGGCGGGGATGGGCGGCGGGACCGGTACCGGCTCCGCCCACCTGGTCGCCCGGCTCGCGAAGGAGGCGGGCGCGCTCACGATGGGCGTCGTCACGCTGCCGTTCGCCGGCGAGGGCGCCGCGCGCATGGAGCAGGCCCGCGATGGGCTCGAGCGCCTGCGCCGCGTCTGCGACACCACGATCGTGATCCAGAACGACAAGCTGCTCGAGCTCGTCCCGCGGATGCCGCTCGACGCCGCCTTCAAGCTCGCCGACGCGGTCCTCATGACCGGCATCAAGGGGATCACCGAGATCGTGACCCGCCCCGGCCTCGTCAACCTCGACTACGCCGACATCCTGACCGTCATGAAGGACGGCGGGGTCGCCCTCATCGGGCTCGGCGAGTCCGAGAGCGCGACCGACCGCGTCACCGAGGCGGTCACCGAGGCGCTCACCTCCCCCCTGCTCGGCTCCGTGGAGCTCAAGGACGCCACCGGCGCGCTCGTCCGCGTCATCGGCGGGCCGACCATGACGGTCAGCGAGGCCGAGAAGGCGGCCGCGCTCGTCGGCGGCAAGATCTCGAAGCGGGCCCGCATCATCTGGGGCTGCTCCGTCGAGAACTCCCCCGAGATGGAGAACACCATCAAGGTGCTCCTCATCATCACGGGCGTCCGGGCGACCAGCCTCCTCGGCCAGAAGGGAGGCTACGCCGCCGGTGAGTCCGAGGAAGTCATCGACCTCGTCCGGTAGGACGACGTTCCGCTCCCGCTACCTCGGCCTCGAGGTGGCGGGGGAACCGTTTCCCGCCCTCTCGCCCCGCTGGTGGGAGGCGAGCCTCCGGGCCGCCCTCGATGCAACCCCCGGCGCGGCTGGGGGTCGGTTCCGGCTCGTGCGCGCCGAAGGGCGGCGCGCGATCGTCGAGGTCGACCACCGCGAGGCGGCCCGCGCCCGCGCGGCCTGGAACGGCGGAGTCGGGGGCCGCGACCGGTGGACGCTCGCGACCCGCCGCACCTGGGGCACGCTCGTGGGGGCGAAGCGCTGGCTGCGCGCCCCCTCGACCGGGTCGCGCGGGCGGGCGCCCGCCGCCGGGACGCGGTCTACGCCGTAAGGGCGATCGAGTAGTTCGGCACGGTCACGCTCAGCGCCGCGAGGCCGCTCGTCGGGATCGCGAGCGTCACGGTCCCGAGCGTCCCCGCGCCCTGGTAGGCGCCCGTGCAGACGGCCGAGCCGGCCGGCGTGCAGGTGGGGTCGAGCGGCGCGAGGGTCGCGCTCGCGTCGAGCCAGGTCATCCACGCCTCCGCGTAGGGGGTCTGGATCGTGAGGTCGAAGTACGACCCGCTCGTCGGCAGGCTCAGCCCGGTCGCGGGCAGCGCGAACGTCTGGACGCTCAGGAGGCGGAAGGTGAGGTCGACCGTGCCGAGCCCGTACGACGCGCCGATCGATCCCGTGAACTGCGGGAACCAGACGGAGAGCGTCGTGCCGGTGTACTCGATCGCCGGCGCCTCGTACAGGATCGGGTAGCCGCCGTACTGGGCGAAGACGACCGCGCCCTCGTCGAACGCGACGTCCGCGGACGGGATGTAGGCGTTCGAGAGCGAGGCGTACACGACCGCGCCCGGCGTGATCGCGTGCGCGATCGAGAGCTCGGTCTGGCTGACGTACGGGCACGTCGAGGAGGCCACCGACTGGTACGTGACCGTGAGCCCGCTGCCGGTGTGGGTGTACGGGTGGTTGTTCGTCGTCGAGTTGTTGTACGTGACGGCCATGGAGGCGGCGTTCGCGCCGGTGAAGCCCGAGAACGTGTTGGTGTTGGCGAGCCCGTCGTACGGGCACGAGGTCGACGTCACGTCGCTCGGGTTGAAGCCGTTGAACCACGCGTAGTTCGCGTCGCTGCCTCCGTCCGTCACGTCCCAGACGGTGCCAATCCCGTAGACGGTGAGGTAGACGGTGCTGTCGCCGGCCGTCCCCGGCCCGGTGACCGTGTTGTCGTTCCCGTAGACGTGGACGATGTAGACGTTCCCGCCGCCCTGGGAGTTGAGCGCGATCGTGTTGTTGCTGCCGAGGACGATGAGCGAGGGGCGGACCGCCCCGTTGCTGTCGATCGTGATGGTGTTGTGATTCCCGATCACGATGACGTACAGGTGGAGTCCCTGGATGTTGTTGAACGTGATCGCCGACGAGTTCGTGGAGACGTTGAGCGCGAACAGGGACGAGCCGTCGTCGAGGGTCGGCGTGAACGCGGTGCCCGCCGGCAGGGAGAAGTTGTAGCGGAACGCCGAGGAGAGGTAGCCGCAGCTCAGGGTGATCGAGGTGGCGGTGCATCCGGACGGCAGCGCCGGATTGTGCGCCCCGAACCCGCCGGGGGGATCGTAGCCGGCTCCGCCCAGCACCGAGAAGGAGTAGGAGGTGTTGGCCGGGGTGAACTGGTAGCCCGGGACGCCGTGGAGCGTGGCCCCGTCGGGGTTGGCGAACGGCGGGTCGCCGGCCGAGCCGAGGGAGATCGGCTGGGAGACGAGGGCCCCGATCGCCTGCGCGTTCGACGCCGCCTCGAGCGCCGCTTGGAGGCGCCCGAACTGGTTCTCGACCTGGAGCTCGTGGTTGAGGTCGTTGACCTGCATCTGGTTGGGCAGGCTCGTCGTGAGGAAGTTCGCGATGAACGTCACGACCAGCAGGAGGCCCAGGATCGTCGCGACGGCCGACACTTGCGCGCGGCGGCTTCGGAGGCGCCAGGACCGGTGCGAGCTTCGAAACGCCATAGAGCGGGCTGCGGGCGTGAAAATAGCCGCGGGCCCCCTCTTGAGGGTTCCGCTAGCTGGGCCGGCGCGCAGCGGAGCCCCCGGCCCGCCTCGGCGCGCACCTTATCTTGCTGCCTCCCTCGCTGTCGGGGGTACGGGGCGTGGCGACCGGCGACGGACCGGAGGTCCGCATCGAACGGGCGATCGTCTCGGTCGAGGACAAGACCGGGCTCGAGGCGCTGGGCCGCGGTCTCGCGCAGTCGGGCGTCGAGCTCTGGTCGACCGGCGGCACGCGGAAGGCGCTCGAGGGCGTCGGCGTGCCGGTCCACGCGCTCGAGGAGCTGACGGGCGTCGGCGCCTGGTTCGGCGGACGCGTGAAGACCCTCCACCCCGCCGTCTTCGGCGGGATCCTCGCCCCGCGCACGGACGAAGGGCGACGGGAGCTCACGGAGCGCGGGCTCCGGGCGTTCGATCTCGTCGTCTGCAACTTCTATCCGTTCGAGCGGCACCTCGCCGACCGACCGGACGCGACCGACCGGGAGGAGTACATCGACATCGGGGGCGTGAGCCTCGTACGGGCCGCCGCCAAGAACCACGCCGGGGTCACCGTCGTCACGGAGCCCGCGCAGTACGCGGCGCTGCTCGAGGAGCTTCGCCAGCGGCACGGGGCCGTCAGCGCCGCGACGCGACGCCGGCTCGCGATCCGGGCGTTCCAGCGCTGCACCGAGTACGACGCGGCGATCGCGTTCGGCCTCGAGGGGACTGACGGGCCGAGCGACGGGTTCCCGAGCGAGGTCGTGTTCCGGCGCGAACCCGTGAAGCTGCGCTACGGCGAGAACCCGCACCAGAAGGCCGCCCCGTACGGTTCGGTCGTCCCGCCGCGCGCGGGCCTCGAGCCGGCCCCGTTCGACCTGCTCAAGGGCGACGCGCTGTCGTTCACCAACCTCCTCGACCTGGACACCGCGCTCGGGATCGTCGCCGAGTTCCCGACGCCGACGGCGGCCGTCGTGAAGCACGCGACGCCGTGCGGCGTGGCGTCCGGGGCCACGATCGCCGAGGCGCTCGCGCTGGCGATCGCGACCGACCCGGTCGCCCGCTACGGCTGCGCGATCGCGGTCAACCGTCCGTTCGGGCCGGACGACCCGGCGGCGATGAAGGGGGTGTTCGTCGACCTCCTCGCCGCCCCGGCCTACGCGGACGGGGCACTGGGCCCGCTCGGCCACCGGCCGAAGATCAAGGTCGTGCGCGTCGATCCGCCCCCCCTCACCGCGCCCCGCTGGGAGGCGAAGAGCGCGCTGGGCCGGCTCCTCCTCCAGGAGGTCGATCGGCGGCAGCTCCTCCCGACCGACTTCCAGCCGAAGACGACCGCCCGCGCCTCCCCCGAGGCGGCGTGCGCCCTCGACTTTGCCTGGCGGGTCGTCCGCCACGCCAAGTCGAACGCCATCGTGCTCGCGCGCGGATCGAAGACGGTCGGCATCGGCTCCGGCCAGCCGACCCGAGTGAAAGCAGTCGAGCTCGCCTGCGAGGTCGCGGGCGACCGGGCGCGCGGGGCGGTCCTCGCCTCCGACGCGTTCTTCCCGTTCCCCGACGGCGTCGAGGCGGCGGCCCGCGCCGGCGTGACGGCGATCCTCGAGCCCGGCGGGAGCGTCCGGGACCCCGAGGTGATCGCGGTCGCCGAGCGATACGGGATCGCGCTCTACTTCACCGGCTGGCGCGTCTTCCGCCACTAGGGGCGGCGGGCCGCCGTCGGCACGAAGAGGCGCTTCAGGATCGACCGGAACTCGACCGGACCCACCGGCCCCACCTCGCGACCCCGCTCCTGGCCGGACTGCAGGAAGAGGAAGGTCGGGATCGAGTGGATGCCGTAGGAGCGCGTGATGAGGGTCGACTCGTCGACGTTGACCGTCGCGAACTTGACGCGGCCGACGAGCCGCGCGCTCAGCTCACGGACCATCGGCTCGGTGACGCGGCACGGGGCGCACCAGTCGGCGTAGAAGTCGACGACGACGGGGATCGGCGAGCGGATCACCTCCGCCTCGAACGTCGCGTCGGTCACGGGGACCGGCACCACGCTGTCGCTCACGGCGACCTCCTCCGGGGCGTTCGAATTCCGCCCTCTCTTTAAACCTGCGGCTCGTGAGGAAGCCGGGAGCCACGTTGGCCCGCGAACGCGCGCCGGGTGCCGGGCCGCTCCGCGCGACGCTCGCGCCCGCGCTCCTCGACTGGTTCCGCGCGCATCGGCGGCCGCTCCCCTGGCGGGCCGACCGGGACCCGTACCGCCTCTGGGTCGCCGAAGTGCTCCTGCAGCAGACCCGGGTCGACCAGGCGGCCCCCTACTTCGAGCGGTTCGTCCGGGCGTTCCCGTCGGTGGCCGCGCTCGCCGACGCGTCCGAGGCCGAGGTGCTGAAGGCGTGGCAGGGCGCGGGCTACTACGCCCGCGCCCGGCACCTGAGGGCCGCCGCGCAGGAGGTCCGGCGCCGGTTCGGGGGGGTGTTGCCCGACGACGTGGAGGCGCTCCGCTCGCTGCCGGGGATCGGCGACTACATCGCGTGCGCGATCGCGAGCCTCGCCTTCGATCGGCCGGTCGTCGCGCTCGAGGCGAACGGGCTCCGCGTCGCGGCCCGGTGGACGCTCGAGCGCGGCGACCCCGCGCGCGGACCGGTCCGGCGGCGCCTCGGCGCCGCGCTCGCGCGGGTCCTCCCGCCGGACGCGCCGGGGGCGTTCAACGAGGCGGTGATGGAGCTTGGGGAGACGGTCTGCCTTCCGCGCGCGCCCCGGTGCGCGGCGTGCCCGGTCGCGTTCGCCTGCCGGGCGTTCCGCACGCTCGAGGCGCCGGGGTCGATCCCGCGGCGGCGCCCCCGGCGTCCCAGGCCGCGGGTCCGCGCCGCGGTGGTCGCGCTCGAGTGGGACGGGCGCTGGCTGGTCCAGCGCCGGCCCTCCTCGGGGCTCCTCGGGGGGTTGTTCGAGTTCCCCGGAGGGAAGATCGAGCCGGGCGAGTCGCCGCGGGCGGCGGCGGTCCGCGAGCTCGCCGAAGAGACCGGGCTCTCGGCCGCGGAGCTCCGACCGGTGGGCGTGATCCGGCACGCCTACTCGCACTTCTCGGTCGAGCTCCACGTCTTCCGGGGCCGGCTGCCGGCGCGGGCCGACCCGCCCCAGGGCGACCCGCGCCGGTGGGTGACGCTGCGCGCGCTCGACCGGCTGCCGCTCCCGAAGGCGACCGAACGGGTGGTCAGCCGGCTTCGGGCGGCGGGTAGAGCTTCCCCGGGTTCAGGATCCCGTCCGGGTCGCAGGCCCGCTTCACGGCGCGCAGCATCCCGACCGCCGTCGGCCCCAGCTCGCGCGCGACGTACGGCGCCTTCAGCGCGCCGACGCCGTGCTCGCCGCTGATCGTCCCGCCGAGCCGGAGCGACTCGGCATAGAGCGCATCCCGGATCCGCGCCGCGGCCGGACCGCTCGGATCGACGACGAAGTTCGGGTGCAGGCTCCCCTCGCCCAGGTGCGCGAAGACGAACACCCGGACGCCCTCGCGCGCCGCGATCCGGTCGATCGCCGCCCGGAGCGCGTCGACGGCCGGGACCGGGACCGCGATGTCCTCCCGGATCCGCTCGCCGAACCGCTCGTCGAGGACCCGGCCGCTCTCGCCCCGCTCGCTCCACAGCCGGTTCGCGTCGTCGTAGACGAGGGGCGGGGCGCGCACGCCGGCCGACTCGAGCCGGCGGGCGATCCGCGCCTGCCGGGCGTCCGCCTCGCCGGGGTCGGCCGCCTCCACCTCGAGGAGCAGGAGCGCCGCGCCGGTCGGCCAGGCGGCCCCCCGGTCCTCGGCGAGGTCCCGGGCGCACTCGGTGTCGAGGTACTCGATCGCCGAGAGCCCCGTGCCGGGGGCGCTCCCGAGCGCCGCCGAGAGCCGGCCGAGCGCGACGTCGGGCGGGAGCGGCACGACGAGCCCCCGTCGGACGCCGGGCAGGGGGGCGAGGCCGACCGTGACCTCGGTCACGATCCCCAGCGTCCCCTCGCTGCCGACGAGCAGGCCGAGGAGGTCCGGTCCGAGGGAGCGCTTGGGCGCCCGCGAGCCGAGCCGGACCCGCTCCCCGGTGCCGAGGATCGCCTCGAGGCCCCGGACCCATGCGCGCGTGGGCCCGTAGCGGAACGAGCGGGGGCCCGAGGCGTTCGTGCCGACGTGGCCTCCGATCGTGGAGGTCGCCCACGAGCCGGGGTTCGGCGGAAAGAACCACCCGAGCGGCTCGAGCACGGACTGGAGGGTGCGGTTCACGACCCCCGGGTCGACCCGGGCCCACCGCTCCTCCGCGCGCACTTCCCGGACCGCGGTCCACCCCGAGAGGTCGACGACGACCGCGCCGTCGCGAGGCACCGACTCGCCGTCGAGCGAGGTACCGGCCCCGCGAGGCACGAGGCCGATCCGCTCGTGTCGGGCCCACCGGACCAGCACGCCCACCTCGTCGACGTCGCGCGGCGCCACGACGGCGAGCGGGCGGCCCGAGAGATGGGAGCCGTCGCGACCGGCCCGGGCGAGCGCCCTGGGGTCGGTCGACACCGAGCCGCGGAGCTCCCGGGCGAGCGCGCCGATCCGGTCGGGGGTCACGGACCGCCCGGAGGCCCCGGAGCGCTTACGCCTGCCGCGCCGGCGCGACGAGCGCGCGCGGGGCCTCAGGGGCGGGGTCGTCGGCGCTCGCGCGCTCCAGGGCCCGGACGAACTCGCGGATCGCGAACGGTCGGATCACGACACAGCGCACGCCTCGGGCCCGGGCGCGCTCGGCGAACTCCGGCGAGCGGTCGGCGGTGATCAGCACGATCCGGTACTCCACGTCCCGCGCGAGGATCGCGCGGAGATCGTCCGCCCACTCCGCCTCGTCCGGTCCGCCGTCGACGACCAGCAGCTTCGGGCCGGGCGTGGGCGGGCTCCGCTCGAAGTCGTCCGCGTGTTCGCCCTCGAAGACGACCGGGTAGCGCTGGAGCCGCAGGAGCCCCCGGAGCAGGAGTCGGGAGTCGGGGTCGTGGACGAGGAGCGCGGTCGGCACCCCGGTCACCTTCCGCGCCGGGGCCGACGGCGTCGAGTCGCTGGACGGATCGGACGTGCGTGCGGCCGGCATGGCGGGCGGACCCGGACCGCCCCGCGTGATTAGCGAGTGCACGGTTAAGTCGCTATGGGTCAATTTCCCACGTCGGCGCGCCCGGCGGCGCGCCCGAGGCCCGGACGGGTCCCGGAAGGGGCACTTTCCATCCCCCGGGGGGCCCGGATAGCTATATAGACTTGTGCGCACTACCATAGGTTGGCCTCGGGCATCGGCGGCCGGGCTCTTGGTGGCACCGTCCAAGAGACCAGGAGCCTCCGCCGATGCCTTCCCTTATCCGGCGGCTGCGCGTGCAGCGATAGGTTCTTTTGCGGCCCGGCGGGCTCGCGAGCGATGGCCGGCCTCTTCGGTCCGTCCGAACAAGACCTCGAACGCCTGCGATCGACGGTCCAGTCGCTGGGGACGACGAGCGTGCCGGGCCTCGCCGCCGCCCTCTCCTGGAGGGAGCGGAAGGCGGAGAAGCTGCTCGCCCACGAGCTCGCCCGGCCGGGCACGCCGCTGAGCTACGATCCCGGGCGCCGCACCGTGCGCTGGGCGAAGGCGCCGGCCGCGCCGGCCGCCCCCGCTCCGGAGGTCCCGTCGGCCCCGGTGCGCGCCTTCCCTCACCAGGCCCCCGCGGCCCCGCCGCCGGTCCTCACCCGGACGGGCCTCAAGACGCTCTGCCCCGCCTGCCACGTTCCGTTGCAGCCGACCGGCTCCGGCAGCCTCGCGGTCTGCCCGCAATGCGGGCGGCTCGCCTCGGCCCGGATCGGCGCCGACGCGGCGCCTCCCCTCCCCCCGACTCCGGCGACGACGGGCGCGGCGCCGAACGCCGTCGCACCGGCCTCGGCCGTTCCGGCCGCCCCCGTCGGACCGGGAGCCGACGATCGCCGCTCCCAGGAGATGTTCGCGGCCTGGGTCACCGCCCGCCCGATCCCGTGCCCGAAGTGCCGCACGCCGCTCCGCCATCGCGGGGTCGGCGAGTACGCGTGCCCGGCGTGCGGGCACTCGGTGACGTTCCCGAAGGGCCCCGAGCCGGCGCGGCCGATGCTGCCGACGCCCTAGAACGGGACCGTCGCCCGCACGGCGCCCACGAGCGCCCCATCGCGGAGGCCGTCCGCGACGCGGGCGATGTCGTCGGCGGGGCTTCGGTCGCGGGTCCACGGCGCCACGCGCGCGCGCAAGGCCCCGAGCGCCGCCTCGCTGCCCCGGCCGCCCGTCCTCGGGCGGCGGAGTTCGAGCGCCTGGCCGGCGACGATCCACTCGACCGCGACGACGGTGCGGGCGTTCGCGAGCACCCGATGCAGCTTCGCGCCCGCCCACGGACCCATGCTGACGAAGTCCTCCTGGTCCGCCGAGGTCGAGAGGCTCGCCGTGCTGGCCGGGTGCACGAGCGTCTCGTTCTCGTTGACGAGCGCCGCGGCGAGGTACTGCGGGACCATGAGGCCCGAGCTCACGCCGGGCTCGGGGGCGAGGAACGCGGGCAGCCCCCGGTTGAGGTCCGGGTGGACGAGGCGCGCGATCCGGCGCTCGGCGAACGACGCCACATACTGGACCGCGATCGCGAGGGCGTCCAGGGCGAAGGCGAGCGGCTGGCCGTGGAAGTTGCCGCCGTTCACCCAGTCGTCGCCGTCGAACACCACCGGGTTGTCGGTGACCGCGTTGAGCTCGTCGGTGGCGACCGCCTCGGCGACCCCGATCCCGTAGCGGACCGCCCCGAGCACCTGGGGGAGGCAGCGCAGCGTGTACGGGTCCTGGCCGGTCCACTCGGCCGGCACGACCGCGAGCCGGCTCCCGTCGAGCAGCGCGCGCAGCGCCCCCGCGATCGCGCGGTGGTCCGCCGAGCGCCGGATCACCCCGAGCCGGTCGTCGAGCGCGATCGGGTTACCGGTGAGCGCATCGAAGGAGAGCGCCGCCGCGACGAGCGCGCCGTCCAGGAGGGCGCGGGCGTCGGCGACGCCGAGGGCGAGGTACGCGGCCATGAGCGCCGTCCCGTTGAGCAGCGCGACCCCTTCCTTCTCGACGGGCTCGAGCCGCGGGATCCCGGCGCGGGCGAGCACCGGCCCGGCCGCCTCGGGTCGCCCCGACCCGGGCGCGACGAACGCGCCCTCCCCGAGCAGGGCGAGCGCGAGGTGGGCGAGCGGAGCGAGGTCGCCGGAGGCCCCGACCGATCCCTGCGCGGGGATCCACGGCACGAGGCCGTGGTTGAGGACGTCCGCGAGCCGGTCGAGGACCTCGACCCGCACCCCCGAGCGGCCCGCGGCGAGCGAGTTGAGGCGCAGGAGCGTGAGGGCGCGCACGACGTCGGTCGGCAGCGGAGGCCCTGCCCCCGACGCGTGGCTGCGGAGGAGCGACGCCTGAAGCTCGCGGCCCCGCTCGGGAGGGATCACGACGTGCGAGAGGGCCCCGAACCCCGTCGTGACCCCGTAGACCGGTCGGTGGGCGGCGACGGCCCGCTCGACGGCTGCGCGGCTCGCGGCGACGCCGGCGAGGGCCGAGGGGTCGAGGGCGACGGCCGCCCCGTCGCGCGCGACCGAGAGGAGCTGCGCGAGCGAGAGCGAGCGGCCGTCGACGACGACGGCCGCGGGCCCGGTCACGGTCCCCTCCGGGACGCTCGGCCGGGGGACCGATGCGGCACCCGAGCCGATCCTACGCCGGGACGACGAGCTCGCCGCCGGACTTCTGCAGGGACGGGACCCGGCGGGTCTTCGCGCCCTTCGTCTGCCAGAAGACGTCGGCGAACTCCTGGACGAGCTTCAACAGCTCCTGGGCGTCGGCGATCCCGGTCCCTTGGCGGGCCTTCGAGGCCTGCTTCATGATCCGGAACACGAGATCGTGGGCCTGGGGGAACTGCTTCACGTGGTCCGGGGTGAAGTAGTCGCCCCAGATGACGCGCACCTCGCTCTTCACGCGCTCGGCGTGGGACTCCTTGACGGCCGTGTAGCGCGCGAGCTTCGAGCCGTACGCCGCGCGGTCCTCCGGCTTCGCGTCCATCGCGGGGGCCGCGAGCTCGCCGATCAGCTGGTCCATCCGGATCACGGTGAGCGCGGAGATCTGCGCCTCGTGGGGGTCGTAAATACCGCACGGAATGTCGCAGTGGGCGTACACCGGGCGCGGGGGGTGGACGGTGTCGACGAGGCGTTCGAGCCAGCCAGGGGAAGGTCTGCGGGCGGACATGCCGTCGCGAGCCCCGGGAGTCGGATAAAGGTGCCGGAACGGCCCCTGTCCGGCGCCCCCGACAGCCCCCCTCCGAGCCCGGCCCGCGTCCCGTTCTGGCACCGGGGCCGGATCGTCGTCGTCGACGAGAGCATGCGCCCCACGCTCCGGCCCGGGGACCGGCTCCTCCTCGACCGGAGCGCCTACCGGCGGGCCGGGCCGCGCGTCGGCGACGTGGTGGTGCTCGTCGACCCCGAGCGGCCGGCGCGCTGGCTCGTGAAGCGCGTCGCGGCGGTCGACCCGGCGGCGCGGACCGCGGTCGTGCTCGGCGACGCCGCGGACGTCGCCCGCGACAGCCGGCGGTTCGGGCCGGTGCCGTTCCGCCTCCTCGTCGGGCGGGCGTACCGGCTCTACTTCCCTCCCGGCCGCGCGCGGGACCTCTAGCGGCGTTTCGCAACCCTTAAACGATGTGGCATTTTGCCGCATCGATGGCCGCTGCTACCCCCGTCTGGATCGTCGTCGTGATCGTCGTCGCCGCCGCGGTCGGCGGTGTGGGCTTCTACGCGGGCTACGAGTACCGGGGCTCGCCCGCGGCGAACCCGAGCGCGACCGTCAACTCGACGCTGTCGATCAGCGCCGCGGGCACGCTCACCGTCACGTTCCCCGAGCTCGCGAACGCGCTCGTCAACCAGACCGCCGGCATCTCGGCCCCGGCCGCCGCCCAGACCTACCAGGGCTCGCTCGACGTCACGACCGGGATCACCAGCCTCGGCAACAAGGTCGACGTCGCCGCCCTCGCCGACTTCCGGCTCATCCCGCAACTGCTCGAGCCGACGTACGCGACGTACGAGGTCGTCTTCGCCCAGACCCAGGAGGTCCTCATCTACAACGCGAGCAACCCCGGCTACGCGGGCCTCAACGCCTCCAACTGGGGCGAGAAGCTCGTCTCCGTTGCCTCCCAGGGCGGTTCCGACCGCCTCGGGATCTGGAACGCCTCGAGCGATCCCAACGGCTACAACGAGATCTTCAGCATGATGCTGCAGGGGATGTTCTACCAGGACGGCAACCTCTCCGCCGTCTACGGGCACTTCTACAGCGGGGCCCCGGGCCAGTACGCGACCCCGAACCCGGGCACGACGATCAACGAGCACGAGTCCCAGGCGGCGTCCCTCATCGAGACGGGCGTCGTCTCGGCGGTGATCACGTACAAGGCGGTCGCGATCCAGAACCACCTCCCGTACGTGCTCCTCGACCCGATCGTCGGGCTCGGCGCGAACAACACGACGGCGCTCCACGACTACGCGCAGCTGTCGACGAAGATCATCGGCTCCTCGGGCGCCCTCACGAGCGTCGACCCGGCGCCGATCCTCTTCGGGGCGACGGTCCCGACGAACGCCCCCAACCCGATGCTCGGCGCGCTGTTCCTCCACCTGCTCCTCTCCCCGCAGGGGAGCGCGATCCTCGCCCAGGACGGGGCGTGGACGCCGATCTTCCCCGGATGGTCGAACGACCCGTCGGCGGCCCCGGGCCTCCTGCAGCCGGACCTCACGACCCTCCCCGGCTGGGCGGCCGCGTTCCTCTCATGAGACCGGGGGGCGAGCGCGCCCCCGGGCGGCGTCGCCTCCCGTCGGGCCGGCCGTGGCTCGCGCTCCAGATCGTCCTCGCGGGTTCGCTGCTGCTCCTGTTCGTCCTCCCCCTCTACGCGCTGTTCACCTACGCGAGCCCGGCGCAGATCGTTGCGGCGTGGCACGACCCCGTCGTCTGGCAGGCGATCGACCTCACGTTCTACGCGTCGGGGATCGCGGTGCTCGCCGCGGTGGTCGGCGCGATCCCGCTCGGCTACCTGCTCGCCCGCCGTCCGTTCAAGGGCCGGAGCCTCGTGGAGGCGGTGGTCGGACTCCCGGTCGTCGTGCCCCACCTCCTCGTCGGCCTCGGGCTCTTCCTGCTCGTGATCCCGGGCTCGCCGCTCTACCGCTTCACGAACGCGATCGGCTTCCCCGTCTACGACACGATCTGGGGGGTCGTGCTCGTGATGGTCTTCGTGAGCGCCCCCTACACCGTGCTCGCCGCCGACCTCTCGTTCCGCGCGATCGACGACCGGATGCTCGAGGCGTCCCGCTCCCTCGGCGCCGGTCCGGCGACCGCGTTCCTGACGGTCTCCTTGCCGCTCGCCCTCCGGGGGATCGTCGCCGGCCTGCTCCTCACCTGGGCCCGGTCGGTGAGCGAGATCGGCGGCATCCTGATCCTCGCCTACACGGTCTACCCGGGGGGGCCGTACTCGGGTCCCGTCACCTCGACCCTCTCGGTCCTCGTCTACAACCTCTTCCAGGCCGGCAACCTCGCCGGGGCGGCGGCCGTGAGCTGCGTCTTCTTGCTGGTCGCCTTCGCCCTCTTCCTGCTCGTCCGCATCGGCGAGCGCGTGGGCTGGCTGCCGTGGCAGCGGGGGGAGCTGCTGCCGTGACGCGCTGGTCGGTCGAGGGGCTCACGAGCCGGCTCGACCGCTTCCGGCTCGGTCCGGTCGACCTCGCCCTCGAGCCGGGGCGCGTCGTCGCCGTGCTCGGCAGCTCGGGCTCGGGAAAGACGACGCTCTTGCGCACGCTCGCCGGCTTCGTCCCGCCGGGCGACGGGCGGATCCTGCGGGACGGCGCCGACATCACGTGCCGGGCCCCCGAGCGCCGCGGCGTCGGCTACGTGCCCCAGGGGCTCGGCCTGTTCCCGCACCGGACCGTCGAACGGAACGTGATGTACCCGCTCGAGGTCCGCGGGCGCGTGGACGCCCGGGCGAAGGTCCGCCCGCTCCTCGAGCGGTTCGATCTCGTGCGGCTCGCCCCACGCTACCCGGCCCGGCTGAGCGGCGGCGAGCGCGAGCGCGTCGCGCTCGCCCGGGCGCTCGCCGCCGAGCCCGAGCTCGTCCTCTGGGACGAGCCGTGGCAGGGACTCGACGTCGAGGCGCGCCACGAGCTCGGGGTCGTCCTCGAGGAGCTCCGGGAGACCGAGCGGATCCCGGTCGTGCTCGTCACCCACGACCCGAGCCTCGCGTTCTCGTCCGCCGACTCCTTCCTCGTGCTCCGGGCCGGCGCGGTCGCGTTCCGGGGCGGCGCCACCGAGCTCCTCCACCGCCCGACGGACCCGTTCGTCGCCCGGTTCGTCGGGTTCGAGAACGTCTACGACCGCGCGGCCCTCGACGCCGCGCCGAACGGCTCGCTCGGCGCGTGGCTCCGGGAGCGGGCCGGCCCGGACGGGATCGCCTTCGCGCGGCCCCCGCTCGCGGGCGCCCCACCGTTCGCCGGGCGATGGGACGGGACGGTCCGCAGCGCCCGGCCGAGTCCCGAAGGGACCGCGGTCACCGTGCTCGCCCAGGGGCTCTCGATCGCGCTCCGCCTCGCGCCGCCGACGCCCGGACCGGTGCCCACGGTCGGCGGGCGCATCCGCTTTGACGTCCCGGAGGAGTCCCTCCGGCCCCTCGGGACCGGGGGGAGCGCCGCATGACCCGACCGTCCGTCGTCACCAACGCCGACGTCGCGCTGCTGCGCTCGCTCGCGCGCGAGCGGTCGGTCGTCGCGGCGAGCCGACGCGTCGGGATGAGCCGGGACCGGGCGGTCTACCGGATCGCCCGGCTCGAGCGGGCGTTCGGCGGGCGGGTCGTCCGCGGCGTCCGCGGGGGCCGCGCCCATGGGGGTTCGCAGCTCACCGAGCTCGGCGACCGCATCGTGCGCGGGGGGTTCGACTCGATCGAGCTGCTCGAGGCGCGGCCGCTCGTGCGGCCCGCGACGCCGAACCGGGTGCACGGGACGTACCGGCGGAGCCCGGAGCCCGGCCTTTCGATCGACGGGGGCCCGCGGTTGCGGGTCGCGTTCCCCGCCGGCGACGGCGACCGGGTCACGGCGCTCCTCGACCCGGAAGCGATCCTCGTCGCGCGGCAGCGCTTCCCGACGAGCGCCCGCAACGTGCTGCCGGCCACGGTCGAGGCGGTCGGCGGGCCCCCGGGCGCGCTCGGCCGCTCGCTCACGGTGCGCACGGGCCGGCTGCGGCTCAAAGTGGCGGTCACCGACGCGACGGTCCGCCAGCTCAAGCTGCGCCGCGGCGCCCGCGTCCAGCTCTACGTCAAGGCGACCGCGATCCGGCGCGTGGCCGGGGCGCGCCCCTAGTCCCGGATCCCCTCGGTGGTCAGCTGGAAGACCGCCTCGCCTTCCGGGAGGTTCGGGGAGTCGATGAGGCGCGCGATCCGCCGGGGCGGCTTCGACTTCCGGAGGTAGACCCGGTACGTCGCCGCGTGCGCGACGATGTTCCCGCCGATCGGGCGCGTCGGGTCGCCGAACAGGATGTCGGGCCGGGCGGAGACCTGGTTCGTGACGACGATCGCGGCGTTGTAGGTGTCGGCGAAGCGGAGCAGCTCGTGGAGGTGGCGATTGAGGTGCTGCTGGCGGGGCGCGAGCTCGCCGCGGCCCATGTACTCCGAGCGGAAGTGGGCGGTCAACGAGTCGACGACGAGGAGGCGGATCGGCTTCTCGCGCGCCAATTCCTGCGCCTTCGAGACGAGGAGCATCTGGTGGTTGGAGTTGAACGCGCGGGCGACGTGGATGCGCTCGAGCGCGTCGGCAGGGTCGAGGCCGGCCCCCTTCGCCATGTCGACGATCCGCTCGGGGCGGAACGTGCTCTCCGTGTCGATGTAGACGACCTCGCCCGAGAGCCCGCCCTGGGCGGCCGGGAGCTGCACGTCGACCGCGATCTGGTGGGCGATCTGGGTCTTTCCCGTGCCGAACTCGCCGGAGAACTCCGTGATCGCCTGGGTCTCGACGCCTCCGCCCAGGAGCTCGTCGAGCGCCTTCGTGTTCGTCGTGATCCGCCCCAGCTTCTTGCGGCGCTCGAGGAGCTGCGTGCCGCTCTCGAAGCCGCCGACGTCCGCCTTCCGGCGCGCCTCGCCGATGATCTTCTGGGCGATCGCGACCCCGATCTCGGCCGCCTCGGCGACGTCGCCCGGGGAGGCGACGGCAAGCTCCATGAGATCGGTGTAGCCGGATTCCCGCAGCTTGTCCGCCGTCGTCTGGCCGATCCCGGGGAGGTCCTCGAGCGCGATCGCGGGTTTCTCCTCGGCGGGCTCGCTCGCGGCGGGGCGGGAGGCGCTCTTCGACGGCACGAGGAGCGCGACCGGGCCCCGGGAAGATAAGCGTGCGGGGAGGGGTCGCGAAACGGTGAACGGTGACCGTCAGGGCGCGGCGACGGTCGGCGCGAACGGCTCGCCGGTGAGCCGCTGGTAGACCGTCGTGTAGAGCCGGCTGACCTCGTCGACCAGGAGCGGGGGGAGCGGGGGGATCGGCGGCTCCGCCGCGTGCGCCTCGCGCGCCTTCTGGAGGGCGTCGTAGTAGCCGATCTGCCGGTAGTGCTGGCGAACGAACTCCTTCGAGAAGTCGACCTGCCGGCCCCGCTCGTAGGCGGCCCGGTCCCAGAACCGGTCCTCGTCGGCGGTGCCGAACGTGTCGACGACCATGAGCGTCCCCTCGGCGTCGACGGCGAACTCCTTCTTGCCGTCGACGTGCAGGAGGCCCCGCGGCCCGATCTCGGACTGCATCGCGGTGTCGATCGTGAGGATCGTCTCCCGCAACTGGTCGAGCTGCTTCGCGTCGAGCGCGGAGAGCTCGATCGCCTCGGCGAACGTGAGCAGGCGATCGATCGGCTCCAGCTTCGTCGTCACCTCGAAGTGCGGCTCCGGCAGCGGGACCCCGTACTCGAGCGGCTTGCCGGCGGGGAATCCCAGGTCCTTCGCCGTCACCTTGCCGGCCTTCACGCGGTCCCACATCGACCCCGCGAGGTAGTAGCGGACGATCAGCTCGAGCGGGACCAGGTAGTTCTTGGGATGGGGCCCGAGCGTCCGGGGCTTCGGGACGACCTGCACGCGCTTCACCCGCATCGCGGTCGGGCCGGTGAGGCCGAGGAAGTGGTGCGGGATGCGGAGGCGGCCGCAGACCTCGAACCAGTGGGCGGCGGTCCGGGCGAGCGTCTCCCCCTTGAGCGGGATCTCGCTCGGGATGTGCTTGTCGAAGACCGAGATGTCGTTCGTGAACCGGAACTCGAGCTCGGTCGGGGAGATCTCGTAGACCTCCTTCACCTTCCCGCGCCGCAGGTACTTCGGGGCCGGGGGCGCCGCGTCGGGGGTCGCCTTCGCCATGCCCCGCGCAAAAGGCGGGCTCCCTTAACTTTCGCGCTCGCGGCGCCGGTCAGAGCGAGCGCGCGTGGACGGCGGTGATGGGGCGGAAGCCGCGCTTCGCGTAGAAGCGGACCGCGATCTCGTTCTGGGCCGGGAACTCCGCCGTCACGACCCCGGCGCCCTTCGCCTTCAACGCGGCCGTCGTCTCGCGCAGGAGGTACTCGCCGACGCCGTGGCGCCGGTAGAGCGGCAGCAGGTAGATGTCGACGATGATCCCCTCCCACTCGGGCGTGTAGAACGGCCGTTCGCGCAGGAGCGCGCGGACGAACCCCACGACCTTGTCCTTGTCCGCGCCGACCCCCTCGGCGGCGAGGACGACCGCCTTGGGGTCGCCCAGGTTCGCGGAGATCACCGTGCGGGCCTGCGCCTCGGCGTCGTCCCGGACCTTGAGCAACGGGTCGAACTCCTCGTTGAGGCGTTTGAGGCGCAGGAGGAGCGGCACGAGCGCCGGGAGGTCGGCGGGCCGCGCGGGGCGCAGGTGGATCGGAAGGGTCGGCGGCTCGCCCCCGCCCACGCCCGGGTCGCCGGCCGCGCTCATCGGCCCCGTCTCCGGCCCGCGGGCTCCGCGCGCGGCATGCGCGGCGTGAGCCCGGCGTCCGCGACCGCCTTCACGAGCGCGGCCGGACGGCCCATGAGCGCCTTCGCCCGCTCCAGGAACTCGCGGTGCGAGTGGCGCCGCCGGGCGATCCCGAGGGTGACGCACGCATCGGCGACCGCCGCCGCGACGTGGGGGAACACCTCGGTCTCGGCCATCGTCGGGAGGAGGTGCGTCGGCGACAGCCCTCGGTCGGCGGCGTGGCGCGCCAGCTCCCGGGCCGCGGCGAGGACGATCGCGTCGGGGATCGACTTCGCCCGGGCGTCGAGCACGCCGCGGAACACGGCCGGGAAGATGAGCGAGTTGTTGACCTGGTTCGGGAAGTCGCTGCGCCCCGTTGCGACGATCGCCGCGCCGGCCGCGCGGGCGTCGTCGGGCCAGATCTCGGGGACCGGGTTCGCGAGCGCGAAGACGATCGGCGCGCGGGCCATCGAGCGGATCACCGCGGGCGGGACCGAGCTCGGGTCGGGCTTCGAGGCGGCGAGGAGCACGTCCGCGTCCTTCGCCGCCTCCGCGAGGCCCCCCCGCCGACCCCCGCCGTTCGTCTGGAGCGCGAGGCGGTACTTCCAGGGGTTCCGGAGCATGAGCTCGTCGACGTCGTCGCGCTCGGCGTCGAGGATCCCGTGCGAGTCGACGAGCGTGATCCGCTGCGGGTCGTGCCCGAGCGCGATCAGGAGCCGGGCGGTGACGAGGTTGGCGGCCCCGGCCCCGAGCAGCACCGTCCGGAGGTCGCGGAACGACCGGTCGGTGAGCGCGAGCGCGTTGATGAGGCCCGCGATCGACGACGCCGCCGTCCCGAGCTGGTCGTCGTGCCAGACCGGGATCGGGAGGCGCTGCTGGAGCGCCTCCAGGATGCCGAAGCACTTCGGCGACGCGATGTCCTCGAGGTTGATGCCGCCGAAGGCGGGGGCGAGGCGTTCGACCGTCTCGATGAACGCGTCCGGCGAGTTGACCGCGATCGGGAGCGGGATCGCATCGACCCCGCCGAGCCACTTGAACAGGAGCGCCTTCCCTTCCATCACGGGGAGCGCGGCGCGGGGGCCGATGTTGCCGAGCCCGAGCACGCGCGAGCCGTCCGTCACGATCGCGATCGTGTTCCAGCGCCCGGTGAGCTCGAAGGCGAGCTCGGGATCGGCCTCGATCGAGCGCGAGACCGCGGCGATCCCGGGCGTGTACCAGAGCGCGAAGTCCTCGAGCGAGCGGACCGGCACCTTGGGGACGGTCTCGATCTTGCCGCCGTAGTAGCGCGACAGCTCGACGGCGCGCTGGCCGAACGCCTCCGTTTCGTCCTCGCGCCGGTGCGCGGCCCGGCTGGCGCGCGGACGGCGGCGGGCTTCGCGGTCGCCCGGCATCGGCTCGGCCTGGCTTCCGGCCATGGACGCGGCGGGAGCCGGCTCGCGTCTTTTAACCCTTGCGCGAGACGTGCAACCCGTTCGTCAATTGCCGGTATCGACGGCCCCGGCGCGGCCCGGTCGAAACGGCGCCGAAACCCGGCTCTAAATACGTCCGGGCGCGCTGGCCGGGGCGAGGAGACGTGACGGCTGCCCCGGACGCGCTGCCCCATCCGTACGTGCGACCCCCGCGCGACGGCGCCGTGCCGCTGATCGCGCCCCGGGAGCTGGCCCGCCTCGTGGGCTCCGACGATCCGCCCGTCCTGCTCGACGTCCGCCCCGCCCGCGAGCGGGCGCTCGTCCACCTGCCGCGGGACCGCGCGCTGCCGCTCGAGGAGCTTCCGCGGGCGCTCGCCTCGATCCCCCGCGATCATCCGGTGGTCGCGTACGACCACCTGGGATTCCGCGCCCGGGCGGCCGTCGGGTTCCTGCGCGACCGGGGCTTCCCGCTCGCCGCGGCGCTCGAGGGGGGGCTCGACGAGTACGCGCGCGTCGCCGACCCCTCCATCCCGCGCTACCCGGCCGACGACCCGGCCTCCGGCCTCCTGCTCCTCCAGCTCCCGCGGCCCGAGACCGGCTGCCTCGCCTACCTGCTCGCGGACGCGCACGCCGGCACCGCGGTGGTGATCGACCCGGGTCCGGACCCCGCGCCGTACCGCGCGCTCCTCGCCGAGCGCGGCTGGACGCTGGCGGCGATCGTCGAGAGCCATACGCATGCCGACCACCTGGCCGGGCACGCCGCGCTCCACGCCGCGACCGGCGCCCCGATCTTCGTGAGCCGGCGTTCGCCGGCCGCCTACCCGCACCGCCCGCTCACCGAAGGGGAGTCGGTCCCGTTCGGCGGCGAGGAGCTCCGCGTCCTCGAGACGCCCGGCCACACGCGCGACCACCTCACGCTCCGGGTGCGCGACAAGATCTTCACGGGCGACACCCTGCTGCTGGGCTCGGTGGGACGCACCGACCTGGGGGACGGCTCCCCGGACCTCCTCTACGAGAGCCTCACGGAGAAGCTCCTCCGCCTTCCCGACGCGACCGAGATCTACCCCGCCCACTTCGGGTCCCGGCACGCGCTCCCCGACCGGTACGTCTCCGTGCTCGGCTTCGAGCGCGCGACCAACGAGGCGCTCCGACTCCCGACCCACGAGGAGTTCGTCGCGTACATGACCGCGGGCTGGCCGCCGAAGCCCGAGGATTTCGAGCGGATCGTCGCCGCCAACCTGAGCGCCTGACCGCCCCCCGCTTGACCGGCATGCAACGCGCTTTCTCGCCTCGCACTCGGGTCGTCCGGCGGCACCGTTAAGGACGCCGGGAAACTCGGAACGGCGATGCGCGTCTACACCGGTCTCACCGGCCCGTTCCCCCGGTCGGAGGTCCTGGTCGCCGCGACGCGCGACCTCGACCGCGGCCGCGTCGGCGCGGAGGCGGTCGAGGAGCTGTACGCGCTCGCCGAGCGGGAGGTCCTCGGCCTCGAGGAGCGGCTCGGGTTCGACACCGTGACCGCCGGCTACCTCCGGACCGCCGACCTCTTCCGCCCGATCGCCGAGACGTGGGACGGGTTCGCCGTCGGGCCCCTCGCCCGCTGGCTCGAGACGAACACCTTCTACCGGCAGCCGATCCTCCACGCGCCGCCGCAGCGCGTGCCCGGCGCGCTCGCCGCGCGGCTCCCGGCCGCGCTGCGCGCCGATCCCGCCCGGGCCCGCGTGATCCTCCCGGGCCCGTACTCCTTCGCGGGCCTCCTCGACAACCGATCGGGCGAGACGGGCCCGGCAATCGTCCACCGGCTGGGCCGCCTCCTGAAGGAGGAGGTCGTCGAGCTGCGCGGGCTCGGGTACCGCACGTTCCAGTTCACCGACCCCCTCCTGGTCGGCCGCCCGCCCGAGGGGCCGACCGCCGAGGCGGTCGTCGCGGGGTACGCCGCGATCGCCGAGGCGGTCGACGGCGGCACGTCGATCGTCTGGACGTACGGCGGGGACGCGAACCCCGCCTTCCCGACGCTCGACCGACTCCCGGTCGGCGTCGTCGGGATCGACCTCGCCGAGACCGACGCCGAGCGGGTCCCCGAGCGGCGGGGCGGGCCGGGCCTGGGGCTCGGCGTCGTCGACCCGCGCACCACGCTCGGCGAGGACCCGACCGAGGTCGCCCGCCTCGTCCGGCTCGTCCACGCGCGCCGGAAGCCGCCCGCGCTCTGGCTCGGACCGGGCGCCCCGCTCGACCTCCTCCCGTGGGAGCCCGCGACCCGGAAGCTGCACGGGCTGCCCGCGGCCCGCCAGGCGCTCGGCGACGGGGGCCGGACGTGACCGACCGCCCGCTGTTCCCCGCGCAGGAGATCGGCAGCCTCGCGAAGCCGCGCTGGCAGCTCGAGGGCCAGCGGGGCGAGCCGCTCGATCCCGCCGCCCGCGACGCGCTCGTCGCGGACGACGCCCGGCTCGGGTTCGCCGGTCCGCTCGCCGCCACCCGGGACGCGCTCCTCGGCGGCCGCTCGCGCGAGGTCGGCGCCGAGGCGGTCCGGGACCTGGGGGCGCTGTTCGCGCTGCGGTACCTCGAGGCGACCGGCCTGCAGCGGGTCTACGACGGCGAGGCCCGCCGGATCGAGATGTACGAGTACCCGATCCGCCAGATGCGCGGCTTCCGCTTCCAGGGGCACGTGCGCTCGTTCGACAACAAGTACTACCTCAAGGCCGCGGTCGTCGACGAGGTCCGGCTCGAGCGGCCGTACCACGTCGAGGAGTTCGACTTCGTGCGGCGCCACGCCCGGGCCGAGCCGAAGCTCCCCCTCACCGGCCCATACACGCTCGCCGACTGGTCGTACAACGAGCACTACCTCGCCCGGCAGGCCGGCTGGAAGGGCCGCGCCGCGCGCCGGTCGGCGCAGCGCGACTTCGTGGTCGACCTCGCCCGTCGGGCGATCCGGCCCACGCTCGCGGCGCTCGTCGAGCGGGGCTGCCGGGTGATCCAGATCGACGAGCCCGCCGCCGGCACGCACCCGGACGAGGCGGACCTGGTCGTGGAGGGGTTCAACGCGGCGACCGACGGGCTCGACGCCGAGTTCTCGATGCACATCTGCTATTCCGACTACCGCGCCCTCCTGCCGGCGCTCCTCGAGGCGAAGCGGTGCCGGCAGTGGGCGTGGGAGTTCGCGAACCGGGACACCGACGGCCAGGACGGCTACGCGGTCCTGAAGGCGCTCGCGGAGTACGGCGACACCCGCGAGGTCGGCCTCGGCGTCGCGGACGTGCACCGCGACCCGGTCGAGAGCCCCGAGCGGATCGCCGAGCGGATCGGCCGCGCGGTCCGCTACCTCGGGGACCCGCGCCGGATCTGGGTCAACCCCGACTGCGGCCTGCGGACGCGCTCGCTGCCCGTCGCCCGGGCGAAGCTCGAGGCGATCGTCGCCGGCGCGGCCCGCGCGCGGGCGGAGTTCGAGAGCCCGCGCCGCTAGCTTACCGGATCGGCGAGGTCGCGCTCGCGGTCAGGACCTCGCCGCGGTCGGCGCGCACGAGCACCGTGTGCTCGGCCTGCGCGACCCAGCCGTGCCCGACCTCGACGAACACCGGGTACGTCTGCAGGAACCGCCGGCCGCGCTTCAGCGCCGCCCGCTCGTCGGGGCCGGTGGCCCACCGGGCCGAGAACGGCAGGGTCCGGAAGCGGTCGTACAGCGCGGCGAGCGGGGGATCGTCCCGCCCCGGGTCCGACCGGAAGCGCTGGATGTTCCCGAACGGCCCGTTGCCGATGTGGCCGACGCCGTTGGTGGCGAACGGCTCGATCGCGATCACCTCGCCCTCCCCGAGCGGCTCGTGGGAGGCCCCCGGGACGTTCGGGATCGACTTGCCCGCGTGGAGGACGTAGCGCTCGATGAGGTGGCCCGAGAGGTCGGAGACCGGCTTGAAGCCGCGGGCGCGGATCGCCGAGGCGATCGCGGAGCCGATCGCGTCGACCGAGACGCCGGCCCGGACCTGGGCGATCCCGTCGCGGACCGCCTCGCGCGCCGCGCGCACCAGGTTCTCGTAGCGCTTCGTGCCCCCGACCTCGATCGTGTCGGCCGTGTCCGCGATCGCGCCGTCGAGGTGCGCCCCCACGTCGACCTTCACGAGGTCGCCGACCTCGAACCGGACCTCGTCGTCGGGCGACGGGCTGTAGTGCGCCGCCTCGTCGTTCCGGGAAAGGTTCGTCGGGAAGGCGGGCTGGGCTCCCTCCGACCGGACGAACGCCTCGACCGCGTCGGCGACGTCGCGTCGCCGGGCGCCGGGCGTGACGAGCGTGAGCCCGTACTCCCGGGCCCGGGAGGCGATGCGGGCGGCCTCCCGCCACCGCTCGAGGTCCTCGGGGTACGGCGGCACGGCCTAGCTCCGGCGGACGGCCCGGGCCCGGGGGCCCGTGAGGTCGACGAGCGTGGACGGGCGGCCGGTCGGGGCCGGCCCGCCGGCGAGGTAGACGGCGACCGCGGAGCCGAGGGTGCGCCGCGCCTCTGCGAGCGAGCGGGCGGGCGGCGCCCCGTGCCGGTTCGCGGAGGTCGCGGTGATCGGGCCCGCCCGGCGCGCGAGCTCGCGGGCGAGCGGGTGGTCGGGGACGCGGAACCCGATCGTGGGACCGCTCGCGACGGCCGGCGCGAGCGCGCGGCGCGCCCGGGCGGACGGTCGCACAAGGACGGTGTACGGCCCCGGCAGGTGGCCCCGAAGGAACCCCCGCGCCCAGGGGGAGAGCTCCGCGAACGGTTCCACCTCGTCGAGCGCGCTCACGGCGACGCTGATCGGCTGGTCCGGCGCGCGCCCCTTCGCGGCGACGAGCCGGTCCAGCGCGGACCGATCGTCCGCCCGGGCGGCCAGGCCCCAGAGCGTGTCGGTCGGGTAGACGACGAGGGCGCCGGCGGCGAGCGCCCGCGCGGCGTCGGCGACCGTCGCCCCCATCGCCCTAGAAGTACTCCTCGCTGCTCCGCGAGTACGCCACGTACTCCTCGGGCCGGAAGTAGAGCGCGAGCTCCCGCGCCGCCGAGTCGGGCGAGTCGGAGCCGTGGATCAGGTTCGCGGTGAGGCTCAACGCCAGGTCGCCGCGGATCGTGCCCGGGGCGGCGGTCTGGGGGTTCGTCGAGCCCATCATGAGGCGCACGACCGCGATGGCGGAACGCCCCTCGATCGCGAGGACGACCACCGGACCCGAGGTGATGTGCTGCATCAGCGACGGGTAGAACGGCTTCCCTTCGTGCTCCGCGTAGTGCTTCGCCGCGAGCTCGGGCGTCACGCGGACCATCTTCGCGGCGACGACCTTGAGGCCCCGGCGCTCGAACCGGGTCAGGATCTCGCCGACCTGTCCGCGCCGGACCCCGTCGGGCTTGATCACGACCAGGGTGCGCTCGTTGAGGCCTTCGGGCATGGCCGCGCCGAGCCCCGCGGGAGGGTAAGGTTTTGCGGTGGAGGAGACGGTAAACGTGGGGCGGGCTCCGGGGCCGCCGTGCCGCGCCGCGACCCCCGCACCCACCCCCGGGTCCGGGGGTTCGACGCCGCCGCGGACCGCTACGAGCGCTCGCGACCGGACTACCCGGCCGCCGCGGTCCGGCACCTCGGCCGGGTCCTCGACCTCCACCGCGGCCGGACGGTCGTCGAGGTCGGGGCCGGGACCGGGAAGTTCACGCGCGCGATGGCCCCGTGGGGCGCCGCCCGCGTCGCGGTCGAGCCGACCGCCGGCATGCGCCGGGTCTTCGCGGAGGCCGTCCCCGGCGTGGCGGTCGTCGACGGCGCCGCCGAGGCGCTGCCCCTCCCGGACGGGTTCGCGGACGCGGTCGTCTGCGCCCAGGCGTTCCACTGGTTCCGCGCCGCGCCGGCGCTCCGAGAGTTCGCCCGCGTGCTGCGCCCCGGCGGGGGCCTGGGACTCGTCTGGAACGTCCGGGACGAGTCGGCCGACTGGTCGCGCCGGATCACCGCGATCCTCGACCGGTACCGGGGCGACACGCCGTCGACGCGCGATCGGAAGTGGCGGCCCGCCTTCGCGGACCCCGCGAGCCCGTTCGGTCCGCTCGCGTTCGCCGAGTTCCGCCACGCGCACCGGGCGCCGCCGTCGGTGTTCGTGGACCGGTTCCTCTCGGTCAGCATGATCGCTGTCCTGCCGGTCGTCGAGCAGCGCCGGGTGGCCGACGCGATCCGCTCGATCCTCGCCTCGGACCCGGCGACGCGCGGGCGAGCGACGATCGCGATGCCGTACCGCACGTGGGTCTACTGGGCGTTCCGTCGGCGGGCCGCGCCCGAGCTTAGACGGCGCGGGCGTCGCACCCGGTGACCCAGCGGCAGTGCGCGCACTTCGCGCGGGACGGCGTGGCCCGGCCGTCGTACGGCCGGTCCATCTCGGCCCGGAGCCGAAGGAGCTCGTGCCGGGCCGCGTCGTCCCACCGGACCCGGAACTCACCGCCGTCGCCGTAGCGCAGCACGCCGTACGGGGGGGCGCGCCCCTCCGTCTCCTCGACGAGCAGGCAGTACGCCCAGACCTGGACCTGGTGGGAACGGGGGGGACCGCCGGCCGGGGCGGCCCGCGACTTCCGCTCGATCGGCACCAGCGTGCCGTCGGCGTGGCGCCGCAGCGCGTCGGGCCGCCCCGCGATCCGGTAGCGGGACGAACGCAGCGTGCGCGGAGCCCCCGCGTCGATCGCGACGAGCGCGCCCTCCGCCCGGTCCCGCCGCCGGTCGGCGAGGAGCTTCGCGGCCCCCGCGGCGACGAGGACCCCGACGGCGATGACCCCGAGCGCGAGCTCCGACGCGCTCAGCGGTACAGCCACCACGCGATCCCTCCCAGGGCCACGAGGACGCCGAGCACCAGCGCGACCCAGTACGCGCCGCCGTGCTCCGCGCGCCGCCGTTCGGCGCCGAGCGTCCGGGCATGGTAGCGGGCCCCGGCAGCGGCCCGCCGCTGGCCGTCCCGACTGGGGCCCCCGACCGGCGGGTGCTCCCGGTAGTAGTAGGCCCGGGGGCAGTAGGCGTACTCCGCGAGGTCGGTGGCGGAGACCCAGCCGTCCCCGTCGGTCATCGCGGGCCGAGCCGCGGCCCGCCGCTTACCGCTTGTGTTCCACGGGCGGGGCGGGGCCGAGGGGTCGCTACCGGACGGCTGCCCCGCAGTACCTCGACGGACGGGGGAGCGGGCGCGGAGGACGGCCCGCTACGTCGACCGCGCCCTCGCGCGGACCGCGGGCGCGTCCTCGTTGAACGCGGTTCCGAGGCAGCCCCGGGCGACCTCCTCGAACGGGACGACCGGGATCTCCTCTCGAACTCGCTCCCCGGGTCTCGGACGCGCACCAGGGCGCCGGGACCGGGGCCCCGGCGGGCGCGCTCAGCTCGACTCGGCGGGCGCGTCGGCCTTCTTCTTCGGCCGGGCGCGGGGCTTGCGGGCGGGCGGCGCCTCGGTCGGCGCGGGGGCCGGAGGCTCCGCGGCGGCGGCCGTCGCGGGGGCCGACGGGGGCGGGGCGGCGGGACCGGTGGCGACGGGCTCGGGCGCGGCGGGCGGGGTCGCCGCCTTCGCGGGCTCGGCCGGAGGCCGGCGGCGCGCGGGGGTCGCGGAGGCCGGTGCGGGCTTCGCCGACGCCTCGGAACGGGCCTGGGCGCTCGAGCGGTCCGCGGCGCGCTTCAACTCGTGCGCGCGGGTCCACTTGAACCGGTGGCCGACGCGGTGGAGGTGCAGCTGCTGCTTGCGGCACGACGAGGAGCAGAAGTGGAAGACGGTCCCGTCGCGCTTCACGAACATCGCGCCGGTGCCGGGCTCGATCTCGGCGGCGCAGAACGAGCACTGGCGTTTCACGACCATGGGCGACCTCGCTACCGGACCGAGAGCTTCCGCGCCTCGCGCGCGGTCTCGCGGAGGATGAGCACGTCGCCGAGGCGGATCGGCCCCGCGACGTTGCGCGTGATGATCTTCCCGCGGTCCCGGCCGGCCAGGACGCGGACCTTGACCTGCGTCGCCTCGCCGGCCATCCCTGTCCGACCGACGAGCTCGACGACCTCGGCCGGCGAGCCCTTCTCTTCCGCCATCGGACGCTCCCTCTCCTGGTCCCGGGCCCCTACTTCTTGAGCGTTGGGAAGGCGGCGGCGAGCTCCTCGAGGAGCCCCTTCGCCTCGCCGGGCTCGACGACGGCGACGCTCGCGGCGGACTTGAGGAGGCCGGCGGACTGGCCCAGCCGGGCCTTCTTCGGGACGTACAGGTACGGGATCCGCTTCTCCTCGCAGAGCATCGGGATGTGCACCAGGATCTCGACCGGGTCGACGTCCTCGGCCATCACGACGAGCTTCGCCTCGTCGCGTTCGCTCGACTTCGTCACTTCGTTCGTGCCGACGCGGACCTTCCCCGTCTCGCTCGCCACCTGGACGAGCTGCAGGGCCTTGTCGGCGAGGTCGCTCGGGGTCTCGAATCGCACGTAGATCGGTCGCGCCATGGTTCCTCGCGTCAGCGGAGCCTCCCGAAGGAGGTCCTCGGCTCACGGGTAGCGGGGGCCTACGAGCCGCGCTATTTAACGATGGCCGCGCGCGCCCGGGTCACGGACCCTCGGGGCCGCCCGGCGTCAGGAACGCCGCCGGCGCCTCGTCCGGGTGGTCGGCAAAGTAGCGGCGCGCCGGGTCGGTGAGGCGGTCGAGCGCGAGCGCGACGGCGTGCTTCAGGTCCTGCGGGTGGAGGCGCCCGTCCTTCCACGCCGCCGCGAACTCGGCCTCGTCCGCGAACGCGATCGGCCCGCCGTGCTTCGGGCTCCGGTCGATCGTGAGGGCCCCCTCCCACGGGAAGACGATGTAGCGGACGATCTCGACGATCGGGTTCCCCTCGAGCTCCCGCGCCGGGCAGAAGGCCGCCCCGATCCGCTCGGCGATCGTCTCGGGGGACGACGGGATCGGGATCCCGGAGCTCGGGTCGGACTTCGACATCTTCGTCTCGACGAACCCCTCGACCGGGTCCATCCGGCCGGCGCCCTTCAACGACGACAGGAGCGGGGTGTGGATCGCCGTCGGGACCGGCCAGCCGAAGTGGTGCGCGACCTCCCGGGCGAGCACGTGCGCCCGCCGCTGGTCCATGCCCCCGTACGCGAGGTCGACGGGCAGCTCGAAGATGTCCGCCGCCTGCATCGACGGATAGAACAGCTTGCCCGTGTCGAGGTCGGCGTCGTCCTCCCGGCGGCCGAGGATGCTCATCGCGCGGCGGGTCCGGGCGACGCTCGTCGCCTTCGCGATGCGGACGACCCGGGCCCAGTAGTCGGACGAGCCGGTGAGCTCGTGCGCCCAGCGGAAGTGCACGCGCTCCGGGTCGACGCCGAGGGCGACGAACGCCGCCTGCATGTACCGCCCCGACGCCCGGATCCGGGCGAGGTCCGAGCCCAGCTTGTCGTTGATCCACGCGTGCCAGTCCGCGAGGAAGACGGTGACGTCGAGGCCGGCCTCCGTGAGGTCGCGGATCTTGCGCGCGGTGATGAGGTGGGCGACCGTGAGCGCGCCCGACGGCTCGAAGCCGATGTAGGCCCGGGGGCGCTCCCGGGTCGTGAGGAGGGTCCTCAGCTCCTCCTCGGTCAGCACCTCCACGGTGTGGCGCGCGAGGCGCCGCAGCCGTTCGTCCATGTCCACGAGGGCCCGAAGCGTCTCGGTATTTATCCCGCGTTCCCGCAGGCGGAGACCGTTCCGCTCCGCCGCGTTCCTTTTAAGAGGCCCCCGCGCGCTAGTATCTGTCCCTCCGCTCCATGGACAGTTCGACGACCGGCGCCACGACCCCGAGCAGCCCCGCCGCGTCGCCCGTGGCGGAGGCGCTCGCCCGCGCCCTCGGCGTGAGCGGCGAGACGGCCGAGATCCTCGCCTCCGCCGGCTACTCCGTCCCCGAGGCCGCGCGCGAGCTCTCGATGGAGGCCCTGCACCGGCTCGGCGTGAGCCCGTCGGACGCGGACCGGATCCGCGCCGGGGCCTCCGGGCACCGGGCCGAGGGCGCGCCCGCCGGCTCCGAGCCGGCCGTGGAACGCTGGGCCGGGAGCGTCCGGCGCGCCGACAAGGGCCGCCGGCGCCGCGTCGCCGCCTCCGCGAAGGACTCGTCGGACGTCCTGAGGAAGTGGGTCGACGGCGACGACCGCGCGATGGAGGACTGGATCCGCTCCTCGGAACCGGCCCGGCCCGCCGCAACCCTCCCGCTCGCGCCCGCCACCGGTCCGGCGCCGTCCGAGGAGGGCGGCGCCCGCTCCCTCGTCCCCGACGCGGCGATCGCGCCCGTGCTCGAGCGCGAGGAGACGGTCGTGCGCTGGCTCACAGGGCTCCTCGACCGGGTGAAGTCCGACCAGTTCGACCCGTCGTCGATGATCCAGGAGGTCCAGGAGCTCCACCGGCAGCTGTTCGACGAGCGGACGAAGCGCAAGCAGCTGGAGGACGAGGTCGAGCACGTGAAGCGCGGCTCGATCGCGGTCATCAAGTACGTCCGCTCCCGCGAGGCGAAGGAGCGGGAGATCGCCGTCCGCGAGAAGGAGGACGAGATCGCGGAGCTCAAGCTGAGGCTCCTCGCGCTCGAGAGCGTCTCGGGCCGGGCCGACGCCGGGACGGCCCCCGCGGCCCCGACCCCCGGCGCGCCCGCGACCGGGTCCGTGCAGTCGACCGCCGACGCGGTCGAGAAGGCGACGCGCGAGCTCGATGCCCGCCTCCGGGAGGAGTTCTCCGACCGGGAGCACGAGTACATCGAGCGGGAGACCGAGCTGCGCCGCCGCATCGTCCAGCTCGAGGGCGACGTGCGCAACCTGCGCAGCGAGACCGACCGGGCGCGCGAGCGCGAGCAACTGCTCGCGAACGAGCGCGGCCCGATCGCCCCCGAAGTGAAGGAACGGCTCGACGAGGTCGCCCAGCGCGAGCGCGATCTCGTGACCCGCGAGAACGAGCTGCGGACCCGCTTCGAGGAGATCCGGATCAACGCCGAGGAGATCGAGCGGCGCCGGGCGCCGCTCGAGTTCAAGGAGCGCGAGCTCGCGGTCTACGACCAGCAGCTCGAGACGCGCAAGAAGGCGCTCGACCTCGAGGCGCGCCGCCTCGAGGAATTGCGGCGCACCGTGCAGGCGTCGGGGAGCGTCGTCGCCTCCGACGAGTCGCGCCGGCTCGACGACCTCCGCCACCAATTGTCGATGAAGGAGGCCGAGTTGAAGGGCCGCGAGACGCTCCTCCACGAGCGGATGGGGGAGCTCGAGCGGATGGGCGCCCAGGCCGCCGAGGCCGAGGCCGGCCGCATCCAGGCCGACATCGCGCAGTCGACGGAGGACGCGAAGCTGAAGAGCGGCGTCCGTCGGCTCGACGACCTCCTGTTCGGCGGGTTCTCGCCGGGCCTCCAGATCCTCGTCAACGGGCCCGCCCACACGGGGAAGGACGTCCTCGCCCGGCTCTTCTCGGTCGAGGGGCTCCGGTCCGGCGTCCCGTCGATCTGGGTCGTCACCGACAAGACCTACCTGCAGGTCCGCGAGGACCTCGCCGGCCTCCACCCCGGGTTCGCCGAGGCCGAGAAGCGCGGGATGATCCGGTACGTCGACCTGTATTCGCGCGCCGTCGGCTCGACCGGCTCCGCCGCGGGGGTCCGGCTGCTCTCCTCGACCGACAAGGGCGTGCTCGACCAGCTCGCCCAGACGGTGAACGGGTTCGCCGAGGAGCTCTTGGAGCAGTTCAAGAGCTACCGCCTCATCTTCGAGTCCGTCTCCACCATCACCGCCTACCTCGACACCGCGGCGACGTTCCGGTTCCTGCAGCCGTTCATCGGACGCCGCAAGCTCGACCGCGCCGTCGCCTACTACGTCCTCGACTCGGGGATGCACGCGGAGGCCGACCTCGAGACGCTCGAGCACATGGTCGACGGCTCGATCAACCTCAAGATCGAGCAGCTGAAGACGTTCCTGTCGGTGAAGGGGCTCGGCGAGGCCCAGGCGCGGGCCTGGATCGGCTACACGTTCTCGAAGCGCTCGCTCAACCTGGGCTCGTTCAGCCTCGAGCACATCCGCTAGGGCGACCCCGTTTTTCCGTCCGCCCGGCCGCCCGCGCCGCGGGCCCAAGCGTAAAGTAGGCCCGCCCACGTCCTTCGTCCGCTAGGCTGGACCGGGGGGTTGGGCGTCCCCTTACACACCGAAACCGTCCTTAGCGGGGGTGACAGGCAGGAGCGACGTTCGGACGAGCATCGCGTCTCGTGTAGCTTCGTAGACGCTCTGTTCCGCCGGGCCGCGGGCACTGCGACGAGCGCTCGGAGGAGCGCCCTAGCGGTTATCCATCACGGGCACCGGGTCAGGTCCTGACGGGAGCAGCCTTACCGTGACCCGTCGACGCTGGCGGGGCGACGGGGCTGAGGAGCGCGCGGGGTCTCCGCGACGTTCGTCCGGGCGGCAATCCTGCTGGCCTAGCATGCCGGGGCCGACCCCGCGGCCGGGGCGGTCCCCGTGCGGCGCCGCGGCACGGTCCCGGTGCGCTGTCGGCGGGAAATTTAAGTAGGGGTCCCTCGCAACTCTCCACGAACCGTCGTGGCGATGCACACGTACATCGATCTGTTCTTCTCGCCGGAAGGCATCTCCCCGAACGACGTCGCCGATCGGGTCCGCTCGGCGTCGGGCCTCGCCTTCATCATCGGTCCCCACGACCTCGCCTTCGAGTGGCGGACGGTCGAGGAGTTCCACGAGATCCTGGGGAAGATCCACCTCGCGCTGCGCGGCACGGGCGTCTTCTACCGCGTCGAGACGGTCGCGGAGGAGCCGGCGTTCATCGAGCCGATCCCGTGGCCGCCGCCCCTGGCCCGGGGCCACGCGACCCACCCCGGCTTCTAGGCGGCCCGATCCGCCCCCACCCCCCGGTTTCCCGTGGAACCCCGCGGAAGCGGCGCTTACCAGCCCTCGGAGGCCGGGTCGACCGCGTCGCGCTCCAGGGCCGCCCGGCGCTCGGGCGGGATCTCGCGCTTCGTGCCCTGGGCGTAATCGTACGTGACGATGACCGTGCGCCCCCGGGCGGTGACGGTGCCGGTCCCGGCGACCGAGAAGCGGTACAGCAGCGCGAAGCTCGTGCGGCCGAGCGGCCGGGCCGGAGCGATCTCGCCGAAGAGCTCGGTGCCGTAGGCGACCGGCGCGAAGTACCGGCACGTCGCCTCCGCGAGGATCATGTCGATGCGGGCGGGATCGAGCGTCCCCAGGAGCGGCAGGTAGTAGTCGCACCGCAGCGTCTCCATGAGCGGAAAGTACGCGGCGTGGTTCAGGTGGTTCAGCACGTCGATGTCGTGGTACGGGACGTAGAAGCGACGGTGGACCGGCCACGGGCGGGGCTCGGGCACGGGGTCGGGCAGGGACGCGGACCTCCCGGACCGGACGGGCACGGACCCTATATCGCTCGAGCGGGTGGCCCGGCCCGGGGCCGCGGCGCGGCCCCGTTCGCACCATGACGACCGCGCACGGTTCCACAGGCAACGGGGGGGTGGGGGGGCCGACCGCGCCCGCGCCGGGCGAGATGGCCGACGCCGTCGAACGGGTCCGGACGCTCGCCCGCGAGCACTCGGCCCGGTTCGAGCGCTCGATCCCGCTGATCGCCTCGGAGAACCTCCTCTCCCCCTACGCGAAGGAGCTGATGATCTCCGACCTCCACTCCCGGTACGCGGAGGGCCTCCCCGGGGCCCGGTACTACGAGGGCAACGAGCAGGTCGACGCGATCGAGACGCTCTGCCTCGCCCTCGCCCGGCGGCTGTTCGGCTGCCCGTTCGCGGACGTCCGTCCGATCTCGGGCACGGTCGCGAACCTCGCCGTCCTGAAGGCGCTCACCGAGCCGGGCGACCTCGTGGGGACGAGCCGGCTCGCCGACGGCGCCCACATCTCGAGCGCCGCCTTCGGCGCGTTCGGCCTGCGGGGCGTGAAGCCCGTCTATTATCCCTGGGACGCGGAGCGGATGACGATCGACGTGCCGCGCACGCGCGAGGTGCTGCGGGCCGTCCGGCCGAAGACGTGCCTCTTCGGCCTTTCCTTGTTCCTGTTCCCGCTGCCGATCGAGGAGCTCCGGCCCACGCTGGAGGAGATCGGCGCGCGCGGCTGGTACGACGCGGCGCACGTCCTGGGCCTCATCGCCGGCGGCCAGTTCCAGTCCCCGCTCACGGAGGGCTGCACGGTGATGAGCGCCTCGACGCACAAGACGCTCCCCGGCCCGCAGCACGGCCTCCTGCTCGCGAACACGGACGACGCGGAGCTCGTCCGCAAGCTCGAGAGCGGCGCCTTCCCCGGCGTCACGAGCAACCACCACCTCCACTCGATGGCCGCCCTCGCCGTGAGCCTCGCCGAGTTCCTCGAGTTCGGGCGGGCGTACGCCGAAGCGACGGTGGCGAACGCCCGGGCCCTGGGGCAGGCGCTCCACGACAAGGGGTTCGACGTCCTCGCGGCCGACCTCGGCTTCACGCGCTCCCACACGCTCGCCGTGCGCGTCGAGCGCGAGGGCGGCGGCGAGCCGGTCGCGAAGCGGCTCGCGGACGCGGGGATCATCGCCAACAAGAACCTCCTGCCCGGCGACAAGAGCCCGCGCCACCCCGGCGGGGTCCGGCTCGGGACGCCCGAGGTGACCCGCGTCGGCATGGGCCCGAAGGAGATGGCCCGGATCGCGGAGCTGTTCGACGACCTCCTGCACCGGGGCCGAACGACCGAGGAGGTCGCCCGGTCGGCCGCCGAACTGAAGGCCGGGTTCACGACGCTCCGCTACTGCTTCGGCGCCGGCGAGGCCGCGTACCGCTACTACGATCTCGTCGGGCACCCGCCCGGCGGCTAGGGCGGGCGGTCGGGCTCGGGCCCGCCGGCGTCCGCGTCGCGGCGGGCGATCGCCCGCTCGAGGGCCTCCTCGTCGAGCGTGACGAGCGGCCGCTCCGCGGGACCCGGGGCCGGCGCGAACGTCGGGACGCCGAGCGGCCCCCGCGTCTCGGTGAGGGTACCGTCCGTCACGAGCGACGCGATCCAGTCGTCGAGCTCCGGCGGCGCGGGCGGGGGGTCCCAGGCGGACGCGATCGCGGCGGCCGTCGTGCCCGGCTGCGCGCCCACGATCGCGAGCACCGTCGCCCGCCCTTCCGCGAGGCGCTCCAGCTCGTCCTCGAGCGCCCGGGGCGCCGGGCGGGTCGGCCGCCGGCCGACGATCGCCGCGACCCCGGCCACCCCGATGCCGAACGGCACCCCGACGGCGAGCGGCACCAGCGCCGGGAACGGCGCGGGGGCCCCGGCGAGCGCCGGCACCCCGATCGGCCCGAGCAGCGCCTCGCCGGCGAGGTCGAGGACCCGGACGGTGAGCGTTCCGGGCCCCGCCGAGTAGTTCACCCAGACGTACGGGAGCCCGGCCGGCGGGGCCGTCACCGGCTCGACCGTCGCCGTCTCGCCGCCGGGCCCCGCGAGCTCGACGATCACGGAGGCCCCGACGGCCGGGTCCCCGAACCGGTCGAGGACGCTCCAGCGGGTCGCGTTGGTCCGCAGGCCCGGGACCGCGACCGACGGGTCGACGAGCGCGAGGTGGTCGATGTCCGGGGTGGCGTCGAGCGTCACGGGCGCGACCGAGCCCGGTAGGCCGCCGCCCTCGAGCGCGACCGAGAACGTGCCGGACGCCGCCGGGGTCACGGTGAGCTGGAGCCGGCCGGCGGCCCACGCGTCGGCCGGCACGGCGTAGGCGCCCGCCGCGGACGACGGGAGCGGGCCGATCCCCGACGCGTTCACCCACGCCGGCACCGCGCCCGAGCCGTTCGTCCGCTCGAGGACGAGCTCCGCGGAGGCGGCGAACGACGGGACCGCGGCCCCGCCGCCGTCGACCGCCTCCCAGCCGATCGACGCGGCCGAGCCCGCCACGACGGGCACCTCGGTCGCGCCGGGGAGCGGCGCGACCGCGGTCGCCGGCGCGGGGGCGACGACGACGACCGTGCTCGCGTTCGCGTGCGTGCCGAGCGCGTCCACGACGGTGAGCGTGAAGCGGACGGCGCCGCTCGTCGACGGCACGAGTGCGAGGGGCACCGGGCCGTCGGCCGTCCCGGTCCCGTGCGCGACCGGCGGCCCGCCAAGGGAATCGTTCCACCAGTAGGCGAGCGGGCCCACCCCGCCCGCCGCGTCGCCGACGACCGAGAGCGGCACGCCGACGACGGCACTGCCGGGCCCGGTCGGGATCGTCACGGCGAGCGGCGGCACGATCCGGACCGGGACGGTCGTCGACCCGTTGTGCCCGTCGCCGTCGACGAGCCACGCCTCCGCGGTGTAGGCGCCCGCCGCCGGGTAGTAGGCGACGAACGACCAGGTCGGTCCGGGCGTCCGGGAGCAGTTCGCGGAGCCCTCGCCGCTCGCGAGGCACGCCGCGCGGAACGGGAGGACCCCGGCGTCGCTCGCCGCCGAGAGCGTGAAGGCCAGCGCGACGCCGACGTAGCCGATCGGGGCGGCGGGGTCGAGCTCTACGGCAGGCGGCCGCACGACCCGAACGGGCGGCAGCGCGATCGACGCCCCGGAGCGGCCGTCCGTCACGTTCGCGGTCGGGTCGTACGTGCCGTTGGCCGGGAACGTCGCGACCGCGGAGCAGCCGACGGCGACCGACCCGTTCGGGAGCGGCGCGCTCTGGCAGGCGGCGGGGAGCGGGACGCCGCCGGCGCCGGTCGCGAACAGGGCCGTGTAGGCGGCGCCCGGCGGGCCGGTGGCGTTCGCGTACAGCTCGACCGATCCGCCGGGGTCGACCTCCGAACGGTTCACCCCGGCGCCCGCGCCGGCGGTCGCGACCGCCGCGAGGGGGACCGTCTCGGCCGGCGTCGACCACGACCCGCCATCGATCGTCCCGGAGGCCGCGACCGACAGCGTGCCCGGGCCCGGGGCCGGGGGGGCGGTCACGACGGCCGTGGAGGCGTTCCCGGGACCGGGGACGACCGTCCAGCCCGGTCCCGAGACGCTCCAGGCGAACGCGGCGGCCACGAGGGCCGGGGTGCCGAGCCCGCTCCACGCCTGGGCACCGATCGCGACGGACTGGCCCGGGGCGGTGACCCGGGACGCGTTCCCGCCGACCACGGCGACGGAGGCGAGGTCCGCCGCGTAGTCGACCGTGAAGCGCGTCCCGTTCTGGAGCACCCGGTCCGTGTAGCCCGACGGCACGGGGCCGATCGCGAGCGCCACGGGCCCGTACGGACCGGACCAGCTCGCGCAGACGATCCCCCACGGGAGCTGCGTCGTGCAGCTCTCGTTCGCGGGGACGATCGCGAAGGCGAACGCGCCCGACGCGTTCGGCTGCACGGGCGCCGAGGCGGTCGAGCACGACTCGGAGATCAGGGTGCCGTTCGAGAGCACGGTGACGGTCTCCTGCAAGGCCGCGGACTCCTCGAGCGGCAACCCGTCGAACGTGGAGGCGGGCACGGGCCCGCCGAGCACGACGACGGACCCCGAGTAGTTCGCCGGCGTCGGGGGGCCGGAACACGGGACGACCGGACCGCCCGGGAGCGCGCCCCGGGCGCTCGGCGCCCCGGCCGCGAGCCCGCCCGCCCCGAGGAGGACGGCGAGCAGCACGACGGCCGACACGCCGAGCGCGCGGCGGCTCACCGGTACGACGCGGAGGACGGACACCCGGGCTCCGTCGATCCCGCCCCACCCCGGACGGGAAGCGCCCGAGGAGCGCCGAAGGGCGACATAATCCTGCCGTCGGCCGCCCGGCCTCCGAACGATGCCCGTCCCGGCGACGCGGTCTTATCCGACCGCCCGTCCGGCCGGCGTGGCAGCGCCGACGGTCACCTTTCTCGAGCCGCCGCGGCCCACCTCGCTGGACGCGCTCCGGTCCCAGCTCGTGGGATCCTCCCGCTCGCTCGTGTTCGTCACGGACGGGGACCGCCTCCTGCGGGCGTGGGGGCGGGCGGACCGCCCGTGGGCCCTCGCGGTCGAGCCGCGGGGCGCCCGGTGGCGGATCGAGGCGTGGGGGGCCGACCCGCCCGCCGCGCGCGCCGCGACCCGGGCGCTCTTCTCCCTCGACCACCCGCTCCCCGAGTTCTACCGGCTCGTGCGCGCGGACCCGGTCCTCGCGGGGACCGAGCGCCGGTTCCGGGGGCTGCGCCTGCCCCGCGACCCGACCGTCTTCGAGTCGCTCGTCCACGCGATCCTCGGCCAGCAGATCTCGGTCGTGGCCGCCCGGGCGATCGAGCGGCGCCTCTTCGAGGCCACCGGGGGGCTCCTGCGGGCCGGCGCGGTCGACGTGCCGCACCCGCCGTCGCCCCGGCGGCTCGCGGGCCTGACGGCCGGGGCGCTCGGCGCGATCGGGATGAGCCGCGCGAAGGCCGCCGCGCTCCGGGCCCTCGGCGCCTGGGCCGTCGACCGTCCGGCCCCCGAGCCCGCGCTCGCGGCCGCGCCCCTCGCCCGCGCGATCGCGATGCTCGACGCGCTGCCGGGCGTCGGGCCCTGGACCGCCGAGAACGCCCTGCTGCGGGGCGCCGGCCGCCGGGACGTCTTCGTCGCGGGGGACCTCGGAGTGCGCGTCGCCCTCGAGCGGTACGCCGGGCTGGCCCGCCGCGCGCCCGAGGCCCGCGCGCGCGCCTGGGCCGACCGTCACTACCCCGGGTGGGGCAGCTACGCGACGTTCTACCTCTGGCGTCGGCTCGTCGCCGACTCCGCGTCCGCGGCCGGCTGATCGCCGGCGGGCCCCGCCCCCGCGAGCGCCCACCGGCCGATCGTCCGATGGACGGGCCCCGCGGGCGCGAGCGTGCTCTCCTTCAGCAGCAGCGCGTCGATCCGCGCCCGCCGGGCCGGGGGTGCCGGGACCGTCCCGTCGAGCAGCGCCCGCGCCCGCGCGAGGTCCCGGGGGCCGCGGACCCTGAGGACGGTGAGGTGGGGGTGGAACGGCCGGTCGTCGCGCGGCGCGCCGACGCGGGCGATCGCCGCCCGGACCGCGTGCGCGAGCGCCGTCAGTGGGGCGGCCCCGTCGCGCACCCCGATCCAGACGACGCGCGGACGGGCGGGGTCCGGGAACGCCCCCCACCCCGCGAGGACCAGGTCGAACGGGCGGCTCCCGGCCGCGACCGGGGCGAGGGCCTGCGCGAGCGCCGGGACGCGCTCGGGCGGCCCGTCCCCGAGGAACGCGAGGGTGAGGTGGTCGGGGGCCGTCGCGGACCCGCCCCCCACGTCGACGCCGACGAACAGCCGCACGGCCGGGGATCGGGGCGCGCCTCTTACGGGTTCAGGGCGACGCGCGGAGCCCGGTGGGCAGCGTCCAGACCTGGGCCCGGTCGCGCGGGACGCCGAGCCGGGCGAGGACGGCGCGGACCCGGCGCGCGTGGGCCGCCTCGCCGACGGCGAACACCACGCACGCGCCGCGCGCGGACGCCTTCGACCAGCCGTGGCGGATCCGCTCCGCCCGCACCGCGCCCGACACCTCGGCCTCCACATGGACGTCGCGGCCGCCGAAGCACCGCCACGCCCAGCCGTCGCGCAGCTGGGCGATCCGCCGGGCGAGCTCGGTCGGCGGGTCGGCCCGTCGCGCGAGCGGGATCTGACGGAAGATCGCGTCCGGCAGCGTCGTGTCGTACCGTCCCTGGCGGACGATCTCGAGCCGGTAGCCGCGCCGCGCGAAGACCCGCAACGCGCGCAGGATCAGCGCCCGGTGCTGCGCGGTCTCGCGCGTCGCGCCGGTCGGGGCCCCGATCCCGAGCCACCGCTCGCCGGCCGCGGTGAGCCGGCAGCCGTCCCACTCCGCCGCGACGAGCCCCCGCGCGCGCAGCGTAGTCCATCGGTCCGCGAGGGCGGCGGGGTCCACGTCGGACCCCGGCAGCTCGGTCGCGGCGAGCACCACGGCGGGCACGGCGAGCGGCCGGCCCCCCTCGGTCGCCGCGAGCACCGCGAGCAGGAGCCGCTCGTCGAGCTCGTCCGCCCCTTGGGACAACTCCTCCGAGGTGGGCTCGACCGGGAACTCCGTCCGGGTCCGCTCCACGGCCTCGTTCCAGGGGCCCATCCCGCCCGCGGGGGCGGGCGGGCCCGGCAGCCAGAGGCGCGGCCCGGGAACGTCGGGGACGATCGCCACCGCGTGGCCGACGGGGAGCTCGGAGAGCACGCGCTCCGCCTCGTCCGGCGCGAGGCCGAGCCAGCCGCCGACCTCGCGCGCCGTCGGCCGCGGCACCCGGAAGGCGACGAACCCGTGGAGCACCCCGGCGGCCGCCGCCTTCAATTCGGGCGCGAGCCGCTCGGGGTACTGCGTCGCGATCAGCGAGCGGATCCCGAACTTCCGGCCCTCGCTCACGAGCTCGGCCACGAGCCGCGGAGAGAACCCGTGGACCTCGTCGAGCACGAACCAGACGGGCATCGGCCGCGGCCCGAGGGCCGCCCGGGCCGCGAGGCCCAGGTAGAGGCGGCTCAGGAGCAGCGTCCCGGCGAACTGCGCCGCCTCCGGGCCGACGGCGGCGAACGGCAGCCGGACCACGAGCGACCGCCCCGCGGCGAGCAGCGCCTCGACCGGGAGCCCCCCGTCCGCCGGCGCGAGCAGCTCCCCGAGCGCCGGCACGAGGACGACCTTCGAGAGGCGGGTCGCCGCCGACCAGAGGAACTCGGGGTTCCGCCGCGCGACGGGGGCGAGCTCGTCGAGGAACCGGGCGAGGTCCGGCCGGCGCGTGCCGAGGCGGGCGGCGTCCCGCCGGTCCGCGTCCGTCAGCAACCCGTAGAGGTCGAGCAGCGAGCCGCCCGTCTCCTGGACGAGCCGGACGAACGAGTCGAAGATCCGCTCGAGCCGGAACCCCCAAAAGAGGTCGGTGCCGTCCGGGGTGAGACGCTTCAGCGCGGCGACGAGCTGGGCCGCCTCGCGGTCCCCGTCCGTCCCGGCCGCGGGCAGCGCGGCGATCCCGGCGACCGGTCGCTGGGTCGCATCGATCGCGATCGTCCGGTCCCGGAGCCCGGGGTCGAGCCGGGCCAGCAGCTCGGGCGCGAGGTCGCCGTGGAGGTCCAGCACGACGACCCGGTCGCCGGCCGCGATCGCCTCCGCGGCCCGGCGTCCGAGGAACGTCGTCTTCCCGGCGCCGCTCGCCCCGAAGACGACCGTCGGCCCGGGCGTCGGCCGGGACCCCTCCCGGTCCGGCGGCGAGGCCGCGTCGAGCTCGGCCGTCGCGGCGGCGGCCTCGGGGGCGCGCGTCGTCCACGCCCCCGGCGGCATCGGCCCGGCCGCGCCCCGGCGCCACGCGCGGCGGCCGCGGGCGAGCGGCACGACGACCGCGGGCACGCCGAGCGCCGAGCCCCAGGCCTGGGCGAGCGCGGGGGCGACCGCGGCGAAGACCCGGTCGAGGTCGCCGGGCGTCGGGGCCGCGACGCGCACGCGCCGGGCCACGCGGAGCGCCCCCGTCGCGTCCCGGATCCAGAACGTCTGGAGCCCGAGCCAGCCGCTCGCCCCGACCAGGCGCGCGAAGTCGGTCGGCTCCGAGGCCCAGCCGCCGCGCGGCGGGGCCGGTCCTGCGGGCCCGGCGATCAGCGCCCCGCACCGGTCGACCGACCCGGCGGGCGGCTCGAACGGCGGGGGCGTCGGGCGCTCCTCGAGGATCGGGAAGGCGGCGCTCCAGGCCGCGCGCACGGTCGCGACGAGCGCCGCCGGGCGCACCGTGACCCACGCCCCCCGGCCGAGCGGCGTCGATTCGAGCACGACGCCGGCGGGGGGCCGCGTCGCGGCCACGGCGAGGGCGAGGGCCCGGTAGAAGCGGGCGCGCACGATCGCCGGGGCGTCGAGCCGCAGCGCCTGCGCGGGCGGCCGGCTCACGGCTCCTCCGCGGAGCCGGCGCGCGCGAGGAGCGCGTCGAGGGCGGCGGCGAGCGCGGGCAGTCGGCTCGCCCGGGCGTACGCGCGGAGCGTCTCGGTCTCGACGAGACGGACCACCGGGCGGTCGTGCTCCCACAGCCGGACGAGCCAGACGAGGCGTCCGTCGGAGCCCCGCACGAGCCGGGCCCAGGGACGATACGGTCCGGCGAGGGGCAGGCGCACGGCGCCGAGGCACCGGCGCCCGAGGTCGATCGGCCGAACGGGTTCGGGAGGAAGCGGTTCTGCGGCGATGCGCTGGGCATCCACGTTCTCCACGGTCCCCCCTCCGCCCGGCGGGCCGGCGGGGGAGGGTGTTGCGCCGGGGCGTCGTCGGGGTCCGTCTCCCTCGGGCCCGCGCTCCCCGGTCGGACCACCGCGGAGCGAGGGAGAGCGGGGGTCCGGTCGGCCGGCCCGAGCGGGGCCGGGTGGGGCGGCAGGGCGAACGGTCCTCCGGGCGACGTCCGGCGGTGCCGGCCGGGCGTACGCTCGGAGGTCGGGGCGCGAGGGGCCCCTACGGGTTCGTGGCGAGGCCGCGCGCTAGGCGGGGGGGCCGGGCTCCGTCGACGGCGGTCGGCAGCGGGCCGAGGGTCCGCGGGCGCGGCCGTCGGGGAGTCGGTCGGGGGCGCTACGCTCGAGGTCGAAGTCCGTCGGGACCCGGCTCGCGATCGGGATCGATCGGAGGGGCGCGGACGGGGGGGTCGAAGTCGGGCGGCTCATCGAGGGCTCCCGAACGCCCCGGGGAGGTCGAGCGCCCCGGGCCCGGCGGAGGATGAACGGTGCCCGACCGGCGGTCAGGCGCCGTAACTTAGCCCGCGGACCCGGGGCAGGGCGAGGAGGGCGAGGCCGTTCGCGAGCGTGCCGATCCCGGCGATCGCGTACGTCGACACGATCCCGAGGTCGTTCGCGAGGAGGCCGCCGATCACGAGGCCGGCCGGGATCGCGACGAACGACCCGACGGAATCGATGCTCAGGACCCGCGCGAGCAGCTCGTTCGGGACGATCGCCTGCATCGTCGCGTAGAACGTCGTGTTGATGAGCCCGAGGGTGAGGCCGAGGACCGCCGCCCCCACGAGGGCGAGCTCCAGCGCGTGGGCGACGACCAGGAGGCCCACGCCGCCGGCCTGCAGGACGACGCAGACCCCGAACAGGAGGCCCGCGAAGCGCCGGGCCCGGATCCGCCCGACGAGCAGCGCGCCGACCGCCGCCGAGCCGGCGAACACCGCCTCGAGCGTCCCGTAGAGGGCGGCGCTGTGGCCGAGGACGGTCGCGGCGTAGACGACGAGGAAGCCGAGGACCATGGTGATGAGGAAGTTGCCGGGCAGGAAGCCGAACGTCACCTGGAGCACCGCCGGGTGGGCGCGCATGTACGCGACCCCCTCGCCGAGGTCGCTCCGGACGGAGCGGGCCTTCGGGGCGGCGCGCGTGCGGCCGAGGTCGGACGCGATCTGGAACAGGAACAGGGCGGAGAGGACGTACGTCGCGGCGTTGATCCCGAGCCCGAGGGCCGGGCCGGCCGCGACGACGAGCAGCCCGCCCGCGCCGGCCCCCACGGTGTACCCGGTCTGGGTCGAGGCGGAGAGGACGCCGTTGGCGTCCTCGAGCCGCTCCACCGCGACCATCCGGGGGAGGATCGCGTTGCTCGCCGGCGTGAACAGGGCCGAGAACGAGTAGACGACCGTCATGACGAGGAGGACGGAGAGCAGCGAGAACCCGACCGAGTAGAGGAGGAGCGCGAGCGTGGCCATCGCGATCGCGCGCACGCTGTCGGCGGTCAGCATGAGGCGCCGCCGGTTGTAGCGGTCGGCGAGCACGCCCGCGAACAGTCCGAGGACGATCCCGGGGACGATGCCGGTGAGGCCGACGTACGCGACGTCGAGCGTGCTGCCCGTCGCGTGGTAGACGAGCCAGCTCACGGCGACGCTCGAGATCGAGCCGCCTAGCGCCGAGACGGTCGTCGAGCCGAGCAGGCTGCGAAAGCCCGGGCTCGCGAACAGGGGCGACGCCCCGGCGGGCGGAGCGGGGGTCCCGACCTCCTCGGCCGGCGGCGTCGCGGGCATGGCGCGGCGCAGCGTCCCCGCTTATTTCAGCGAAGACCGGTCGCAGAACGAAGGGGTTGGTGGAAGGGCCCGTCGCACGCCCAGGACACGGTGGCGTCCTCTTGCGGCGATGTAGGCGGGTCCTTCCGGGGTGGTTGCAGGGGATCGACCGGGTCCGCGGTATTTAGGGCGGGACGGGGGAGGTCGTGGAACGCCCCCTCGGGGGAGCGTCCCTACCGGCCGCGCGGCGGCTCCGAGTTCGCGACGACGACCCGGGGCAGCTCGCCCTGGATCGCGGGCGGCCGTCGCGCGGAGTTCGCGGCGCGGCTCGCCGCGGAATGGCGGGGCAGCAGCCAACGCTCCCCCCACAGGCGGAGCTCGCGCGCGGCCGGCGCGAGGCCGAGACCCATCTCGGTGAGCGAGTAGACGACCGAGAACGGCCGCGTGCTGACGACCGTCCGCTGGACGACGCCCTGCCCCTCGAGGAACTTGAGGGTCGCGCTCAGCGTCTTCGCGTTGAGGCGCGGGTTCGACTTCAGGATCTCGCTGAACCGCTGCGGCCCGTCCAGGAGGCGGTGCACGATCGCGAGACGCCACTCGGTGCCGATGACGCCGACGGCGGCGAGCACCGGGCAGAGCGTCCGTCCCTCGGTGGACTCGCACGCGTCGTCGCCCACGGGCCCGAGGGCCGGATGCGACCGGCGGCTGCGTTCGGCCTCCATCGTCGTCGCCTCGGCCGGCTAGGTCCGCGAGGATTCTTATAGTTACCGCATGAAAGTAGGTGAATAACTGTAACCGATGAGCGCCGGCCCGGCCCGGGGGCAGGGGGCGAGGCCGCGCGTACCTTTTCTTCGCCGAAGCCCGTCGGGCGGCGTGGCGCGACGGCCGAAGGAGATCGAGCTCTCCGTCGAGCGGCCGCTGGGGCCGGACGGCGGCATCGCGCGCCTCAGCGCCCGGTTCTCCGTCGACGGCGAACCCCCCTCCCCGAGCGACCTCGCGAAGGCGCTCGACGACCTGAAGGCCGACCTGGACGGGCTCGTCGGCACGCCGATCGCCGCGCTCCCGAGCCAGCGGCCGGACCGTCCGCTCTCCGAGCTCGTCGGCGCGTACCGGCCCCGGCAGCGCGAGCTCGTGGACCTCCTCCGCGACGAGGGGGAGCTCTCGGCGGGCGAGCACGCCGTCCTCGTCGACTACCTGGCCTCGCCGTCGGCCGCGCTGCCGCCCGCGTCCGTGGCACGCCCGCCGGCCCCCTCGCCCGAGCCGTTCGTCGACCAGTCGCTCGCGGCGATGCCGATCGCCGCCGAGCGCTCCGGCTCCGCGCCCCCGCCGCGCCCGGTCCCCGTGCTCCTCCGGGAGTACCAGATCACGTCGCTGAAGCAGGCGGGGGCGGTGCGTGCCCGACGCCAGATCTCGTTCGCCGAGTACATGGCGCTGAAGCGACACTTCGAGCAGCCCGAGCCGGCGGCCCGCTCGGGCTAGCCCGTCGGCCCCTCGGGGGGCCGGCAGAGCGCGACCGCGAGCAGGCCCACATCGGTGATCCCGCGCCGCATCGGTACCGCGCGGGCGACGCCGGGCCGGACCCGGGCCTCGGGGTCGCCGACGGCCCCGACGACCGCCCCCGCCGGGAAGCGCCCGGAGCCGACGGCGCCGGCGGTGCGGAACAGGCCCACGCTCATCTCGCGTCGGCGCAGGAGCTCCTGGCTCGCGGCCAGGAACGCGCCGAGCGCGGGTCCTTCGTCGAGCCCCTCGGGCTCGCCGAGCGTCGTCATCGCGAACGTCGCCACCCCTTTGGTACGGCTCTGGGCCGTGAGGTGCTCCGCCGCGACGAGCTCCTCGGTCCGGGCGAGGAACCGCTCGGCCGCGGCGCGGGGCGCGTCGCGGATCTCGAGGTACGCGAGCCGGCTCGTCCAGCCCTTGTCGAACACCGAGTCCGCGGCGGCCCGGAGCGCGTCCCCCGGGCCGGCGACGACCACGGGGCGCCCCCCGCGCGCGTCAGCGCTCCCCGACCGGCTCGGGTCGGGCGGGAGCGCCTCGCGGGCCCGGGGCGGGAGGCGCCCGGCCAGGCCGGTCCGCTCGAGGACGGCCCGCGCTTCGACCCGCTCCGCGGCCGCGAGGGGGATCGTGGGCCCCCCGCCGACGACGGCCGGCCCGTCGCCGCGCTCGACGACGAACGTCGCGAGGTCCGCGGCCCCGACGGCGGCGGCCAGCCGCCCCCCGACCGCCCCGGTCCCGAGGACCCGGGCGAGGAGGTCGACCTCGCGCCCCGTCGCGCCGGCCCCGTGGGCGTCCGACAGGAGCCGGGCGAACTCCTCGGGGGCGAGGTCGGGCGGGGGCTCGGCGAGGGGGCGCAGCGCGCCCGGCGAGACGAGGAGGAGGAACAGGTCCTGCTCGGTGAGCCCGGCCGCGAGCTCGGTCGCCGCCGCGACGATCGGCGCGGCGAGCGGGGAGCCGGCCCCGCCGGGCGGCACCTCGACCCCGCGGAACGGGAGCTCGGGAGGGACCGGCTCCGGCCCGGCGAGGAATCCCTGCGTGAGCCGGTCGCCGAGGGAGCGCAAGGCCGCGAGCGCCATCGAGTTCGCGGCGTTCCCGACCGCGACGAACCCGACCTCGCGGTACCGCCCGTCGGCGACGAACCGGTTCCCGATCCGCAGGGTCCCCGCCTCGCGGCGGAGCGCGAGCCGCACGGAGCGGTACGCGTCGGCGGCCGTGACCGCCGAGCGGAACGCGAGCCCCTGGATCGGGTCCGGCCCCTTCGGTTCCGGCTCGCCGGGCGGGAACGGGTCCCACGGGAACTGGCCGATCACGGAGGGCCCCGAGCGGGCGCGAGGGTCAAGAGGGTGGCGGCCCGCGGCCTACCCGAGCTGGAGCCGCTCGGCGGCGCGCGGGGGCGCGGCGGTCGAGAACCGGGCCGGGGAGAACAGCGCGGGATCGAGGTCGGTCGCCTCGCCGAGGACCGCGGCGGCCACGCGGCGGCTCGTCGCGGGCGCGAGCATGAAGCCGTGGCCCCCGAACCCGTTCGCGTGCACGAACCCGGGCAGGCGCGGGTCCTCGCCGATGACGGGGAAGCCGTCCGGCGTGTCGTCGTAGAACCCCGACCAGGCCCTCAGCACGCCGAGGGCGCCGAGCCGCGGCACCACGCCCGCGAGCGCGCGCGCCATGGCGGTCAGGAAGGCGATCGAGCTCGGGACCCCGCTCCCGGTGCCGGTCGGGTGGGGCACGGTGAGGCCGCCCACGATCTCGCCGCGCATCGTCTGGGAGAAGTAGAGCCCGTCCGAGGCCCGGACGACCATCGGGTCGAGGAACGGCTTGAGCGGCTCCGTGGCGAGGATCTCGTGCCGCGTCGCGACGTTCGGGACGGCGAGCCCGGCGAGCCGCGCGATCTCCCCCGACCAGCCGCCCGCGGCGTTCACGACGGTCGGGGCGGCGACCGGACCCTCGGAGGTGAGCACGCCGCTCACCCGGCCGTCCGAGCGGGAGATCCCGGAAACGGACACCCCGAGCGCGACCTCGACGCCCAGCGAGCGGGCCGCCTCGTAGACGCCCCAGACGGCGGGGAACGGGTAGAGCGTCCCGTCGGTCGGGAGGTACGTCCCGCCGATCGCCGCGCCCGGCGCGATCCCGGGCACGAGCCGGGCGACCCCGGCCCGGTCGAGGACCCGGGAATCGAGCCCCTCGGACGCGACGACCGTGTGGACCGCCGCGAGGCGCTCGAGCTCCGCGGGCGTCTCGGCGAGGAACAGGTAGCCGCCCTGGCGGAACCAGACGTTGTAGCCGAACTCGCGCCCGAAGCGCCGGTAGGCCGCGACCGACTCCCGCGCGAGCCGGACGGTCGCCCTCGTCTCCCACTGCTGCCGGACGCCGCCGCCGTTCCGGCCGGAGGCGCCGCTCGAGAGGTAGCCCCGGTCGACCACGAGCACGGGCCCCGCGCCGGCCCGGGCGAGATGGTAGGCCGTGAACAGGCCGACGATCCCGGCGCCGATCACGACGACGCGGTAGCCGGACCGGACCGGGGGCGTCATGCCGCCTCCGGCGGCCGGGCGGGCGGCGGGAGCGCCGCGAGCGCCGCGATGGGGGCCGGGAAGGTCGGCGGCCGCTGCGTGAGGTAGCCGACCTCCGGGGCGGGCCGGCCCTCGAGCAGGCTCAGCAGCAGGAGGGCGTCCGGGACGCAGTACCGTCCCTGGCAGAGTCCGGTGCCGAGGCTCGTGTAGCGCTTCACGACCTCGATGCCCCGGAAGCCCCGGGCGTGCGCCTCCTCGACCTCCCGGAAGTGGACGTCCTCGCACGCGCACGCGATCCAGCGCCCGAGGCGGGGCGCGCGCAGCAGCTCCCGGTAGTACCCCTCGAGCTCGGGCACCCCGGTCGCCGCGACCCGGGCGAGCGGTTCCGCGCTCGGGCCCCCGCCCGCGATCCGGTCGGCCGCGCGCTCGCCGCTCGCCGCGGACGATGCGGGCTCGACGCCGGCGACCGGCCCGACCGCGTACAGCCCAGGGACGCTCGTCGCCTGGTCGGCGTCGGTCTCGGGGAAGTACGCGCCCCCGCCGGCCCGCCAGTGCATCCGGGCGCCGGCCTGGAACAGGAGCGGGGCGTTGGGGAGACGGCGGTGCGCGAGCACGACCGCGTCGCAGGCGAGCGTGAACCGCGCCCCGCCGCCCCGGACCTTCAGCTCCAGGGAGTGGACCCGTCGCCGCCCGTTCGCGGCCAGGACGAGCGAGCGGGGATAGAGGCGGATCCCCCGATCGGAGGCGGCCCGGACGAGCTCGGGCGGGATCTCGCCGGGCGCGACCACCGCGGCGACGGCCGAACCCCAGCGCTCGACCGCCTCCTGGGCCCGGGCGCCGCCACCGACCACGATCGCCCGCTCGAACGGGACGCGCCCGTCGGCCCCGGTGAGCGCCCGCGCTCCGTCGCACGTGACGATGCCGGGGCGGTCGTTGCTCCCGAACAGGAGGCCGGCGTCGTAGGCGCCGGTCGCCACGACCACGGCACGGGCGGAGACGAGGAGCCCGCGGGCGGGCTCGGCGACCGCCACGAGCGCGAACCGTCCGTCGGCCTCCGGCGGGGGCAGGAAGGCGACCGTCGTCGCGCCCAGCCGGTCGGTCCCGGGAAGGGCCGGCGCCTCGAGCGCGCGATCGAGGACGAGCGGGCGCAGGCCGGCGGCGACGAGCCGGGCCGCGGCCGCGCGGCCGCTCGTGCCGGCCCCGATCACCGCCACCTCCACGGACCGGGTCTCGCCCGGGGCCGCGAGGGCGGCCGCGGCGGCGTCGTCCGGCGCCGTCCCGTAGCCGGCGAGCCGCCGGACGACCCGCTGGTAGGTTCGGGTCGCCCACGCGGGCCGACGGAACCCGTGCAGCGTGTCGAGCCCGTTCGGGAAGACGAGGTCGAGGACGCCCAGGAGATCGAACCGGCCGGAAGGCCAGGCGATCTCGGTCGACGCCGCGTCCCCGTCGCGCGGCACGTAGCGACACGCGCGGACGTTCGGGCGGCCGTTCACCCGGACGAGGCAGCCCGTGCATTGCCCGACTCCGCAGAACGGCGCGCGCGGCCGGTGGTAGCGGACCGACCGCTCGAGGATCGGGAACCCGTCGTGCGCGAGCGCGGCCGCCAGGGTCTCGCCGGGCCGGGCGACGCCGGGCCAGCCGTCGTAGGTGAAACGACGCGCCGGACCGTCCGTCATCGAACCCGGTCGGGCGCACCCGCGCCGATGGTCTTTAGGGTGCCTCGCGCGGGCGGCGCATCGCCGGTTCCTCGGGTCGCCGGACCGAGGCTATATAGAGACCGGAGGCTCCCGAGAATCCCTACATGCGCAGCAGCGGCGGCTTCCACGGCCGGCGGATCCAGAAGACCGGCGGCTCGACCTACATCATCTCGCTGCCGAAGAACTGGGTCCTCTCGCGCGGGCTCGGAGCCGGGGACGTCCTGTTCTTCACGCCCCGGGCCGACGGCTCGCTCACGGTCTTCGCCGAGTCCGGCGGACCGTCCGAGGTCGAGCGGCGCGTCGTGGCGGTCTCGAACGACATGGAAGAAGAGCACCTCTTCCGCCGGCTCATCGCGGAGTACATCGCGGGCTACCCGCTGCTCGAGATCCGCACCTCCGGCCGGATGGCACCCCGGACCCGCGACGTGATCCGCAGCTTCGCCCAGCGGATGATCGGTCCCGAGATCCTCGAGGAGACCGGCGAGGCCGTGATCCTACAGGACGTCGTCGGACAGAACCCGCTCCCGATCCCGTCGATCGTCCGGCGCATGCACCAGATGGTCCGGGCGATGCAGGCCGACGCGATGGCGTCGTTCCGCGCCCGCGACCCCTCGATCGCGCGCGACGTGATCGAGCGCGACTGGGAGGTCGACCGGCTCCACTGGTTCCTCGAGAAGCAGGTGACGAGCGCCCTCCGGGACGCCCGGATCCTCGCCACCCTCGAGCTGACGCTCCCCGAGTGCTCGACGTACCTGCTCGCCTCGCGCGTGCTCGAGCGGATCGCGGACCACGCGGTGCGCATCGGTGAGACGGTCACGATCCTCGGGAAGGAGCGGACGCCGCCCAAGCTCGTCGCCGAGCTCGACAAGATGGCGTCGCGCGCCGGGCAGGCGCTCGCGGACGCCCTGGACGCGCTCGAGAACCGGAACATCCCGAAGGCGAACGCGGTGATCGATGCGGCCCAGCAGCTGACGCGCGAGCGCGACCACATTCTCCACGAGCTCTCGTCGAAGAGCGGCCGGCTCGCGGTCGGGCTCGCCTACATCCTCGAGAGCCTCGAGCGGAGCGCGTTCTACGCGAGCGACCTCGCGGAGATCGCGATCAACCGGGCCGTCGAGTCGCCCGCGCGCGAGGAGATCCCGCGGGCGCCGCCCGCGAAGGCCCCGGGGGTCGCCCCGGCGGCCGCCTCTTAGGGCGCGAGCCGGGCCCCGGCCGGTCCGAGCACGGCATGCAGCAGCGCCTCGACCTCCGGCTCGGACGGGACGCGCGGGTTCGCGAGGACCGCGGGAGAGCGCAGCGTGGCCGCGACGATCGCGGCCCGGTGCCGCTCCACCGGTTCGGAGGGCACGCCGGCGGCCTTGAGGTCGGTCGGAACGCGCCAGAGGTCGTAGAGCCGCCGCAGCCGCTGCGGCCACGGCGGGCTCGCGAGCCGGCCGGCGTCATCGGGCAGCGCGACGGCGAGGCCGAGCGCTTCCAGGCGCTCGCGGGCCCCGGGCTGGTCGTACTCGAGCACGAACGGCAGGACGATCCCCACGAGCCGGCCGTACGGCAGGCCGGTCGGCGCGACCAGGGCGCGGGCGAGGGCGTGGGCGAGCCCCCGCTGGGCGTTCGAGGCCGCGAGCCCCGCCGCCGTCGCCGCGTAGTGGAGCGCGGCCCGGGCCTCGGGGTCGTCCGTGTTCCAGCGCAGGGCGTGCCCGGTCCGACGGACGACGGTCGTCGCGGCGTGGACGGCGAGCGCATCCGAGAACGGATTCGCCCAGGCGGAGAGGTACGCCTCGATCGCCTGGGCGGCCGTCTCCAGCGCGCCGTCCAGGAGCCGCTCGGGGGGCAGGGGCTCCGCGAAGGCGGGATCGACGAGCGCCCAATCCGGCACCATCGCCCGGTGCGCGAGCTCGATCGGGCGTCCGTCCGCGGCCTCGAGGTCGGCGCTCCACGACGCCTCGCTGCCGCTCCCGCTCGTGGTGGGGATCGCCACCAGCCGGGTCGGGAGACCGCCCCCCTCGTCGAGGTCCGGGGGGAGCGCCTCGGGATCGAGCGTCGGTTCCGAGGCGAGGAGGCGGGCCGCCTTCGCGGCATCGAGGGTGCGTCCCCCGCCCACGGCGACGAGCCCATCGGCGCCGGACGCCCGCAGCCGATCGGCGAGCGCGCGCACCGTCGGGACCCGGTCCGGGGCCGCGAGGTCGGCGACCGTCGCGACGACCGACCCCGCCTTCGCGAGCTCCTCCGCGACCCGGCGCGGCCCCTCGTGCGCCGCGACCGCGGGGTCCACGAGGAGGAACGCCCGGGCGATCCCGAGTCCGCTCAGCTGCTCGATCGCGCCCGGTCCCCAGGCGATCCGCGGGGCGAGGAAGAATCCGGCCACCGACGTCCCCTGGGGACCGGGGACCTACGCGCCCGGCCCCTCGCGGCACCGGCGGCAGGCGCCGGTGAGGGAGTAGGCGATCCCGTCGACGCTCCAGCCGTCGGGGTGGCGGCCGGCGATCTCTTCGAGGAAGTGCCGGTCGAGCTCGGTCAGCTCGACCGACTGGATCCGCCCGCAGACCCGGCAGACGATGTGGGCGTGGGCCCCTTCGCGGAGGGCGACCCGCACGACGCGGGGTGCCGCGCTCGGCGGTCCGTCGGGGACCCGGCGGGCCCGCGGGGCTCGCCGTCGGGCGGGCGCGTTCCGCGTCGCGGGCATCGGGCGGTCGGACACGGCCCGGTATAATTAGACCGCCGGTGAGCCGCCCGGGGTCCGCCCCGGGACCCGGCGGGTCCGGCCCGCGGCCGGCAGCGGTTTGCCGACGCACAAGCTGAGATAGTAAGATTAAGCACCTTCGCGGCTATCGTACCGTTCCATGGGCACGGCGCGCACGCTGCCGCGCGAGCTGCAGGATTTCCTGCAGCTCCCCGGCGCCCAATCGCTCCTCATCCGCGGCCCGCCCGGCTCCGGGAAGACCAGCCTCTCGCTCGCGCTGCTCGAGTCGTTCTCGGGCGCCCGGTTCTTCGTCACCAACCGCGTCCCGGGCGACGACGTGCGGCTCTCGTTCCCCTGGCTCGGCGCGAAGAACGGCCACCGCATCGAGCTGCTCGACAATACCGCACCGGACCCGGGGCTCGCGCGCGCGTCGGAGGTGCTGACCCATCGCAGCGACCGCCTGCTCGACGATCCCACCCCGGCCGCGCGCGAGCTCGCGGAGTTCCTCTGGCTGCCGACCCCGCTCCAGGATGCCTGGAGCCGGCTCGACCCCACGAAGCCATCGCTCGTCGTCATCGACTCGTGGGACGCGCTCGTCGAGTCGTACCTCGGCGACCGTCCGGCCACGCTCGGCCGTGACCTGCCGAGCCGGGCCGAGATCGAGCGGGCGCTGCTCCGGCGCATGGGCATGGGCCGGACGCACCTCGTCTTCGTGCTCGAGCGGGAGGACCAGACCCAGCTCGACTACCTCGTGAACGGCGTCGCGGTCACGGGCCGGGAGGTCGCGGACGGCCGGCTCGAGCGGTGGCTCACGCTCTACAAGCTCCGGGGGGTCCGGATCGAGACGGCGCACTACCCGTTCTCCCTCGAGGCCGCCCGGTTCGAGTGCATCACGCCCGTGCGCGTCTACCAGACGATCCAGGGCGGGGGCTTCGACCCGTCCCCCGACTCGATGCCGAGCCATTTGTGGCCGGGGTCGCGCGCGTTCGCGGAGAGCTTCGGCCGCCTCCCGCTCGGGAAGTCGACGCTCCTCGAGGTCGAGAAGGACGTCCCGAACCAGGTCCCGTACTTGCTGATCGGGCCGATCGTCGCCCAGACCCTCGACCGGGGCGGTCGGGTGATCTTCGTGCCGGATGCGAGCACGCTCCCCGAGGACGTCTGGGAGTCGCTGCATGGCTCGATCGAACGCCCCCGCTTCCTCGAGCAGGTCCGCTTCCTGCTGCCCCCGGCGGGCCCCAACGAGCGCCCGTCCGAGTTCGAGTCGACGATCGTCCGGCTCGGAGCGCCCACCGGCCCCGGCGGGACCTCCGGCATGAACCTCGACGAGTTCCTCCGCACGGGCGCGACGCCCGAGTCGCCGGGGCTGTTCGTCGTCTTCCTCCAGGGCCTGGGCGCGATCGCCGCGGCCCGGGGCCTGCCGGTCGCGGGGGACGCCGCGCTGCGCTTGCCCGGCCAGATCCAGTCCGCCGTGCGCGGAGCGTCCTTGCACGCCCTCGCCGTCGGCTCCGCCGAGTCGCCGCTGTTCGATCCGCTTCGCCCGACCGCCGCGCTCCGGCTCCACCTGCGCGAGCGGCAGGGCCGCGTCCTCCTCTACGGTTCCGACCCGTGGACGCCGGTCTTCCTGCTCACCGAGGGCCACGACAGTTCGCCGTACGGGCTGCTGCGCGTCGTCTAGCCCGGGCCGTTCGACCGGCGCCGCCCCCGCGCCCTCCGACGCGGGCGAACCGCACGGGATTTTTCGCCAAAGTGGGGTTTGCCACATCGGGCAAACCATAAACCTCGGGGAAACCATAAGCTGGGACGCGGCGTATCATTTCGAGGGTCGCCGCGGTCCCCCGGGGATGACCGAGCTCAGGTACCTCATCGTCGACGACTCGCCGACGGTACGCCACCTCATCGTGCAGGCGCTGCGGACCGAGAACGTGCCCGACGGCCAGATCGCAGAGGCCGACTCCGCCGACCGGGCGATCGAGGCGTTCGACCGCGTGCCCCCGGATGTCGTGTTCCTGGACGTCAGCCTGACCGGGGGCGACGTCGTGGCCGGGGGTGGCTACCTCGACCTCCTCCACCCGACCGGCACGCGCCCCGAGAGCGGCAACGACGTCGCCCGCCACATGCTCTCGCGCAACCCCGCGCTGCGCATCGTCGTCTGCACCGGTAACCCGCCCGAGGACCCGCGCGTGCGCGACCTCGTCCGGGGCGGCGCGTTCCAGGTCCTGCAGAAGCCGGTGCACCTCGCCCAGATCCGCGAGGTCCTCCGCCAGATCCGCGAAGAGGACCGCGAGATCCACGGCCCGCGCTGAGCGCTAGCGGCCGCTGCGCGGTCGCTCGGCGCGCGGGTCGGTCTCGACCCGGCCCAGTTCGAGCGCGACCTCCCGGACCCCGGCCTGGGCGGCGTCGCCGTCCCAGGCGGTCGCGCGGCGTTCGAGGTCGGCGGCGAGTCGGCTCAACCGCAGGGCGCCCACCTGGGCGGCGGCCGACTTGAGCGTGTGGGCGTCCCGCGCGATCGCGGGCAGGTCGTTCCGGAGCGCCGCGGCCGCGAGCCGTTGAGCGATCGCGTGCGCTTCCCGGAAGAACGTCGCGAGCATCTCGGAGACGAAGCCGGGGTGGGCCCCGCCGAGTTCGGCGAGCTGCGCCAGGACCCCGTCGTCGAGCGCGCCCGCAGGGTACGCGGACGCGTCCGGCGGAGCGCGGGGCGCCTCCGCCCGGGCCCCGCTGCGGCAATGCAGCCGGACGACGGTCGGCGAGTGGCGCGAGCCCGGCACGATCCGCCGCACGAGGTACTCGACCAGGATCGGCAGCCCGGGGGGTCGGTCGACCGGCAGCCAGCCGTGGACCGCCGGACGCGTCTCGTCGACCTCGCGCAGGAGGTCGGTGAGCCAGGCCGTTCCGGGCGTGGAGGTGCCGGCGGGGCCGCCCGCGAAGGGGGCGAACCGCTCGTTCTCGATCGCCCCACCGGGTCCGTACAGCACCGCGGCCCCCTCCCCGGCGCGGGCGAGCGCGGCCAGCTCCGCCGGGTCCGGCGGGTGACCCGCCCGGAGCCCCTCCTCGAGGCGCTGGGCGGCGATCGCGGCGCGCAGGCGGCGATCGAGCTCGCCCGGCGGGAAGATCCCCTTCACCTGGTAGTCCTGCGCGCCCGCCGAGTAGGCGGCCCGGGCGATCTCGGGATCCTCCGCGCCGCTCAGGACGACGACCGGCACCTCGGGCGCCCGCGCGCGCAGGCGCCGCAGCCCGTCCGTGCCGCGGCTGTCGGGGAGGCCCAGGTCGAGCAGGACCGCCGCGACGGGCTCCGCGTCGAACCGGTCGAGCGCGTCGGCGATCCGGCCAGCCCGCTCGACCCGGTAGGCGCCGGGCGCCTCCTGGCCCAGGGTCAGCTCGACCAGCCGGGCGTCGGCCGGATTGTCGTCGACGATGAGGAGGCGGAGCGGGGGAACGGACATCGGCGCCGCGGCCCCGGAGCCCGGATCAGGGCGGGGGCAGCTCGACGGCGGAGAACCAGAACTGCGAGATCGCCTTCACCACGGTGTGGAACTGATCGAAGTCGATCGGCTTGCGGACGTAGCAGTTCGCGTGCTCGTCGTACGCCCGGGCGATGTCCTCCTCGGCCTTCGACGACGTCATCACGACGACGGGGATCCGCTTGAGGTCGGGGTCCGACTTGATCTCGGCGAGGACCTCACGCCCGTCCTTCCTCGGCATGTTGAGGTCGAGGAAGATGAGGCTCGGACGCGGCGCGTTCGCGTACTTGCCCTCGCGCCGAAGGAACGCCATCGCCTCGACCCCGTCGGGCACGACGTGGAGGTCGTTGAGGATCTTCGACTCCGCCATCACCTCCCGCACGAGCCGGGCGTCGGCGGCGTTGTCCTCGGCCATCAGGATCTGGACCGCGTTCATGGCGTCGGCGGACGGGACGGGCATCGGTACCACCGAGTACCGGACGATGCTACGTTAAACCTTGCGCCGGGGCGGGCCCGGCCCGGCGCGGACGTTAGACGAGTTCCTTCAACCGATCCTCGATGAGCGACGTGGCGCGCCCCTGGAGGCGCGCCGCCCCCGGGTCCGGTGTCGCGGGCGAGGGTTCGGGCGCTCGCGCGCGGTCGACCGGGATCGTGAACCGGAACGTCGTCCCCTCGCCGGGCCGACCCGAGCTCTCGACCCAGACGCGGCCCCCGTGGCGCTCGACGACCTTGCGCACGACCGCGAGGCCGATCCCGGTCCCCGGGTACTCCTCGCGCGAGTGGAGCCGCTGGAAGATCACGAAGATCCGGTCCTGGTACTCCGGCGAGATCCCGATCCCGTCGTCCTGGACCGCGAACTCCCAAGAAGCCCCCCGGCGCTCGGCGGTCACCCGCACGTGCGGGGGGTGGTCGCCCCGGAACTTGATCGCGTTGCCGATCAGGTTCTGGAACAGCTGGGCGAGCTGCGTCGGATCCCCCTCGACCTCGGGCATCGGTCCGCACGTCACCTCGGCGTGCGCCTCGGCGATCGACTCGCGGAGGTTCGCGAGGACGCGGCGGAGCACCGCGTCGACCGCGACCCGCTGCGTCGTCCCGGGCCTCGTGCCGAGCCGGGAGTACTCGAGCAGGTCGTCGATGAGGTCGCGCATCCGGGACGCCCCTTCCTGGGCGTAGCGGAGGAACTCGTTCGCGTCGGCGTCGAGCTGCTGGCCGTAGCGCCGCTGCAGGAGCTGCGTGTAGCTCCCGACCATGCGCAGCGGCTCCTGGAGGTCGTGCGAGGCGATGTACGTGAACTGCTCGAGCTCCCGATTCGAGCGCGCCAGCTCGGCCCCCCGGGCGGCGAGCGCCACGACGAGCTTCTCGCGCTCGGCGAGGTCCTGGAGGAGGACGCCCCAGACCGGCTGGCCCTGCCATCGGGCGGACTGGACGACCACCTGGAGGGGCACCGCGCGCCCGTCCTTGCGGCTCCCGCGGACCTCCGCGACCCCCGCGGGCTCTCCCGGACGGGGGTGGGCGAACAGCGGCGCGAGGATGGCGCGCGAGTCGCGGTCGAACAGGTCGTCGAACGGGTACCCTACCAGCTCGTTCGGCGCGAACCCGAGGAGGGCCGTGATGGCGTCGTTCGCGTACCGGACGACCCGGTCCCCGTCGACGAGCAGCAGGGTCGCGAGGGGCAGTTGGAGGAGCACGTGGCTCGGGGACTCGCCCCGGAACAGCCGCGGGTCGGCGCGGAGCAGGAAGACGGTCAGCACGACGACCGTGATCGCCCCGAGGGTCGCCCCGAGGAGGAGGTCGAGGCGGCCGGCGCCGGCCGGAGTGAACGGGTCGATGTAGGCGACGGTCGCGAGCCGGTAGAGCAGGATCGCCGTGCCCGCGAAGGCGGTCAGCCACGCCGCGAGGGCCACCCACTCCGAGCGCGTCGGCCAGCGCACCGCCTCACTCCTCGGGCCGGGCCACTCCACCGCCCAGCCCGATCGGCTCCTCCGCGGCCGTTCCCGTCCAGCGCAGGCGACGGCGGATCGCCTCGGGCGGGAAGTAGGCGATGAGGGTGATCAGCGCGGGCACGACCTCGAGCAGGTCCTTCGTCACGACCCAGGTGCCCGTGGTCGTCGGCACGAACGCGGAGATCGCGAACCAGAGGAAGAGGCTGAACCCGACCAGCGCGATGCGGTAGCGCTGCGCCCGATCCCGGGTGCGACGCAGCAGCGAGAGGTAGAGGACCGCGCCCGCGAGCTCGGGCACGACGAGGCCGATGATCACGAAGCCGACGAGGATCGGGTCCGAGACCGTGAGGGTCGAGAGGGTCGGCACCCCGGCCCGGATCGTGAGGGCGTAGGGCGCCCCGAGGATCTCGTAGTAGAGCGCGGCCGCGTAGAAGACCGCATAGAACGCCGTGAGCGGAACGAGGTGGTACCGGCCCGTGTACACGTAGATCAGGAAGCCGACGAGGCCCCACAGCAGGGCCACGTCGACGAGGACCACGAGCAGTTGGAACGTCACCGCGGCCGGTAGGGTGAGGACGCCCGCGAAGGCGAGCAGCGACTCGACGGCCCCCAGCGCGGTCGTCGCCCCGAGCCCGAACCACCAGACGGAGAACTGGGCGACCGCGAGCCGGGAGCTCGGGGAGACCGGGCGCGCGTAGAGCCGGGCGCCGACGTAGAAGTAGCCGGTCGCGGCGAGGACCCCCGCGAGGAAGGTCGCGAGGAGCACCTCGTCGGTCACGGCGGGGCTCGCCCGCGGAAGTCCCGCACGGCGCGGCCGGACGGAAGGGGGCTCACCGGTCTCTCCGACCCGAGGAGGTCGGTGCGGGGGTTATCATTCTATCGTGGCACAGGAGGCAGAACGCCAAAATCCATCGAGCCGGCGTGTCGGAACTTGGTGCCGCCGGCCTGGGGGCGCTCGGGCCCGGGAGGCCCGGGGGGACTTCGGTGGGGCCCCCGGGGCCGCCGGACGAAGCCTACTAATCCCTCGGGGCCCCGTGTTCTCGCTGTGCCCTGGACCGATCGCCGGACCGTCGTCGCCGTCCTCGTGGTGGTGGCGTTGCTCCTCGCGGCCGGTGTCCTCTCGTACCTGGTCTTCTTCCGCCCGTCCGGTCCCGCTCCCTCGCCCGGCCCGACCGGTACCGCGAGTTGTCCTTCGGGGCCGGCCGGCACCGGGGGCAACTGGACGACCTATCACGGAGCCAACGCCCACACCGGGGTCGAAGCGGCATCCGATGTGACTGGCCTCGATCCGCTCTGGTCCGGTCCGACCGGGGTGGACGGGCAGGTCTACGCCCAGCCGCTCGTCTGCGGCGACTCGCTCTTCGTCGCGACGGAGGGCGACTCGGTCGATGCGATCAACGCGAGCAGCGGCGCCGTCCTCTGGCAGCGCACCCTGGGCACGCCGATGCCCGGGTCGTCGCTGCCGTGCGGCGACATCAGCCCGAGCGGGATCACCGGCACGCCGGTGATCGACGTCGCGACCGGGACGCTCTACGCGGTCGCGTTCCTGACCCCCGGCGAGCACGTGCTCTTCGGCCTCGACGTGACGAACGGCTCGATCGTCTCCCAGCAGGTCGTCGATCCCAACGGGTCGAACCCGCTCGTCGAGCAGCAGCGGGGCGCCCTCGTGCTCGCGAACGGCTACGTCTACGTCGTCTACGGCGGGCTGTACGGCGACTGCGGCGACTACCACGGCTGGGTCGTGGGCGCTCCGGTCTCGGGCACCGGTCCGCTGCTCTCGTACCAGGTACCCACCCAGCGCGAGGGCGGCATCTGGGGGGTCGCCGGGGCCGGCGTCGCGGCGAACGGCGACCTGTACGTCGCGACCGGGAACGGCGCGTCGAACACCGTCTTCGACCACGGCGACGCCGTCATCGAGCTCGCCCCCAACCTGACCGAGCTCGGCTACTTCGCTCCCTCCAACTGGGTCGCGCTCAACGAGAACGACCAGGACCTGGGGTCGGTCGCGCCGACCGTGCTCCCGAACGGCGACGTGTTCCAGATCGGCAAGGAGGGGGTCGGCTACCTGCTCTCGGGCACCGACCGGGGCGGGATCGGCGGCGAGATCGCGAACGCGAGCATCTGTGCGGGCGGGTACGGGGGGACCGCTCGGATCGGCGACTCGATCCTCGTCCCGTGCGACAACGGGGTCGTCGACGTGGGCGTCGGCGCTTCGAGCCTGACGGTCGTTTGGCAGAGCCCCGAGTTCGACGCGGGCTCGCCGGTCGTGACCGGCAACATGGTCTGGGTCGCGAACACCTCGCGCGGCGACCTGCTCGGGCTCAGCCTTTCGAACGGGTCGATCCTCGCGTCGTACCATCTCGGCTCGGTCGACCACTTCATCTCGCCCGCGGCCGCGCCGGGACGCCTGTTCGTCGGGGCCGGCGACGCGGTGTACGGCTACGCGCTCGCGTAGGCCGGCCCGGTCCCGTCGCGGCCCGACGGGCGACGGGGCGCCCCGACCGAGGGGGGTGCGGGGAGAGGGATTTGAACCCACGAACCCCTACGGGACCAGACCCTGAATCTGGCGCCTTTGGCCAAGCTTGGCAATCCCCGCGCGGGCGGCCCGAGCGGGGTCGGGCTTAAGATGGTTCCGGCGGAGAACCGCCCGTTCCGTCAGGCGACGGCCCGGGGCATCGGAGGGCTCGGGTGGGCCTTCGCGTCGCCGAGCACCTGCAGGGCCTCGCGCACCGTCGCCTTGTCGTGAACGATCGAGCGGAGGGCCTTCAGCATCGCGACGGGGTGGTCGGACTGCCAGATGTTCCGGCCCATGTCGATGCCGCGCGCCCCCTCCTGGATCGCGTGGTGCGCGAGCGTGAGCGCGGCCTCGTCGTTGTCGAGCTTGGGCCCGCCCGCCACGACGATCGGGACCGGGCACGCTTCCACGACCTTCGAGAAGCCCTCGCAGTAGTACGTCTTCACGAGGTGCGCGCCCAGCTCGGCCGAGACCCGGCACGCGAGGGCCAGGTAGCGCTGGTCGCGCTTCTCGAGCTCCTTCCCCACCGCCGTGATCGCCATCACGGGGATCCCGTACTCCTCGCCGGCGTCGACGAGCTCCCCCAGGTGGACGAGCGACTCGTGCTCGTGCGGCGCGCCGACGAAGACGCTGAGCGCCACGGCGCTCACGTTGAGCCGGGCCGCCTCCTCCATCGAGGTCGTGATCGCCTCGTCGGAGAGGTCCTCCTTGAGGATCGTGACCCCGCCCGAGACCCGCAGGACGATCGGCGTCGCGGTGGTCGGATCGACGCAGGTCCTCAGGATGCCGCGGGTGAGCGCGAGGGCGTCCGCGTGCGGGAGGAGCGGCGAGATCGTCGCCCGGGCGTCCTCGAGCCGGCGGGTGGGGCCCATGAAGTATCCGTGGTCCACCGCGAGCATCACGGAGCGGCCGGTCGCGGGCAGGAGCATCCGGTGCATCCGGTTCGCGAGTCCCCAGTCCATCGTCGTGGCCTCGGCGAGGGACGGGCGGCGTCCCCTCTTGTAGGTTACTCGGCCGCCCGGGCCGCGCGGGCCGGGGCGTCGGACGGCTCCCGGTCCGCCGAGCGGAGCGAGACCGGCACGCGCCGGTCCTCCTTCACGCGGTTGAGCACCACCTGGGTGTTGGTCCGCTCCACGTGCGGGTCCTGGAGCGCGTGCTTCACGAACCGGTCGAGGTCGCGCCGGTCGCGGAATCGGCCGATGAGCAGGGCGTCGTTCTCACCGGTGACATCGTAGATCGCGTAGGCGTGCGGGTCGCGGGCGAGCCGCTCCTCGACCTCCCGGAGCTTCCCCTTCGAGATGCGGATGCCGACCGCCGCCACGAGGTCCCAGCCGAGCTGCTCGTCGTCGAGCAGCGGCACGTACCCCCGGATGATCCCCTGGGACTCCATGCGGGCGACCCGCGAGCTCACGGTCGTCGGGGAGACCTTGAGCCGGTGGGCGATCTCCCGGTGGCTCCTCCGGGCGTCGGAGTTGAGCTCCTCGAGGATCGACCGGTCGAGCTCGTCGAGGATGGACGTTCGGCGCATGACAGGTCGATTGTTGCGACGGAAATAAGGCTCCGGGTGCCTGCGCTGGCAGAACGTCCAATTTTCGCGGCCGAATGTTGATGTAGCCGGGCACGCTCGGCTCCTCCGGAGCCCGGGCATGACCCCTGCAAAGGCCTCGAAAGCGACCTCGGACGGAGCGGCGATCCTCGAGCGGCTGAAAGCCGATAAGGTCCGCTGGGTCCAGCTGTTCTACACCGACGTCTTCGGCGGCTTCAATCAGGTCGACGTGCCGCTGGCCACGCTCGACGCCGAGTCGTTCGTCTCCGGGGTCCCCAAGCTGGACGGCTCGTCCGTCCGCGGCTTTCGGGAGATCTTCGAGTCCGACATGCTGCTCATCCCGGACCCCCGGACCCTGGCCACGATCCCCTGGAACCCCGAGGTGGGCGGGACGGTCCGGTTCATCTGCGACGTGCGGATCGGCGGCACGCAGGAGCCGTACGACCACGACCCGCGCGCGGTCGCGCGTCGCACCGAGGCGGTCCTCGCCGACGCCGGCTACGACCGGTCGTACTGGGGGCCGGAGATCGAGTTCTGGGTGTTCGACTCGGTCCAGCTGATCCCGTCGTACCAGGCCGTCAAGGACGCCTGGGCCGGGGCGGGCTACCTCGTCAACCAGTCGGAGGCCCCGTGGACGATCGGCGCCACCCCGTCGACGATCCGGTTCAAGGAAGGGTACCACCGGACGCCCCCGGCCGACACGCTCCTCCCGCTGCGCGCCGAGATGTGCAACATCCTCGCCGACGACTTCCATATCGTCATGGACGCGCACCACCACGAGGTCGCGACCGCGAGCCAGTCGGAGATCAATGTCCGCTTCGACGAGCTCGTGCCGATGGCGGACCACATCCAGGACGTCCGCTACGTGATCAAGAACGTCGCCAAGGCGCACGGGAAGATCGGGTGCCTCATGCCGAAGCCGGTCTACGGCGACAACGCGATCGGCATGCACACGAACCAGTCGCTCTGGTCGAAGGGGAAGGCGGCATTCTACGACGCGTCCGATGCGTACGCCGAGCTCTCCCAGACGTGCCGGTACTACATCGGCGGCCTGCTCGAGCACGCCCGCGCCCTCTGCGCGATCACGAACCCGACGACGAACTCCTACCGGCGCCTGGTTCCGGGGTACGAGGCGCCTGTGTTCATCGCCTGGAGCCGGGCGAACCGATCCGCCAACGTCCGCATCCCCGCCTATCACCGGGGCCGACCGGCCGCGAAGCGCATCGAGTATCGGACGCCGGACTCGGCCGCGAACATCTACCTGACCGAGGCGGCGCTCGCCCTGGCCGGGCTCGACGGCATCAAGCGGAAGATCGAGCCCCCCGCCCCCGTCGACGAGAACATCTACAAGCTGACGCCCGCGAAGCGCAAGCAGCGCGCGATCCGTGAGCTGCCGGGTTCCCTCGGGGAGGCGCTCGACTGTCTGGCTTCCGATCGCGCGTTCCTGAAGCCGGCCTTCGCGGACTCGCTCATCGACACCTACCTCGAGCTGAAGCGCGAGGAGCAGCTCGAGCTCAATCTGCGGCCCCACCCGTACGAGTTCTACCGGTACCTCGACGTCTAGGGGCGCCGGCCCGGCGCCCCGCACCCTTCAACCCATTCCCCGCCTTCCGCCGGGCGATGACCCATGCGGTCCGGTTCACGGGCGGCTCGATCTTCACCGGCGAGCGGTTCGTCGAAGCGATCCTCGTCGAGGACGGTCTCGTCCGGGCGGTGGGCTCCGAAGCGGCGATCCGGCGGGACGCCCCCACCGGCGCCGACACGGTCGAGCTCCACGGTCGGCTCGCGATCCCCGGCCTCGTCGACGCGCACCTCCACGTGCCGGATCTCACGCAGGCGCGCGAGGGGCTCGACCTCTCGACCGCCCGCTCCACGCCCGAGGTGCTCGAGCGCGTGCGCCGCTGGGCCGAGGCCCATCCCCAGGGCCCGATCGTCGGGCGCGGATGGTCGCCGGACCGGACCGAGGACCGGCGGTGGTTGACCGCTCGCGACCTCGACGGCGCGGTCGACGCGCGCCCCGTGGTCGTCTACCACGCGAGCGGACACGCCGCGGTCGCGAACACCGCCGCGTTCGCGGCCCTCGGGCTCGGGCCCCGGTCCCCGGACCCGGCCGGCGGGCGCCTCGACCGGGCTCCGGACGGGACGCCGAGCGGCCCGGTCTTCGAGAGCGCGCTCCGACTGCTGACCCCGGTCTCGTGGGCGACCCCCCCGGATCCCGAAGGGTTCGTCCGCACGCTCCGGGCCGCGGCCCGCCTCGGCCTCACGACCGTCGCGACGCTGAACCTATCGCCCGAGGGCGTCGCCGCGTTCCGTGCGCTGGCCGCCCGCCGGGCGCTTCCGATCCGAGTGCGGGCGTATGTGCAGCTGGCCCGATTCCGGGAGTTCCCGGACTCCCTCCTCGGGCCCGTGCCCGGAGCGGAGTCATGGGCGGTCGTTGGAGGGAAGGGGTTCACCGACGGAGCGTTCGGCCCCCGGACCGCGTGGCTCCGCTCCGCGTACGAGGACGACCCGACGAGCGACGGCCTGCCCGTGGCGTCGGAGCCCGAGCTCCGCGAGGCGATCGCGTGGGGGTCGGATCACGGCCTCGCTCCGGCCCTGCACGCCATCGGAGACCGGGCGGTCGAGCGGGCGGCTCGGCTGCTGGAGCCGTACCGGGTGCCGGGGGGCCGACGGCCCCGGATCGAGCACGCGTCCCTGGCCCCTCCGGAGCTGTTCCCCGCGCTCGAACGCGCGCGGCCGGCGCTCGTCGTCCAGCCCGGATTCGTCTGGAGCGATCACTGGCTCTCGGAGCGCCTGGGCCCGGCGCGCACCCGATGGGCGTACCCGTTCCGGACCCTCACGGACCACGGCTTCCTGCTCGCGGGCTCGAGCGACGCGCCGTACGACCCGCTCGATCCCTGGCGGGGGCTCGCCGCCGCGGTCCACCGCACCGATCCCGACGGTCGGTCGGCGAACCCCGCCTCGGAGGAGGCGCTCACGGCCGAGGAGGCGCTCCGGCTCTACGGCCGGAACGCGGGCCTCGTGCTCGGCGAGGAGCCCCTCGGGACCCTCGAGGTCGGCGCCCCGGGGGACGTGGTGCTGCTGCGGGCCGTCTCGGCGGCCGCGGCCGTCGAGGACGGCGCCGGCGGGGTCGTCGGGACCTGGAGGGGCGGCGCGCGGATCGCGGACGACGACCCGCCCCGCCAAAGCGCCTAAATCCCCGCCGGGGGAGCGGAGAACGTGGCCGGCGCCGCTGAAGTCCCTCCGCAACGAGAGTTCTCCCCGACCATGCGGGTCGACGTGCTGATCTCCGACTGGAAGGCCGCGATCCCGCCCGAGCTCCCGGAGGAAGAACGGGAGCGGCAGCTCTACGACCAGGCCTGGGACGCCTACCGCGAAGGCGACTACGGATTCGGCCTTTGGTGCTGGCACGAGTGCGATCGCCTCGCGAACGCGTTTGGCAACAACCTCCGCGAGGTGACCCGCGTCCTCGGCCCGGGCCATTACTTCGGCTTCTCGCACCGGCGGGCGGTCGCCGCCGCGGTGCCCGTCGAGCGGATCTACCGACCCCGGAAGGGCGACATGAGCACCCCGCGGACGGACGCGTTCGTGCTCCCGCACTACCAGGTCCTGTGCGTGTATCTCGTCCGGGCCACCACGGGGGACCCGAAGGCCCGGGCCCAGCTCGAGATCGCGCTCGGCGAGCTCGAGGACCGCCGCCGGGCGGACCCGTTCCTCCGGTACTTCGAGACGTTCCGCGAGCTCCTCAGCCGGGCGGACGCCCCGGGCGCGGGCGCCGACGCGAGACCCGCCCCCGCCGCGCCCGCCCCCGACGCCCCCGGGCCGGCCGCCCCGCCGCCGGCGACCCGTCGGAGCCGGTCGACCGCGAAGTGACCCGGGCGCGCCGGTGTGCGGCGTCGGAAGCCCTCAAGGCGGGCCGCGGCTCGCGGAGGGCGGGGGAAGGAACCTGCGCGCGGTGGTGCTCGGCGGCGGGGGACTGACGGGCCGCGGCTCGGTCCGCGACCTCGCGACCGGCGGCCGGTTCGACTCCGTCGTGGCCGCCGATCTCGACCCCGACCTGGCCGCCGCCGCGGCGAAGGCGGCCGGGCCGCGCGCGATCGCGGCGACCCTGGACGTCCGGGATCGGACCCAGCTGGTCGAGCTCCTGCGCGGGGCCACGGTCTGCGTCAACGCCGTCCAGTACGGGTTCAACCTGACCGTCATGGAGGCCGCCCTCGAGGCGAAGGTGCCGTACCTCGACTTCGGCGGGCTGTTCCACATGACCCGGCGCCAGCTCGCGCTGGACGCCCGCTTCCGGTCCGCCGGGGTCCTCGCGATCCCCGGGCTCGGGCAGGTGCCCGGGGTCTCCAACGTGCTCGCGATGGAAGGCTGCCGCGACCTCGAGCGCGTCGAGTCGATCGTGATCCGCGACGGCTGGCGGGACCTGACGGTCGGCGGCCCCGAGATCTCGTTCACTTGGTCGCCGAGCACGTTCCTCGACGAGATGGTCCTCCCCGCGATGGTGTTCGACCACGGACGCTACCGGGAGGAGCCGCCGATGAGCGGGGCCGAGGAGTTCGATTTCGCGCCCCCGGTCGGCCGGACCCGGGTCTACCGGACGCTCCACTCCGAGCCCGCGACCCTCCCGGACAGCCTCGCCGCGAAGGGGATCGTGCACTGTGAGTGGAAGGAGGGCGGGCCCGGCATCGAGGTCCTCCGCACGATGGCCCTCCTGGGCCTCGCATCCGACCGGCCCGTGGACGTGCGCGGCCAGTCGGTGACGCCGCGCGAGTTCACGCTCGCCCTCCTCAAGCGGGAGAAGCTCCTCGGGGCGCCCGATGGGGTCGCCCTCGACGACTGGGAGGTCTGCGATCTCGAGATCCACGGCTCGAAGGACGGCCGGCCCGCGGTCCGCCACGCCGTCGCGCGGTTCCCGCCCCGGCCGGACTGGCACCTCACCGCGACCGAGTACGCCGTCGGCGTCGCCGGGGCGGTCGGCGCGGAGCTGATCGCGGACGGGCAGGTCCCCCACGTGGGGGTCGTGCCGCCCGAACGCTGCCTGCCGGCCGGTCCGTTCCGGGCCGCCCTCGCCCGCCGGGGAATCCGGACGGCGATCGTTCCGCCCGAGCCGTCCCTGCCGGAGGATTGGAGAGGGGAACCGAAGCGGACCAGCGGTTGAAATGGGCGGTTCATGCCCATGGTTGGCATCCCGTAGTCGATTTTTACTATAGAATTGGCTCGAAATCTAACGAAACATCGCGTGGGATGTACGCTACGTACGTGTTCTAGCGCATTCTCCTCGCCAGCCATCTATATATAGGCTGCTCGGGCTCCGAACGGCGCCGCGATGCGTGCTCTATGGCGGAGATGCAACCCGCTCCCGGAACGGCCCTTCCCGCTCGGGAGGAGCTGCCGTCGCCCGTCGGGCCGGCGCCCGACGGAAGGGGCCGGCTGATCGCGCCCGACGTCGAGGTCCAGCCCCCGGCCGCGCCGACGACCGAGGCGGTGCCCGCGGGCGGCGCGCCGAAGGAGACGAAGCGCGAGGCGGCGCCGACGGCCCCCGAACCGGCCCCGGAAGAACCTCCCGAGCTCCCGATCCCGATCCAGCGGCTCGTGCCGAAGCTGAAGCGCAGCGCGAAGCTGTTCGCGGAAGGCAAGAAGTACATCCCGAACTCGTCGAGCTCGCTCATCCGGGTCGCGTCGTACGACCCCGTCCCCCCGTTCATCAAGAAGGGCAAGGGCGCCCGGATCTGGGACGAGGACGACAACGAGTACCTCGACTTCAACCTGGGCTACGGCTGCCTCATCCACGGGCACGCGCCCGAGCCCCAGGTCAAGGCGCTCCAGGAGCAGGCCGAGCTCGGGATCCACTTCGCGGCGCCGACGGAGCTCGAGATCGAGGTCGCGAAGCTGTTCCACAAGCTCGTCCCGAACGCGGAGAAGGTCGCGTTCTGCTCGAACGGCTCGGACGCGACGATGAACGCGATCCGGATCGCGCGGGCCGTGACCGGGAAGGACGCGATCCTCAAGTTCGAGGGCCACTACCACGGACAGCACGACTACGCGCTGATCAGCGCGGAGGCGCCGCCGATCGTGGCGGGGCTCGACGAGTTCCCCCGACCGCTGCCGAACTCGGCCGGGATCCCGCCCGGGGTGACCGACTACGTGATGGTCGCCCAGTTCAACTCGATCACGTCGCTCGAGCGGATGGTGCGCCGCTACCGCGACCGGCTCGCCGCCGTGATCCTGGAGCCGATCATGGCGAACGCGGGCGTGATCCCGCCCGCGCCGGACTATCTCAAGCGGCTCGTCGAGATCGCGCACCAGAACGAGCTCCTCGTGATCTTCGACGAGGTGTTCACCGGGTTCCGGGTCGCGCCGGGCGGCGCCCAGCAGCTCTACGGGATCGAGCCGGACCTCTCGTGCTGGGCGAAGGCGCTCGGCGGCGGCGTGCCGATCTCGGCGGTCTCGGGGAAGACCGAGTACATGGAGCTCATCGCCCCCGGGCGGATCTCGTTCGGCGGCACCTACTTCGCGAACAACCTCTCGCTCGCCGGCGCCCTCGCGAACCTGAAGATGCTGCAGAAGGGCGGCCCCGAGCTCTACGAAAAGTTCGGTCGGCTCACCGAGCGGCTGCAGAACGGCATCGAGCAGGCGGCGCGCGACGCGAAGATCTCCGTGCTCGTCCAGTCGGTGAACGGGATGCTGCAGTTCTTCTTCACCCGGCGCAAGAAGATCGCGAACTATCGCGAATCGCTCCAGATCGACTGGAACCTGTTCCTCCGGCACCACCAGCTCCTCCTCGACAAGGGGATCTACATCCACCCCGACAACTACGAGCGCATCACCCTCTCGAGCGCCCACGGCGACAAGGAGATCGACCGGTTCGTGGCGACGATCGCCGAGACGTTCGGCGAACTGCGGACGCTGCCGCGCGACTACCAGCTGTAGCCGCCCCGCCGTCTACGGTGGGTTAATAGGCCAGACCTCCTCGCGGGGGCGGTACGCGGGCGGGCGAGGGCCCCGCCCCCAAGGATCGGGTGGGGATGGGCCGGACCCCGAGCGACCTCGCGATCTTCATCGGCAAGCGTCTCCTCCAGCTGATCCCCGTCCTCCTGGGCGTCATCCTGATCACGTTCCTGTTCACCCACATCGCCGTCGCCAATCCGTGCGCGGTCTGGCTCAAGGAGAAGCACGCGAGCAGCGCGGTCACGGCGAACTGCATGAACTACTTCGGGATCAACAAGCCGCTCGACGTCCAGTTCTTCACGTATCTCAACGGGCTCGTGCACGGCAACCTCGGCATCGATCCGAACACGAACCTCGCGGTCGCCTCCGAGATCGGCTCGGCGGTGCCGGCGACCCTCGAGCTCGTCCTGGCGGCGCTCGTCCTCATGGTCGTCGTCGGGATCCCGCTCGGGGTCATCGCGGCGAACAGCAACGGGCGGATCGCCGACCACCTCGTCCGGATCTTCTACCTCTCGGGCTGGGCGACCCCGACCTACCTCGCGGCCATCCTGCTCGCGGTCCTCGTCGGGCCCTCGCTCGGACTCCCCACCAAGGGCGACTACACCGGCCCCGTCCCGTTCCACCAGTACACGCACATGCTGGTGCTCGACGCGCTCCTCAACGGCAACCTGTCGGGCGCGGCGAACGCCTTCTCGCACCTCATCCTGCCCGCGGTCGCGCTCGCGTTCCTCAACATGGGGATCGCCGTCCGCATGACGCGGAGCTCGATGCTCGAGGTGCTCCCGCTCGACTACATCAAGACCGCCCGCATGAAGGGGCTCAGCGAGTTCCTCGTGCTGTACAAGCACGCGCTCCGCAATTCGCTCATCACGACCGTCACCGTCCTCGGGATCACCGCCGGGACCCTCCTCTCGGGCACGATCGTCATCGAGGAGGTGTTCCAGTGGCCGGGGATCGGCGCGTACGCCTACGCGGCGATCACGACGGCGAACTTCCCGGGCGCGATCGCGGTCGTGGTCGTCTTCGCGCTCGGGGTCGTGATCGCCAACTTCGCGGCCGACATCCTCTACGGGATCCTCGATCCCCGCGTCGAGTGGCGGTGATCGGTCACGGTCGATCCGTCCCCTCCGCCGCCCGAGGCCGGTACGCCGCCCGTGGCGCCCTCGCGGGCGCGCTCCGTGGCCCGCGGAGCCTGGGTCGTCCTGCGGGTCATGTGGGCGAACCCGCTCACCTTCGTGGGGTTCGTCCTCGTCGTGCTGCTCTGCGTGGGCGCGGTCCTCGTTGCGGGACTGCCGCCGTTCACGCACCTCCTCTTCGGACGATCGTACACCATCGTGCCGTACCCGCTGACGGCCGGCCAGTTCCCGCCGTTCTCGCCGCCGTCGCTCGCGCACCCCCTCGGGACCGACAACCTTGGCGTGGACATGCTGAGCCTCGTCCTGACCGCGCTGCCGCTCGACCTCGCGATCGGACTATCGATCACGTCCGTCGCGCTCCTCGTCGGGACCGGCCTCGGGCTTGTCGCCGGGTTCTGGGACACCCCCCGCACGTGGGGGGGCGCGCTCTCGGTCGTCATCCTGCGCCTCACGGACATCTTCCTCGCCTTTCCGAGCCTCATCCTCGCGCTCGCGATCGCCGTCTCCCTCGGCCGGGGCCTGCTGCCCACGTTCATCGCCATCACCGTGACGTGGTGGCCGTACTACGTGCGGGTCGTCCGCGGCGAGGTGCTGACCATCAAGCACCAGCCGTACGTCGCGGCGGCCCGGGCGGCGGGGCTCACCGAGCGGCGGATCCTGGGCCGGCACATCGTGCGGAACCTCATCGAGCCCCTCCTCGTCTACTTCACGCTCGACGTCGGCACGGTGATCGTCACGTTCTCCACGATCTCCTACATCGGGATCGCGCTCCCGCCGACCACTCCCGAGTGGGGCAGCATGATCGCCCTCTACGAGGCCTGCTGCTATCCGCCGTACTGGTGGACGATCGCCGCGCCCGGCCTCGCGATCTTCGTGACCGTGTTCGCCTTCAGTCTCCTCGGGGACGGACTGCGCGACCTCCTGGACCCGCGCAGCCGCAAGGCGCTCGTCGAGTCCCGGGCCGACTCGACGCTCCCACAGCGGTCGGGGACCGAGGCATGAGCGAGCCGATCCTGCGGATCGAGCACCTCTCGGTCGACTACCGGGTCGGCTCGGGGACGTACCACGCGCTGCGCGACGTCTCGATGGAGCTCGGCCGCGGGGAGGTCGTCGGGATCGTCGGCGAGACCGGGTGCGGCAAGAGCACCCTCGGGCACTCGATCCCCCGGCTGCTGCCCGAGCCGCCCGCCCGGGTCGTCTCGGGGTCGGTGACGTTCGAGGGCACCGACCTCCTCCGGGTCCCCAAGTGGAAGATGCCGATGGTGCGGGGCACCGGGATCGGGATGATCTTCCAGGAGCCGATCAACTCGCTCAACCCGGCCTACCGGGTCTTCAACCAGGTCGCGGAGTCGATCCGGACCCGGCGCCGGCGCGAGGCCGGCAAGGAGCCGTCGTTCCACGGCGGCGAACAGCCGTTCGACTACTCCGGTTCCCGGCCCCCGGGCGTCTCGGACAGCTGGCGCCGGCGCCTCTTGCCGTCGGTCCCCGACGCCGTCGAGGAGCGCGCCATCGAACGGGCCCCCGAGAGCCTGCGTGATGAGGTGATCGCCATCCTCGAGCTCGTGCGGATCAACGACCCGGAGACGATCCTCGGCCTCTTCCCGCACGAGCTCTCGGGCGGCATGCGCCAGCGCGTGATGATCGCGATGGCGTTGAGCGAGCGCCCCGCGCTCCTCATCGCCGACGAGCCGACGAGCGCGCTCGACGTGACCATCCAGGCGCAGGTCCTGACCCTGATGAAGGAGCTGATCGACGAGCTCCACACCGCGATCCTGTTCATCAGCCACGACCTGGGCGTCATCGCCGAGATCGCCGACCGGGTGGGGGTGATGTACGCGGGCGCCCTCGTCGAGATCGGCCCCGTCGACGAGATCTTCGCCGCGTCGCGCCACCCGTACACGCGCTCGTTGCTCCGCTCGGCCCCGGCCCAGTACAAGACCGAGGGCCCGCTGCCGGCGCTCGGGGGCTCGGTCCCGAACCTCTCGCGGCTCCCCAGCGGGTGCGCGTTCCGGCCCCGCTGCCCGATCGGGCGGGCCGAGTGCGAGGTCGCCGGGCCGCCCCTCGCAGCCGTCGGCGGGCGTCCCGATCACCGGTCCGCCTGCTTCTTCCCCGAGGAGGCGTCGCGCACGTGACCGGCGACGGCGCCCCCCTGCTCGAGCTCGACCGGGTCGTGAAGCACTTCCCGCTCACCCCGACCCTGGCCCAGTACCTGCGGCGTCGCGGCGGCCGTTCGGTGCATGCGGTCGACGGGGTCTCGCTCACGATCGCCCCGGGCGAGACGCTCGGACTGATCGGGGAGTCGGGCTCCGGCAAGACCACCCTCGGGTGGCTTGTCGCTCGGCTGCTCGAACCGACCGGCGGAGCGATCCGGTTCGCGGGGGTGGACGTGACCGCCCTCTCGGGGAAGGCGCTCCGCGCGTGGCGGCAGAACGTCCAGATCGTCTTCCAGGACCCGGTCGGCTCGCTCGACCCGCGCATGCGGGTCTGGCAGATCGTGAGCGAGCCGATCGAGGCCCAGGGCCGCCGGCCCCGGGTCGAGTTGCGCGCCCGCGTGGCCGAGCTGCTGCCGAAGGTCGGCCTCCCGCCGGACTGCCTCGACCAGTACCCGCACGAGTTCTCCGGCGGCGGGCGCCAGCGCCTGTCGCTGGCGCGCGCGCTCGGGGTGTCGCCCCGCCTCGTCGTGCTCGACGAGCCGACGAGCGCGCTCGATGTGTCGGTCCAGGCGCAGATCCTGAACCGCCTCGTGCGGCTCCAGCGCGAGGAGGGTCACTCGTACCTGCTCATCACCCACAACGTGGGCGCCGTCCGCTACGTCGCCGACCGGGTCGCGGTCATGTACCTCGGCCAGGTCGCGGAGACCGGGGACGTCCGCGCGGTCCTCGAGCGCCCGATCCACCCGTACACGAAGGCGCTCCTCGCCGCGAGCCCGGCGCCGGACCCGCGACGGCGCCGCCAGTTCTATCGGATCGGCGGGGACGTTCCGACGCTGATCGACCCGGCGCCGGGGTGCCGCTTCGCGGGCCGGTGCCCGTTCGTCGTCGATCGATGCCGCACGGAGGACCCCGTCCTGCGGGCGATCCCGGGGGCCGACGGACGGCTGGTCGCGTGCCACCGGGCCGAGGAGGTCGCCGACGTCGCCCCCGAGACGCTGTTGAGCTCGAGGCCTCCCGCCGCCCCGGCGCCGGCCTAGGACGCGTGCTCGGTGTTGTAGAACATCACGAACGGGAGCCCGCTGCCCATCGGGTTCGAGACGATGCCCGCGAGGTGGGTGTTGTAGACCGAGAACGCGTCCGGCACGGCGAGCCAGGCGTCGGTGTAGTTGTAGTACATCGCTGCCGTGATCTGGGCGTACGTGGCGTTCAGCGCGGTCGCGCTGTGCTCGCCGGCCCCGGCGAGCACCAGCCCGTCGACCGTGGCGTTCGCGAAGCCCGCCATGCACTGGTTCGCCGACCCGTAGCTGAGGGCGTCGTTCTGCGTCCAGTCGTCCGGCGAGATGTAGTCGGAGGTGTAGAACTCCTGGCCGATCGGGAACGGTCCCCCGTACGGGTTGGGGACCTCCTGGGCGCCGCACTCGCCCGTGTTCGGATCGATCGTCTGCAGGCTCGACGTGAGGGTGCCGACCGAACTGATGGGCACGATGTTGAGCGTGAGCCCGATGGCCGCAAGGTCCTGTTTCAGCAGCTCCGCGACGGCCGGCCAGTCGCCGTAGTTGAGGTACTCATAGTTGAGCGACCCCGAGTAGCCGCTCGGCCACGGGGAGCTCGCCATCTCCTGTTTCGCGAGCGTGAGGTTGAAGGCGTACGTCGGCAGGCTGTCCGGGTTGTAGTACGGGTATCCGGGCGGGACCGGACCGACCCACTGCTGGGCGTAGCCCTGGAACCCGAGCTGGATGATCTGCGAGTAGTTGATCGCGTGGACGACCGCCGCGCGGACCGAGAGGTTGTTGAACGGCGGAGTGCTCTGGTTCATGTACACCCACCACGAGCCGGACGTGGCCCCGTACACGGTCGGCTCGACGGTGACCGTGACGCACGGGGACGACTCGAGGTCCGAGATCTGCGCGGGACCGAGGTAGGCCAGCGAGCCCGCCGCAGCCGCCCCGTCCTTGAGGTCCTGGATGAGGACCCCGTTCGTGACCCCGAAGTTGAACTGGATCGAGGCCTGCGCGGGCTGGATGGCGTTGTTCCACGGCTCGGCCGCCGCGGCGGACTGGCCCCAGTAGTTGGGGTTGGGGGCCAGCGTGAGCGTGGTCGCGGTCGGGGACCAGGCCGAGGCCTGGGTGTACGGTCCCGTGCCGACCATGTTCTCGTTCATGTACGAGTTGAGCTGCTGGCCGACCCCTCCGTTGGCGTCCACGACGCGCCAATCGATCGCGCTCCCGATCGGCGACGCGATCGAGGCGAGCAGGTACGTGTAGGCGATGCCCGGGCCAAGATACCCGAAGCCCAGGTTGAGCTCGATCGTGCTGGCGTTGATCACCTGGAACGACTGGTTCCCCGCCTCCATGATGGCGATCTCGCTCGTCGTGGGCGCGGTGAAGTTGAAGGTGTTGAGCCAGGTCGTCATGTTCGCGATCATGTCGTTCGACTGCGTCGCGTTGTAGTTGTAGTCGCTGAGACCGGGGTACCAGAAGTTCTGGGCGAGGATGAACTGGGTCGCCTGGGTCATGAGCAGGCCGCGGTAGAGGCTGTACCACATCACGTAGGCATTCACCGGGTCGCCGTTCGAGAACTGGATCCCGGAGCGGAGCGTGAAGTTGTAGTGGAACCCGTCGGGTGAGACCGTCCAGTTCTTCGCCAGCACGGGCACGAAGTTCGTGTAGCTCGAGCCGTTGTACGCGACGAGGGTCTGGTAGACCTGCTGTACGGCGCCCCAGCCGGGGGTGGTGAAGGTCGTCGACGGGTCGAGATAGTCGGGCGACTCGGGCTGGTCCATCACGAGCGGGTTCGTGGACTGGAGACTGCACGAGCTCGACTTCTGGGCCTCGTAGTAGTAGATCCCGACCCCGGAGACGATCAGGACCGCGACGATCACCAGGACGATGACATTCCGCCACTTCGGGTTCATGACGCCGGCCCCCCGCGAGGCTGCGGCGAGGACGGCGCCGACCTAGATATACCCTGCGAAGGCGACGCACGGGGGGCCGCCGGCCGCCGGGAGAGGCACCGTCTTTACCGCTCCCGCGTTCGTCGCCCCGGAGGCGGGCGCGATGGACCGGACGATGCTCATCGACGGCGACTGGGTGGCGGCCGACGGCGGGGCGACCACGGAGGTGGTGAGCCCGTACGACGGGAGCTCGCTCGGGACCGTGCCGAAGGCGTCCCGCGAGGACGCCCGGCGGGCGATCGACGCGGCGCGCGCGGCGTTCGACCAGGGGCCCTGGCCCCGGCTGCCGCCCCGGGCGCGCGGCGAAGTGTTCCTGAAGGCCGCTCAGTTGTTGACCCAGCGGCTGGCCGACCTCGCGGAGCTCGAGAGTCGCAACCAGGGCAAGACGATCAAGCAGGCCGCGGACGCCGACCTGCCGTTCTCGATCGACAACCTCGTCTTCTACGCCGGCGCGGGCCGGACGCTCGATGCGAAGAGCCCGGGGGAGTTCACCGGGGACGGCACGACGATCTTCCGGCGCGAGCCGGTCGGCGTCGTCGGGTCGATCACCCCGTGGAACTACCCGTTCATGATGGCCGTCTGGAAGGTCGCACCGGCGCTCGTCACGGGCAACACGGTGGTCCTGAAGCCCGCGAGCTGGACCCCGTTGAGCTCCCTCGAGCTCGGTCGCGCGTTCCAGGACGCGGGCCTCCCCGACGGCGCGCTCAACGTCATCACCGGTCCCGGCGGCGAGGTCGGCGAGGAGTTGTGCCGCAACCCGAAGGTCGACCTGGTGAGCCTCACGGGCGACACGGCGACCGGCCGGAAGATCATGGAGCAGTCGAGCAGCACGGTGAAGCGGGTGCAGCTGGAGCTCGGCGGCAAGGCGCCGTTCGTCGTCTTCGAGGACGCCGACCTCGCCGCCGCGGTCGAGGGGGCGATCGTCGCCGGCTTCGTGAACGGCGGCCAGGACTGCACGGCGGCGACCCGGCTCATCGTGCACCGGTCCCTCCGGCCCCGGTTCGAGCAGCATCTCCTGGAGCGGATCCGGGCGATCCGGGTCGGCGATCCGCTCTCCCGTCAGACCGATCTCGGCCCGCTCGTGAGCCGGGCCCATCAAGCGCGCGTGCTCGCGTTCGTCGAGCAGGGGAAGGCGGAAGGCGCGAAGCTCGCGATCGGGGGCACCGACGCGCGCGAGGCGCACCCGCACGGCGCCTTCGTCGTCCCGACCGTCTTCGGCGACGTCGCTCCGGACATGGCGATCGCCCAGCAGGAGGTGTTCGGCCCCGTGCTCGACGTCCTCGAGTTCTCCACGTTCGACGAGGCGATCGGCATCGCGAACGGCGTCGCCTACGGGCTCGCGGGGAGCGTCTGGACGAAGGACCTGCGCACCGCGATCCGGGCGGCCCACGCCCTGCGCTTCGGCGACGTCTGGATCAACGACCACCTCCCGCTCGGCTCGGAGACCCCGCACGGCGGCTTCAAGCAGTCCGGGTTCGGCAAGGACCTGGGTTCCGACTCGTTGCTCGACTATACCGTGCTGAAGAACATCTACGTCGACCTGACGGGCCAGGCGCGCAAGAGCTGGCACTACACGGTCTACGGCGATCCGGCCTAGAGGGTCCCCGCATGCTCGAAGGGCTCCCGGCCGGCGGCAAGGGCGCGCTGCTCATCGGAGGCTCCTGGCGCCCGCCGAGTTCCGGTCGCTACGCGCCGGTCGTGGACCCGTCGACGGGACGGCCGATCGGCGAAGCGCCGATCGCGACCGTCGAGGAGGCCCGCGCCGCCGTCGACGCGGCGGCGGACGCCGAGGAGGCGTGGGCGCACGTGCCCGGCCACGAACGGGCGCGGCTCCTCCGGGCGACCGCGGAGCGCCTGCAAGGGGACCGGGAGACGATGGCCCGGCTGATCGCCTCCGAGGTCGGCAAGCCGATCGCCGACGCGCGGGTCGAGGCGGACCGCGCGGTCGGGGTCTTCGAGCTCGCCGCGGAGGAGATCCGCCAGCTGGGCGGCGAGAGCTACCCGGCCGACGCGTTCGAGCGTCCGGCCGGCAACGAGCGGCGGTTCCTGTTCTCCGTCCGGGACCCGATCGGGGTCGTGGTCGCGATCGGCCCGTTCAACTTCCCGCTCAACCTGCTCTGCCACAAGGTGGCGCCCGCGCTCGCCGCCGGCAACCCGGTCGTGGCGAAGCCGACGAGCGCGGCCCCGTTCACGGCCCTCCGCCTCGCGGAGCACTTGGTCGCGGCCGGGGTGCCGCCGGGCGTCGTCAACGTGGTCGTCGGTCCCGGCGGCTCGGTCGGGAACGCCCTCATCGAGCATCCGCGCACCCGCCTCATCACGTTCACCGGCTCCACCGAGGTGGGGAAGGGGATCGCCGAGCGGGCCGGGCGGCACGCCAAGCGCGTGATCCTCGAGATGGGCGGGCTCGACCCGTTCGTGGTCCTCGAGGACGCTCCGCTCGACGTCGCGGTCGCCGCCGCCGCGCGCGGCGTCTTCTCCTACTCCGGCCAGGTCTGCACCGCCTCGAAGCGGTTCTTGGTCGCCGAGCCGATCGCCGAGCGGTTCGCGCACCTCCTCGCGGAGCGCGCCCGGGCGCTCAAGCTGGGCCCCGCGCTCGACGAAGCGACCGAGGTGGGGCCGCTCATCGACGGCGCCGCCGTCGAACGGATGGAGCGGCTCGTGGAGGACGCCGAGCACCGCGACGCGAAGCTGCTCGCCGGCGGCCACCGGCCCGCGGGCCGGTCCGAGGGGACGTTCTTCGAGCCGACGGTCTTGGACGCCGTCCCCGAGGACGCCCGGGTCGTCCGGGAAGAGCCGTTCGGGCCGATCGCTCCGGTCGTCCGGTTCGGGGACCTCGGGGACGCGGTCCGCCTCGCGAACGGGACGCCGTACGGCCTCCAGGCCGCGGTGTTCACCCGCGACCTCGCCCGCGGCTTCCGTTTGGCGAAGGAGATCCGGGCCGGGGGCGTGCACCTCAACGATCCCACGAACCTCCGCTGGGACGCGCTGCCGTTCGGCGGCGTCCGGGAGAGCGGCCTCGGCCGCGAAGGGCTCCGCTACGCGATGCAGGAGATGACCGAGGTGAAGCTGATCTCGGTCAACTTCGCGGGCGCCTAGCCCGGCTCAGTCGGGGAACGTGCGCCCGGGGACGGGCGGGGGCCGCGGCTCGGGCGGACTGGGCACGCTCGGCACCGTCGGCCGGCCCCGCGGGGCGCGCCCGGCGATCGGCGGACGGACCCGGGGCGCGGGGCCGGCCTCGAGGCTCTCGAGCGCGTCCTCGTAGGCGACGAGCCCCCGCTCGAGGAGCTCGTCCTCGATTGTGAGCGGCGCCATGAACCGCAGCACCTGGTCCCACGCCCCGCTCGTGTGCATCAGGACGCCGCGGGAGAAGAGGGCGGCGCGCATCGCCTTCGCGCGGTCGCCCCACGCCTCGCGGGTCGAGCGCCGGCGCACGAACTCCGTGCCGATCATGAACCCGAGCCCGCGGACATCCCCGAGCGCGGCGTGCCGCTCGGCCATCGCCCGGAACCGCTCGACCGTCCGGGCGCCCCGCGTCCGGGCCCGGTCGAGGAGGTCCCCTTCCTTGAGCACCCGAAGGACTTCGGTGCCGGCCGCGAGCGCGAGGGGGTTCGCCCGGAACGTCCCGAGGTGGAACCCCCGGGGGAGCTCCTTCACGAGGTCGGCGCGGTACGCGACCAGCGAGAGCGGCAACCCGCCGCCGATCGACTTCGCGATGCAGAGGACGTCGGGGGTCACGCCGCCGTGCTCGACGGCCCACATCTTCCCCGTCCGTCCGAGCCCGGACTGGACCTCGTCGGCGATGAGCAGCACGCCGTGGCGGTCGCAGAACTCCCGGAGCGACGGCAGGAAGTCGGGGGGCGGTACCACGTACCCGCCCTCCCCCAGCACGGGTTCCACGACGATCGAGGAGATCGCATCGACCCCCGAATGGGGGTCGTTCACGAGGTGCTCCAGGTACGCGATCGTTCCGGCCGACCCCTGGTCGGCCCCGAGCACCGGGCGGTACGGATCCGGATACGGCACGCGGATGACGGTGCCCCCGCGGAACGAGCTCGTGGCCCGGTAGCGTCGACCGCTCGTGAGGTTGACCACGCCGCCGTGGACCCCGTGGTAGGCGCCCGAGAACGCGACCGTCCCCTGGGCCTTCTGCGCGAAGTCCGCGAGGTTCACGGCGGTCTCGACCGCGTCGCCGCCCGTGACAGTGAACAGGACCCGGGCGTGGTTCCGCAGCGAACCGGGCAGGCTCCCCTCGAGCTCCTTCAGGAAGGCGATCCGGGCCTCGGTGGGGAGCTCGAGCGCGTGCCAGATCGCGTCCGCCTGGCGGTGGAGCGCCGCCGTGACGCGCGGGTGGCGATGGCCCAGGTTGAGGACGCAGATCCCCGCGACCCAGTCGATGAACCGGTTCCCGTCGACGTCCTCGATCGTCGAGCCCTTCCCGATCCGGGGGGCCATCGGGAAGTAGTGGGGGTAGCCCACCGCGTCGGTCTCCCAGCGCCCCTGGTCGCCGAGCAGCTCGCGGGACTTGGGGCCGGGAGGCGGCGCCACGATGCGGGGCGCGTCCGAGAAGCTCAGCCACTCGGAGCGGTCGGTCACGGTCGCCTCCCGACGGCCGGAGACCCCGTCTCCATAAAGGGTTGCGAACCGACCCCGTCCCGGGGGTAGGGACCCGGGGCACTCCCCGGAGTCGCCGGCCGCTCCGCGCCCGGCGCGACGGGTCGACCTCGCGCGGCCGGAGTCCCTGGTCGCCCCCGAGGGAGGCGCCCGAACCGACGGTCTCGGGTCCCCCCGGGCGACACCGCTAAGGGCGTGGACCCCTCCCGCCGTCGGCGATCGCCACGTCGAGCTCTCCGACCCGCGTCGACTGCCACCTGCATCTCAGCCGCTGGTGGCCCGACCTCCCAACCAACTCCTACGGGCGCGAGATCGACTACTCGGTCCGGGGGCTCCTGCGCGAGCTGGCCGCGAGCCGGGTCGAGGCCGGCCTCGTGATCCAGCTGCACGAGACCCCGTCCCCGGAGGAGGCGATCGCGGAAGGACGGGCGACCCTGGCCGAGAGCGGCGGGCGTCTGCGGCCCGTGGTGACCGTCGATCCGACCCGAGGGCCCGCCGCGGTGCAGGCGACGATCGACCGTTGGGAATCGGAGCGGGATCTTGCGGCCGTGAAGCTGTTTCCCGGGTACCTCCCGTTCTTCCCGCACGACCCCCGGCTCGCGCCGGTGTACGAGTTCGCCCACCGCCGGAGGGTCCCGGTGATGATCCATCAGGGCGACACGCTGGACCGGAACGGGCTCGTCAAGTTCGCGCGTCCGATCGAGGTCGACGAGGTGGCGGTCCGCTACCCGGACGTCCGGTTCGTCCTCTGCCACTTCGGCAACCCCTGGATGGAGGAGGCGGCGGAGCTCGTCTACAAGAACGAGAACGTGTACGCCGACACTTCCGGGCTGCTGGCCCCGCCGACGGCCCACTACTTCGCGAAGATGATCGAGCGGTGCCGGCACCGGCTGTTCAATGCGATCGTGACCGTCGGCTCCCCCGAGCGGATCCTGTACGGTTCGGACTGGCCGCTCGAGTCGATCGCGACGGCGGTCGACCTGATCGAGGGCCTCGATCTGCCCCGGGCGGACCGGGACGCGATCCTCGGCGGGAACGCGCGCCGACTGTTCCGGCTCGGGGACCCGTCATAACCCCGGTCGCGCTCAGGGACCCGGCAGACCGATGGACGGGGAGGAGATCCGCCGGATCGTCCGGGAGACGAACTACGTCACCTGGCGTCGTCAGGGCGGCTGGGACCCCCTCGTGGTCACCCGCGCCGAAGGCTCGAAGTTCTGGGACGCGGCCGGGAAGGAGTACCTCGACCTCTCGTCGCAGCTCATCGCCACGAACCTGGGGCATGCGAACCCAGCGGTCGTGGCGGCGATCGCCGACCAGGCCCGCGTCCTCTCCTACGCGGTCCCGGGCTTCGCGACCGAGCCCCGGGCCCGGTTGAGTCAGGCGTTGCTCGAGGTGCTCCCGCCCGGGCTCAACCGGTTCTTCTTCAGCACCTCCGGGACCGAGGCGAACGAGGCCGCGCTCAAGATCGCGCGCGTCGCGACGGGGCGGACCAAGGTCGTGAGCCGGCACCGGTCGTACCACGGCGCCACCGCGGCGTCGATCTCCGTTACCGGCGACCTGCGACGGCGGCCGATCGAGAAGGTCCAGCGGGTCCCCGGGACGGTCTTCGCTCCGGACTGCTACTGCTACCGCTGCCCGTTCGGCCTCACCTACCCCTCGTGCCACGTCGAGTGCGCCGAGTACGTCGACCGGCAGATCGAGCGGGAAGGGGACGTCGCGGCGATGATCGTCGAGCCGGTCGTCGGCACGAACGGCGTGATCGTGCCGGTCCCGGAGTACCTGCCCCGGATCCGGGCGATCACGAAGAAGCACGACGTGCTGCTGATCGCCGACGAGGTGATGACCGGCTGGGGCCGCATCGGCGAGTGGTTCGCGGTCGACCGATGGGGGGTCGAGCCCGACCTCCTCACCACCGCGAAGGGGATCACCGGCGCCCACATCCCGCTCGGCCTCACGGCGACGACCGCCGCGGTCCACGACTCGTTCAAGGAGCGGTACTTTCCCCACGGGCACACCTACGAGGCCCATCCGCTCACGCTCGCGCCCGCCGTCGCGGCGATCGGGGAGTACCGACGCCTCGGCCTGCTCGAGAAGTCCCGGAAGGACGGAGCGTACCTCCTCGAACGCCTCCAGGAGATGCAGGGGCGGCACCGGTCCGTCGGCGAGGTCCGGGGCGTGGGCCTCTTTGCGGCGGTCGAGCTCGTGAAGGACCGGACCACCAAGGAACCGTTCAACACCGAGGACGACAAGCTGGCGGGCCGCCCGCTCGTCGTCGACCAGGTCACGGCCGCGATGATGAAGGAGGGCGTCTACTGCCTCGGGTGGGTCTCGCACCTTCTGGTCGCGCCGCCGCTGATCGTCACCCGGGACGAGCTCGACCACGGCCTCGAGGTCCTCGATCGGGCGCTCTCGATCGCCGACGGGCTCGCCCGACCGGCGGGTTGAGCTCGGCCGGTCGCTCAGAACCAGCGGGCCGTCACGACCTTCTTGCGGGTGTAGAAGTCGATCGCGTCGCGTCCGGTCGCATGGAGGTCGCCGTAGAACGACCCCTTCCAGCCGACGAACGGGAAGTACGCCGGCGGCGCGGGGACCCCGAGGTTGACCCCGACCATGCCGGCCTCGATCCGGTGCACGAACTCCCGGGCCGACCGGCCGTCCTTCGTGAAGATCGCCGCCGCGTTGCCGAAGCGGGAGCGGTTCGCGACCTCGATCGCCTCGTCGAGGGAGGCGACCCGAACGACCGAGAGCACCGGGCCGAAGATCTCCTCCTGGGCGATCGTCATCTCCGGGGTCACCCGGTCGAACAAGACCGGCGGGACGTAGAACCCGTCCGATCCCGGCGGTGCGGGGCCGCGGGCGACGACCGTCGCGCCCAGGGCCTCGCCCTCGGCGATCCAGCGGAGGACGCGTTCCCGGTGGTCGGCCCGGATCACCGGTCCCACGTGGGTGCGGGCGTCGCCCGCCGGCCCCGTGACCAGCGCCCGGACCGCGTCGGCGAGGCGTCCCACCAAGACGTCGGCCCCGGGCTCGACGGCCACGACCACGCTCCCGGCCAGACAGCGCTCGCCGGATTGGCCGAAGGCGCTCGAGACGATCGCCGGCACGGACCGGTCGAGGTCGGCGTCGGGCAGGACGACGAGGTGGTTCTTCGCCCCCGCGAGCGCCTGGACGCGCTTTCCGTGCGCGGCGGCCGTCGCGTACACGTGGTGCGCGGTGGAGGCCGAGCCGACGAACGACACCGCGTCCACGCCCGGGTGGGTGAGGAGCGCGTCGACCGCGACCGCATCGCCGTGGACCAGATTGAACGAGCCGGCCGGGAACCCGGCCTCCTCGATCCAACGCGCCAGCAGGGTTGCGGAGAGGGGCACCCGCTCGGACGGCTTCAGGACGAACGTGTTCCCGCAGACGAGGGCGAGCGGGGCCATCCAGAGCGGGATCATGACCGGAAAGTTGAACGGCGTGATCCCCGCGACCACGCCGACCGGTTGCCGCAGGAGCGTGGAGTCGACGCCGGGCGAGACGTCCTCGAGGAACGAGCCCTGCATCGTCGTCGGCGCCGACGCCGCGAACTCCGTCGCCTCGAGCCCGCGCCGCACGGAGCCCCGGGCCTCCTCGAGCGTCTTCCCGTTCTCCCGCACGACCGATCGCGCGAGCTCGTCCGCCCGCCGTTCGAGCAGGCCCCGGAGCGCGAGGACCCGGCGCGCCCGCTCGGCCACCGGGACCTCGCGCCACCCCGGGAACGCGCGACGGGCGGCCCGCACGGCCGCGTCGACGTCGGCGGCGGACGAGCGGGGCACCCGGGCGATCACGGAGCCGTCCGAGGGGTCGGGGACGTCCAGCGCCTGGCTCGCGGCCGCGGGCACCCAACGCCCGTCGACGAAATTCTCGAGGACCGCTCGGTCGCCCATCGGAGGGATCCCACCGGGCGAGCACGCCGGGGACTTCAGCCTCGCGGCCCCCTCCGGCGATTGACGACCGCTCCGGCCCGGGCGGCCTTTTAGTAGGCGGCCCCGCTCCGCGGCCCGTCCCCGGTGCGGGGAGGCCGTCGATGGATCCGAGGTTCGAGGCGGCGTTCGCGGAGTACCGGCAGCGGACCCCGCGCTCGCACGCGCTGTGGGAGCACGCCCGGCACCGGACCCCCCTCGGCGTCCACTCCAACTACCGGTACCTCGATCCGTACCCGTTCTACGTCCACCGCGCGAGCGGCGTGACGCTCTGGGACGCGGACGAGAACGACTACCTCGACTTCAACATGGGATTCGGCTCGCTCCAGAGCGGGCACGCCCACCCGAAGCTCGTCGAGGCGCTGTCGAACCAACTCCGCGACGGGAGCGTGTACGGCTACGAGTGGGAGCGCACCCCCGAGGTCGCGGACCGCCTGTGTCGGCGCTACGGGATGGACCAGATCCGGTTCAGCACGACCGGGCTCGAGGCCACGCACCACGCGATCCGGTTCGCCCGGGCCCACACCCAGAAGCGCTACGTCCTCAAGTTCGAAGGCTGCTACCACGGCTCCCACGACACCCTGCTGGTCGGGGTGAAGCCCCGGGCGCAGGTCGCGGGCGCGGCCGAGCACCCGAACTCCGCCCCCGCCTCTCCCGGCCTCCTGCCGGACCTCACGGAGCACACGCTCGTCGCCCCGTTCAACGACCTCGAAGCGACGCGGAAGATCGTCGCCGAGCATCGGGACGACCTCGCGGCGATCATCGCCGAGCCGATCCCGATGAACATGGGTTTCGTGATCCCGGACGAGGGGTTCTTTCCGGGACTGCGCGAGCTGTGCGACGAGCGCGGGGCCCTGCTGATCTACGACGAGATCAAGACCGGCGCCAAGTACCCCCACGGCGCCTCGGAGCGGGTCGGCGCCCGGCCGGATCTGATCACCCTCGGGAAGTCCATTGCCTGCGGCGTGCCGCTCTCGGCGATCGCCGCCCGCCCGGGGATCCTCGACGAGGTCGGCCCCCGGAAGGTGGCCCATGCCGGGACGTATAACTCGAACCCGCTCGCGATGACCGCCTGCCTCGCCTCCCTCGACCACATCCTGACCGAGGAGAACCTCGAGCGGTCGGCCGGCCTTAACCACCGGCTGTCCAAGGGCTACGCGGAGGTCTTCGACGACGCCGGGGTCACGGCCCACGTCTCGTCCGACGGGGTCTCGGGGACGGTCTACTTCGCCGACCACCCGATCCGGAACTGGCGCGACTTCCTGACCGTCGACGGCGACCGGTCGATGCTGTACTACTACCTGTGCCTCAACCGCGGCCTGATCCCATCGGGGACCGGTCCGGACGAGCAGTGGACGCTCTCGGTGCTGCATACGGGGGCCGATGTCGACCGGCACATCGAGATCCTGAGCCTGGTCGCGGACCGATTGTCCGGCCGCCCCCAGGCCGGCGAGATCGAAGAGTCGGTCTAACGCCGACGGACCGTCCTTCCGCCCCTACCGTTGCGACCCCTCGGGGGGCGCGAAGACGACGAGCAGCACGAGCTCCTCTTCGATGCCGTGGAATCGGTGGGGACGGTGGGCGGGGACGAACAGTACGTCGCCGGCCCGGGTCGGCGCGTCGGTGCCGGCCGAGCGGAACGTCCCGCGACCTCGCAGCACGTAGTAGACCTCGTCCTCGCTGTGCGGATGCTGGGTGTCCTCGCCACCGGCCGGGAGCACGTAGAGGCCCAGGCTCATCGTGGGCACCCGAAGGAACTCGAGGTACCCCTGGGGCGAGGCCCGGGCGCGTTCGATGAGCGCGTCGTCGATCGGAGTCATCGAGCGGTCGGCCACCGCCCGGGCCCACTTGAGGGGGAGGGTGTCGAGCCTCCGGCGGGCCCCGGCGTGGGGGGTGCGTCGAGAGGCTCCGCACTCGTTTTCCGCATTTCCGGATTGCCCGAGGCGCTCCCATGGGCGAACCGGTCGTGATCGGGCGCGATGTCTGGAAGGTCTACGGCACCGGCGACACCGCGGTCGCGGCGCTCCGCGGGATCAACCTGGAGATCCAGCGGGGCGAGATCCTCGCCGTGATGGGGCCGTCGGGCAGCGGCAAGACGACCTTCCTGAACTGCATGAGCGGGCTCGACGACATCTCCCGCGGCGAAGTGCTGGTCGAGGGGACCAACATCCACACGATGACGGACTCGAAGAAGAGCGAGTACCGCGCGCGGCGGACCGGGTTCGTCTTCCAATCGTACAATCTCCTCCCGATCCTCACCGCCGAAGAGAACGTCGAGATGCCCCTTCTCATCGGCGGCAAGACCGCGAAGGAGGCCCGGGTCGCGGCGCAGGACATCCTCACCCAGATGGGGCTCGGCGAACGGCTCCACCATCGCCCGTCGGAGCTCTCGGGCGGGCAGCAGCAGCGCGTGTCGCTGGCGCGGGCGCTGGTCGCTCGGCCGGCGATCGTCTGGGCCGACGAGCCGACCGGTAACCTCGACGCCGAGGGCGCGAGCGAGGTCATCGCCCTGCTGCGCGACCTCAACCGACGGTTCCAGCAGACGATGGTCGTCGTGACGCACGACGCGGACGTGGCGAAGGCGTGCGACCGGACCCTCAAGATGCGCGACGGCCAGTTCGTGAACTGACCCCGAGGAGTCGACCGTGGCGAACGCGCTCGTCGGACTGCTCGTCCTGATCCTCTTCGTCGTCGCGCTCGTCACGATCTACCTCGGCTTTCGCCACCGGCTCGCGTTCCGGATCGCGATCCGGAACGTACGCCGCGGGCGAGCCCGGACCGCGTTGCTGATCGCCGGGCTCCTGGTCGGCACCACGATCATCTCGGGGAGCCTGATCGTCGGCGACACCGTCCAGACCCTCACGTACCACTACGTCTACCTCGGCGCGGGGTACGTCGACGAGTCGATCGCCGCCCGCTCCGCCACGGGCGGGGCCGCGTACTACCCCTACTCGGTGTACGACGACGTCGTCAATCTGACCGCCGGTTCCTCGCAGATCGCCGGCATCACGCCGATGATCGTGGACGCCGCGTCGGTGTACGATCGATCGAGCGGGGTCCCCGAGACGGACCTCAATCTGATCGGAGTGAACGGGAATCAGAGCACCCACCTGGGCGCGTTCGTGGCCGACAACGGCACGACGATCGCGGGGCCCGCCCCCGGCTCCGTGCTGCTCGACGACCAGGCCGCGAGCGCGCTCAACGCGAGCGCCGGCGACTCGGTGATCGTCTACGGGATCTCTTCGGCCCCGCTCGTGGTCCAGGCGGTCGTCCAGGACAACGTGCGCGGGGCGTTCATCACCGCGGGGCTCACTCCGGGGAACGTCTTCGTCACGTTGTCGACCGTGCAGGCGATCGAGAACCAGACCGGCAACATCAACTACATCGCGGTCACCAACACGGGCTCGCAGGTCGCCGGCGCGACCGCCTCCTCGTCGGTGAGCGCCTACCTCAACGCGACGCTCGCGAGCGTCCTCTCAGCCCACGACCTCGTCGTCAACACCCCGCTCCAGAACGCGCTCAACGCCGAGACCGCGTCGAGCACGGGGCTCGAGACGCTCTTCCTCGTCCTGGGACTGTTCTCGATCGTCGCCGGGGCGATGCTGATCGTCGGCATCTTCGTGATGCTCGCGGAGGAGCGCAAGGGCGAGATGGGGATGCTCCGCGCGATCGGGATGCGTCGTCGGGAGCTCGTGTACACGTACTTCTTCGAAGGGGTGGTCTACTCGGCCGGGAGCGCCCTCGCCGGCACCTTCCTGGGCGTCGGGGTCGGGTACTTCCTGATCTACCTGGTCGGCGCGGTCCTGGGGAACGACGGGATCTCGCGGACCGCGATCCTCGACTCGTTCACGGTCACCGGCCAGAGCCTGGTCATCGCCTACGTCGCGGGCTTCCTGCTCACGCTCGTCACCGTCATCGTGGCCTGCCGCCGGGCGAGCAATCTCAACATCGTGCGGGCGATCCGGGACGTCCCCGAACCGCCGCCCCCCGTGCGGACGTACACGTTCCTCGCGTACCTCGGCGCGGTCTGCCTCGTGCTCGGCTCGCTCCTCTTCGTCACGACGGCCCGGGGGACCGGCGACCTCTCCTACCCGATCATCGGCGGGGCGCTCGCGATCCTCGGCCTGGGCCTCATCGCGGCCCGGCTCGTGAAGAACCGCTATGCGTTCACCGGCACCGGGCTCGCCCTGGTCGTATGGACCGGCTACGAACCGCTCCACACGTACCTCTTCGGCACCGCCCACTCGAGCTCGCTGTTCAACCTGTTCGTCGTCGGGATCCTGCTGGTCGGCGGGGCCCTCCTGGTCCTCCTGTTCAACGCCGACCCGCTGGTGAAGGTCCTGCGCCGGATCCTCGGCACGCGGGCGGACTCGAGCGCCGTCGTCCGGGTGGGGCTCGACTACCCGACCCGGCAGCCCGGTCGTACCGCGATCGGGCTCACGATCTTCGCGCTGGTCGTCTTCACGATGATCGCGACCGCGGCGGCGGGCACGACGCTCGAGGGCAGCCTCAACGACGCGGTCGCGGCCCAGGCCGGAGGCTACGCGTTCTTCGGGGTCTCCCAGACCCCGCTGCCGCACCTGTGGACCGAGATCTCCTCGAACCAGACGCTCGCCCCGCTGTTCGCGAGCGCCGCCCCCCTCGTGGCCGGGGCCGTGCGGGTCGCCGTGCCCGGGTACTCCTCCACCAAACCGTACACCGACTCGATCTTCGCCCCACCGGCGAACGAGACCGGCCCCGCGAGCTTCGTGGCGACGAACCAGTTCCCGTTCGAGTCGACGCTCCATGGGATCAGCGCGGCGGCCGCATTCCAAGAGCTGTCGACCAACGCCTCGGTGGCCATCGTGGACGGCAGTTACGCGCAGATCGCGAGCGCCTTCTCGACGGGGGCGGCCAACCACCCGGAGCTCGCGGTCGGCACCCAGATCCGGCTCACGACCCCCGCCGGCGCGCACTCCACCAACGTGACCGTGATCGGGATCCTCACGGAGTCGATCGTCGGCGGCGTGTTCGTGAACCCCAACACCGCGGCCGCGATGGGCTACGTCAACCAGACGGCGTACTTCCTCTCCGTCGCCCCGGGCGTCTCCACCGACTACGCCGCGCAGCAGGCGAAGAAGGCGTTCTTCCCGGCCGGCCTCGTGCTCTACGATCTCCGCGGGCTCCTCGCCACCTCGATCAGCACGACGGAGGGGTTCATCGGGATCCTCGAGGTGTTCGTCGGCCTCGGCCTCGCGGTCGGCATCGCCGCGATGGGGATCTTCGCCCTGCGGGCCGTGGCCGAGCGCCGCCGGGAGATCGGCATGCTCCGGGCGACCGGGTTCACCCAGGGGATGGTCCTCCGGTCCCTGGTCCTCGAGTACTCGTTCGTGACCCTGACCGGCATCGCGATCGGGGTGGGGCTCGGGCTCCTCGTGATCTACAACGTCTCCGTCAGCGCGGAAGCCGCCAGCAACGGCCTCCAGTCGTTCGTGGCCCCGTGGGCCACGGTGATCGAGGTCGCGGTGATCGCGTACCTGCTGGTGTTGGCCGCGATCGCGGCCCCGTCCCTGCGGGCGGCGCGCCTCCCGCCGGCGGAAGCCGTCCGGACCTCCGAGTGAGCCGGCCCTCCCGCGCGCGGCCCGTCCCCGGGCCCATGCCCGGCGATCGGCGCAGCCCGGGCGTGACCGGCCCCAGGCCTCCGGGCGAACGGGGGGGCCCGGCCGATCCGGGCCGGGGGATGCTCCCGGCAGGATTCGCACCCGGGTTCGGGGGTCCCACGGATCGCGTTACTCCGGACCCGCGGGTACGGGCTCGTCGACCCACCGGGCCTCGAGGTGCCCCGCGGGATCCCACGCCAGCAAGATCCCCTCCAGGAATCCAATCCGGGGCCTGGTCTCGGCCCGGGTTCCAAAGAGCACCTCGCGCATCGCGAAGACATACACATCGTGCGTGACCGCGATCTGCAGCGAGGACGCGGGGTTCTGCTCCGACTTGAGACGGAGTCGTTCAACGAGGTCGGAGACGGCTTCCTCTATCGGCACCAAAACCGTCGGGGGAATCTCGCCCTTGAGCCACGCGTCGTAAAAATCCTCCCCCAGCTTCTCTCGCCACTGATCTCGCAACGCCAGGTCCCGCGCGTAGAACGTGGCGAGACCGAGAGCCGGATCCACGCCCTCGATCGCGACGTGAGCCTTGGGATGGGCTTGCCGAAACCCCGCGGCGATCTCCTCCGCGGTATGTCGGGTTCGTTCGATTCGGGTGTGCGTCAGGAACAGGTTCGTGAACGCCGGGAGTCGCGTTCCGAAGTCCCGGGCGTCGACCCGGCCCTGCGGGGTCAGGAGCCACCGATCTTCCGGAGTAGGTCGACCGTCGACGACGGACCCGTGCTCTCGGGCGGAATGCCGGACCAAGAGCGCTACGCGAGCGTGAAGCGGGAGATCGCGCAGGATTCGAAGGGTGGCGTCTCCCTTCGTTTCCGACGCTTCGGGAGGGTCCCGGGGGCGCTTCACCGTGGGGGATGCTCCCGGCGGGATTTGAACCCGCGTTGGAGGGTGTCCTCGGCGCGGGACTCCGCGCCTCGAAGGCCCTCTATCCTTGACCGGACTAGACTACGGGAGCAGGGCGCCCACCGGCGGGCGCGGATGCGGCGGTCCGGGTAAAGAGCTTTCGCGCGACGCGCGCCCCTACGGCAGCACCCGTCCGCTGGGGGCGCGGTGCGCGAGCGCCGGGAAGTACTCGGTGCGCCGCTCGCCGGTGATCGCGTAGATCGCCTTCTCCGCGACCTTGCAGGCGTTGTCGGCGACGCGTTCCAGGTGCCGGGCGACCAGGATGTCGCGGGCGAGCCGCTCCGCGGTGAGGCCCCCGCCCGCGGTCAGGAGCTCGATGACCCGGCCCGTCACCTGCTGGTTGAGCGCATCCACGTCGTCGTCGAGGGCGAAGACCGCCTTCGCGAGGTCCGCGTCGTTCCGCGAGAACGCCTCGATCGCCTGGCGGACCATCGCCCGGGCCTTCACGTCCATGTCGGAGAGGAGCTGGTCGGGTCCGTGGTCCATCGTCATCGCGCCCTTCGTGAGGTTCTGCGCGATGTCGAACCCCAGGCGGCCGACCCGGTCGATGCAGGTGCCGATCTTGAGGACGGCGCCGAGCGTCCGGAGGTCCGCGCCCTCGGGCTGGAGCGTGGCGATGAGCCGGATCGCCTCCGTCTCGATGTCGATGTCGAACTTGTCGAGCTGGGAATCGCGCGCCATCACCGACTGCGCGAGCGGGAGGTCGTTCGTGAGCATCGCCCGGGTCCCGTCGGCGACCATCCCGACCGAGAGCTCGCTCATCGCGACGACGTGCTGCTTCAGGAGCGCGATCGCCCGGTCCTTCGCGGCGTTGGCGCCCGGTGGCGGAGACGTGGTTTCGCTCATTGGAACCGACCCGTGATGAACTGCTGCGTAAGAGGCTCGCGGGGCCGCTCGAGCACATCCGCGGTCGGGCCGACCTCGATGAGCCGGCCGGAGTGCAGGAAGGCGACCCGATCGGAGACCCGGGCGGCCTGGCCGACGTTGTGCGTCACGAGGATGAGGACGTAGTCCTCCTTGAGTCGCTGCATCGTCGCCTCGACCCGCTGCGTCGCCGCCGGGTCGAGCGCGGACGTCGGCTCGTCGAGCAGGAGGACCCGGGGTTGGATCGCGAGCGCGCGGGCGATGCAGAGGCGCTGCTGCTGGCCGCCCGAGAGCGAGAGCGCGGGGCGGTCCAGATCGTCCTTGACCTCGGCCCAGAGGCCGGAGCGCTCGAGCGCATCCTGAACGGACTTCTCGATCACCTCCAGGTCCTCATGGACGAGCCGCAGCCCGAAGGCGGCGTTCTCGAAGATCGTCGTCGGGAAGACCGTCGGGCGCTGAAACACCATCCCGATCCGTCGACGGACCATCACCGGGTTGACCTGCGGCGCGTAGATGTTCTGGCCGAGGTAGTCGACCTCGCCCCGCACGCGGAGCCCCGGGGTGAGCTCGACCATCCGGTTCAGGCTCCGGACCAGGGTCGTCTTGCCGCAGCCGGACGGCCCCACCACCGCCGTGAGGCTCGACGGGGGGAAGTCGAGCGAGAGATCATCGATGATCTTCTTGTTCTTCGCCTGGATCGTGAGGTGGCGGATCGACAGCACCGGGCCCTCGCTCGTCATCGCGTTCACTGGTAGAGGCCCTCGAGCCGCTTCTGGTACCGGGCCGAGATGATCCGGACCACGATATTGAGTGCCACGACCACGATCAGGACGAGGAAGGCGGCCTGGAACGCGAGGGCGAGCGCGGGTCCGGGCGGCTGCGAGAAGTTGAGCCAGATCGCCGCGGTCAGGAAGGTCACCGGCGAGAAGAGCGTCGGCGGGACGATCACGGAGTGGGTGCTGGTCAGGACGATCGGGGCCGTCTCGCCGACCCCGATCGCCACCGCGAGGAAGACGCCGTTCAGGATCTGCGGGAACGCGATCGGGGCGGCGACCTTGACGACGTACTGGTACGGGCGGGCGCCGGCCCCGAGCGCGGCCTCCCGGATCGGTCGGGGGATCGAGGAATAGGCGAGGTCGGTGACGCGGAAGATGTACGGCGTCATGAAGAAGGCGAGGGTCGTCGCGCCCGCCACGAACGAGAGCCCCCAGCCGAGCCCGAGGACGAGGGCGAAGTAGCCGAAGTAGCCGAGCACGACGGACGGCGTTCCGACGAGCAGGTTCGCCGACATCCGCATCCAGCCGGCCGCGCGCTCGCCCAGGAACTCGGCCGTGGCGACGCCCCCGAACAGTCCCAGGGCGACGGCGACCGCCGTGGCCCAGAGCATCACCTCGACGGTGCTCTCGATCGGGACCCCGAGCGCGTACGGATCGCGCGGGTTGGTGTTCGTGATCACCGCGAGGCTGAGCGTGGGGAGGGCCTGCGCGCCGACGTAGTAGACGAGGTCGAGGATCGGGATGATCGCCACGAGGAAGAGCAGCGGGAGGAGCCAGCCGGCGGCCCGGTCGAAGCCCAGCCGCCACTGCGTCCGGCCGGACCGGTCGAAGAGGAGATCCTGGCCGGTCTCCGGGGTCGAGGAGGGGAGCGCCACCGAACCTCAGAGCCCCGGTACGTCGTACGTCGCGAAGCGGGAGATGAGGCGGCGGCCGACGATGTTGACCACCAGCGAGATCGCGAGGAGCACCAACGCCATCTCCGAGAGGGCGGCCAGGAACTGGCCGTTCCCGTAGGCCGAGTCGAGCTGCGTGAACATCTCGGCCGCCATCGTGCTCGTGCCGCTGTAGAAGTTGAGCGGGAACGCGGGGACGACGTTGAGCACCATCGCGACCATGACCGTCTCGCCGAAGGCCCGGCCGAACCCGAGGAACCCGGCACTGACGATGCCGCGCATCGCGTAGGGGATCGCGACCCGTCGGGTGGTCTCCCAGCGGGTGGCGCCGAGCCCCAGCCCCGCCTCCCACAGGTCGCGCGGTACCGCGCGCAGGGCATCCCGGATGAGGAGGGTCGTGATCGGGAGCGCCATGAGCATCAGGATGAAGATCGCGACGGGGAGGCCGACCCCCTCGACGGCCGGAGCCGGCGCGCCGAACCCCGGGACCCAGTGGAAGTTGTGGTAGATGACCGGGTTGATCACCGTCCCGAAGAACGGCGCCACGAGCAGGTAGCCCCAGATCCCGTAGACGATGCTGGGGATCCCGGCGAGGAGGTCGACGAACGGGTCGAGCCATCGGGTGAGCCAGCGCGGAAGGTACGAGGTCGAGGCGACCGCGATGCCGATCCCGATCAGCAACGCCAGTAAGAGCGCGGGAATGGCCGTGAGGAACGAGCCGGTGATGAAGACCGCGATCCCGAAGGTCGGGGCCCCCGTCGACGGGCTGGGGATCCAGTGCGGGCCCCAGAAGGCGAGGCCGAAGTTCGTGAACTTGCTGGAGATCAGCAGCTCCACGACGATCGCGATGAGGAGGGCCGTGGGCACGAGCGCCGGAACGAACGGGATCAGATGGGACGGCCGAAACGAGCCCGTCCGGACCTCGAGGTCGGGAGGTCCGGAGGCGGGCGGTGGAAGGGGTTCCCGACTCGCGCCGGTGTCGGGGGTCGGGGTCGCAGACACGAACCTATCCGAGCTTCGGCCCGCCTTTAGGTCGAGCTCTGCACGCTCGCGAGCGCCGTCATGTCGTAGCCGATGACCTCCTGAGTCAACGGCACGAAGTGGACCGCGTTGATCCAGTTCGACGCGCTGCCCTGAGCGTTCCAGTTCCCGTACGACAGGGCCCAGTGCATGAACGCGACCGTGGCCGCGAGCGCCGCCGACGTCACGACGTTCCCACCCGAGACCGTCTTGATGAGGGCGTACTCCAGGTTCACGATCGGGTAGGGCTGGGTCGCGGGCGCCGCCGCCGCGGGGTCCGTTCCGCCCTGGCCCGCCGTCGTCGGGGTCAGGGTGCCCGGCACGCCGCCCATGATCAGGGTGAGGGCGAGCCCGTAGGTCCCGTAGTCGAGGTGCGTCAGGCCGAGGTTCGCGTCCGTCGAGACCGTGGCCGTCGTCGGGAGGATGTAGTCCGATCCCGACACCGCGTAGGCGCCGTTGGCGACGGTCAGGTTGTCGCCGACCGCCGCGTACTGGAGCCCGGCCGACGCCGCGCTCGCCTCGTAGCTGATCCCGATGTAGGCGATCGATCCCGGCTGGCCCTGGGCCTTCGTGACCATGCCGGAGTTCCCGTCCCCGAACAGGACGTTCGCCGAGGGGACCCCCGAGAGGCTCATCGAGGCCGTGGCGGGCTTGTACGGGAAGCCGGCCCACGACATGTAGCAGTACGAGGTGAACAGGTACGTGTCCCCGCTCGAATCGGACCGCGCGACCACGTAGATCGTCTGGCTCGAAAGCCCCGTGAGCTCCCCGGCGATCGTCGTGTTCTGGGCCGCCAGGATCAACGGGTTGTCCCAGGTCGTGATCTGGCCCGCGTAGATCATCCCGAGGAGCGTCCCGTTGAAGTTGATGTGGCCGTTGACGCCCGGGAGGTTGTAGTAGATCAGCTGGGCCGAGATGGCGACGGGGAAGTTGATCAGGTTCGTCTGGCTCGCGTTGGCGAGATAGGCGTCCGACGCCCCGATGTTGACGAGACCTTGCTCGGCACTGGACTGACCCGTGCCGCTACCGGTCGAGTCGGCGCTCAGCACCACGTTGGGGGCGGTGTAGTTGGGGAACCAGTAGTCGTTGAACAACGGGTAAAGGAGGCTCGAACCGGTCTCGGTGAGGTTGATCGTCGTGCTCGACGAGCTCGTAGTACCCTTGCCGATGAAGTACCCTCCGGCGATCCCCACGAGGAGGAGGATCACCGCGATCGCGATCGCGACCCCGACGCCGACCGTTCCGGATCGGCGACGAGGCGAGCTCGACGCGCCCGACAACTGGTCGGACGGGCCGGTCGGCGTTCCTGCATTACTTGCAGCCGGTGGTGCGCTCATTTGTTTCTTACTCACTCCGTTCTTTTGACGTCCCGCTCGTCCTGCACGCCCGGCCCCGGTACGAGGCCGCGGTCCCGCAGGACGACCGTCATCGGCCGAGGGACCGAAACGGCCGATATATAGAATTTCAATTTAGACTGTATATTTCACAATAGTCGGACGTATGAGACGGATTCGCGTATCGACCCCCCGGTCTTCGTCTCTCGGCGAACGGCCTTAGCGGCGGGTGGGGTGGGACGGCCACGACGCGCTGGCTCCTCCGGTTCGGGTACGACGGCCGCGCCTTCCGGGGGTGGGCGCGTCAGCCCGGGCAACCGACCGTGGAGGCGACGATCCGGGCCGGCCTCGGGCGGAGCGGGATCGCGTCGGGGCCGGACGCGGCCCGCCTCGCGGTCGCGAGCCGGACCGACGCCGGCGTGAGCGCCCGGGCCAACGCGCTCGTGCTCGAGAGCGAGCTCCCGGGCCCCGCCCTGCTGCGGACGTTCAACGGGATCAGCTCGGCGATCTTCGCGACGGCCGCGACCCCGGTCGACGGATCGTTCCGGGTCCGGTCCGCGGCCCGGCGGACCTACCGGTACTACGAGCCGCCCGGCCCGCACCGGCTTGGCCGGTGGCGGGCGGCCGCGCGGGCTCTCGAGGGCACGATCGACGTGCGCTCGTTCGGGCGAGGCCTACCGGCCGATCGCCCCGTGCGCCGCACGGTGGACGCGCTGCGGGTCCGTCCGCGCGACGGCGGGCTCGAGCTGGAGATCGTGGCGCGCGCCTTCGTCTGGGGGATGGTCCGGAAGATCGTCGCGGCCCTGCGCGAAGTGGACGCGGGCCGGCTGTCGACCGAGCGCCTCGCTGCGGCGGCGGCGGGCCGGGTCCGGCTCACGCTGCCGCTCGCCGAGCCCGAGGGCCTCGTGCTATGGGACGTGGAGTATCCGGTGCGCTGGGCGCACTTCGCGACCGGGCCGAACCGCGCGCAGGCCCGCCGCGAGACCGCGACCCGCCGCGACCTCTGGGCCCAAGGGCGGGTGCTCGACGCCCTCTCGGACGTCCAGCGCCGCTCGAGCGACTCCGGTCAGGGCAGCGGCGCGGACTGAGCGGCCTCGTGGCGCTGGCCGTGGTGGTAGACCGAGATATTCCGGCCGATCAGGAACCCCGTCGAGAGGCCCCACAGCGCGTCGATCGCGCCGAGCAGCAGGAACAAGGAGAACGAGAGCCCGGCGATCGAGCTGGTCGACGGGATCGCGAACGGCGTCTCCCCCAGGAAGGCGGCCGCGAGCCCGACCCGCACGAAGAACAGCACCACGTACACGACCGGGAGGAGCGGGTTGAGCCGGTAGTAGAGCCGCTGCGAGCCCTCGGGTCGGTACAGCTCGACGTGGCGGCCCACCCACGCGTATGCGAGCAGGGCCCCGACGACCAGCAGCACGAGATCCGCGGCGAGGAACGCGTAGGCGACGTTCGCCAGCGAGGTCCCGGCCCCGGCGAAGAGGAACACCGCGATCTCGGCGCTGTAGATGAGGAGATAGAACACCGGCATCACGAGGATCGTGCTGGACCGCAGCGGGGTCCCCTGGGTCATCCGGTAGGCCCGGCGGAGGACCAGGAGTCCGAACACCGCCACGAAGAGGTAGCCGACGAAGGCGCCGTTCGAGGTGGGGCTCACCATAGGGCACGCTCGCGGGGCCTAACCGACCCGTTCCCAGCGCTCGAGCTTCTGGACGGCGCTCAGGGTCGAACCCCGCTGGATCTCCTCGCGGACCCGGTTCTCGTGCTCCAGGACGTCGAGCGCCCGGTTCGCGATCTCCGCGGCCCGCTCCCGCGGGACGACGACGAGCCCGCTCAGGTCGCCGACGATCCAGTCGCCGGGCCGCACGCGCTGGCCGCCGACCACGACCTCGACGCCGATCTCCCCCAAGCCCTTCGGCTCGCCGGCGTTCGAGCTCACCGAGCGGCTGAACGCGGGGAAGCCGAGCGCGAGGATCGCGTCCAGGTCCCGGATCGCGCCGTCGATCACGACGCCCGCGACCTGGCGGCCGTGCGCGCTCCAGCTCGCGAGCTCGCCCCAGATCGCGGTCGGTCCGCCGCCCGCGTCGATGACGACCACGTCGCCGGGTCCGGCCCGGTCGATCGCCTCGACTGGCTTCGCCCAGTCGCCGTCCCGCGTGACGACCGTCACCGCCGGCCCCACCAGCCGAACGGCCGGGTCGGTGAGGTGCGGCAGGAGGCCGTGCATGGCGCCCTGGCGCTGCATCGCGTCGGTCACGTTCGGGCTCGACACCTTGAGGAACGCCGCCCGGATCTCCTCGCCCGCGTAACGTCGGAACAGCTCGGTCGACACCTCGGTCTGCGTCGCGATCGCCTGCCGGAGGCGACGGGTCGCCTCCGCGATCTGCGGGCTCTTCGTGATCGCCCCGCCGACGATGAGGATCTGGGCGCCCGCGCGGACGGCCTCGGCGACGGTCTCCGAGTTGAGACCGCCCGCGACCGCGACCGGGATCGGGCTCTGCCGCGCGAGCTCGCCGAGGACGGCGAACGGGGTCTTCGCCTGCATCTGCATGTCGATGCCGACGTGCCAGCAGACCGCGGCGGCCCCGAGCTCGGCGACTCGTTTCGCCCGCGCGACCGGGTCCGGGACGCCCAGCAGGTCGACCATCACCTCCGCGCCGTAGAGCTCGCCGCCGCGCACCCCGTCGGCGATCGTGTCGTCGTCCGCCGCCCCGAGGATCGTGACCAGGTCGGCGCCGGCCTTCGCGGCGATCTCGACCTCGAAGGCACCCGTGTCCATCACTTTCATGTCGGCGACGATGCGGCGGTCCGGGAACGCCTTCTTGAGCTCGCGGACCGCGTCGAGCCCCTCGCTCTTGATGAGCGGCGTGCCCGCCTCCACCCAATCGGCGCCCCCCTCCACTGCCTCCCGCGCCGCAGGGAGCGCGCGCGAGAGGTTCTCGAAGTCGAGCGCGACCTGAAGGACCGGCCGGTCGAGCCGCATCGCGGGCCCGAGAGAGGGGCGCTATAAACGGTCGCCCCGTCGAGCCCGGCGTGCCCCGAGCGTCCGCGGAGCGCGTGCGGCTCGTCCGGGGGGATGCCCGGCGGTTGCCGACCGTCCCGGACCGGTCGGTCGCGCTCGTCGTGACCTCCCCGCCCTACCCGATGATCCCGCAGTGGGACGCGACGTTCCGCTCCATGGGGGCCGGCTCGTACCCGGCCATGCTGCGGGTCCTCGCGGACGCGTGGGCGGCCTGCCACCGGGTCCTGGTGCCCGGCGGGATCCTCGCGATCAACATCGGCGACGCGCTGCGGTCCGACGCGGGCGGGTTCCGCCTCTGGCCGAACCAGGCCGAGACGACGCGCGCCGCGACCCGGGTCGGCTTCACGCCGCTCCCGTACCTCCTCTGGAAGAAGCCGACGAACAAGCCGAACGCGTTCCTGGGCTCCGGGTTCCTGCCGCCGAACGCCTACGTGACGCTCGATTGCGAGTTCGTGCTGCTGTTCCGGAAGGGGCGGCTCCGGCGGTTCCCGCCTCACGACCCGGCCCGCGCCGCGAGCCGGTATACCCGCGCCGAGCGGGACGTCTGGTTCAGCCAGATCTGGTCCGACGTCCGGGGCGCGCGTCAGGCCGGCGCGGCCGGCCGGACCGGTGCGTTTCCCCCCGAGGTGCCCGCGCGGCTCATCCGGATGTTCTCCGTCGTCGGCGACACGGTGCTCGACCCGTTCGCCGGCACCGGCACGACGGTCTGGGCGGCGGCGCGCCTCGGCCGGCGGGCGATCGGGATCGAGCGCGACCCGGCGACGTTCCGGGCGCTGGTCGCTACGGGCCGGGCGTGGGGTCTCGTGCCGGCTCCGCGGCGGCCGCCGCCCCGGGGCCGGTCGGCCGGGCGCGGTGCGAGAGCTCCTCGTCGACGGCCCGGCTCAGGTACCGAAGCCCCGAGTCGCTGAGCCGGTCCATGTGGAGCAGCAGATAGTGGAGGTACAGCCGCTCGGGGGCCTGCGAGGGTCCGGGGCGGCGAGCCGAGGGGGCGCCCTCGGGCGCCCGGTGCCGCTCGAGGGTCTCGCGGTGGTGCTCGTGCGTCGGCCCGTGGAAGGCCCTCCCCGTCGGACCGGTGAGCGGCGGGTAGAGTCGGTCGACCGGATCGTACGGCGGGCCCTCCTCGTCGTCCCGGTCCGGCGCGGCGCGGGCCGAGGCTTCGAGCTTCCCCCGCAGGTAGGGATGCACCGGTCGTTCGGGGTCCTGGAGGTCCTCGATCGGGCGCCCCGCCACGTCCTCGACGATCGTCCTGAGGCTCCAGCTCGCCCGGCGTCGAGGAGGGCCGTCGACCGTCGCCTCCGCGGCCACGCCGGTCGTCGGTCCCCCGCCCCTCATAAACCCCCGGCTCGAGCGGCAGCCGGGCCGGGGGCGTCCGGGGGCGGATCGCGGCCCAGGGTGCCGGTGAGGAGCTCGTATTCGGGGGTCGACGCGACGACCGCCAGCGGCAGGTGCATCTCGCCGACCCGCCAAAGCGACTCCGAGTACCCCGCCTCGCGCGGCAGGCGGGCCCGGGGGAGCCACTCCGCCTCCGCCGCGGTCAGCCCGAAGAACGCCCGGGCCTCGCCGGAGACCTCGGGCAGTCGGAAGAGACCGACCGCGTAGAGGTTCCGGAGCAGCGATCGGCCGCTCGGCAGTCCGAGGAAGTCGTCCGGGTTCTGCGAGAGGAGCACCACGCCCGCCTCGAAATGCCGCACGTGCCGGACCACCCGGTCGAGGAACTCCGCCATCGAGGGGGTGCCCGCGAACCGGTGCGCCTCGTCCACGATCAGGAGCTTGGGGCCGGGCCGGTCCCTCAGGCGCCCGTAGCTCCAGTCGAGCACGTAGGCCAGGTGAAAGGCGAGCTGCTCGGCCGGGACCCCGCGGAAGTCGAAGTCCACGAGCCCGGTCGCCGGCGCCATCGACGTCGGGCCGTTGAGCGACCGCAGCGAGCCGGAGCGGAACACTTCGAGGAACGAGCGGAGCCGCTCGGTCGCCCCCGACGCCCCGGCGCAGGCGGCGCACAGCCCGTCGAACGTGGGTGGCGGTCCGCCGCCGTCGTACAGTCGGGTCACCGCGGCGTCGAGCGCGGCGACCTCCTCGTCCCGCAGGCTGGGGAACAGCGCGCGGAGCATCGCGCCCACGCGCGCGGCCTTCTCGGCGCGATCCCCTCCCGTCGTGCCCGGGTCGAGCGGGTTCAACCGCCCGTCCTGGCCGCCGGCCAGACGGACCACGCTTCCGCCCAAGGCGCGGACGAGCGGGGCGAACTCGCCGAGCGGATCGAGGATCACGACCTCCACGCCGGGCCGCATCCAGCGGGTCCGCAGGAACAGGAGGGCGGCGGCGAACGACTTGCCCGACCCGGTCGTTCCGAACAGGCCCCAGGAGAAGCTCGCGTGCGCCCAACGGTCGAGGAACACCGGGCTCGCATCGGAGAGTCCGAGCCCGACGAGGACCCCGCCCGGCTCCGCGATCGTCTCGTCGACGAACGGGAACAGGGCCGCGACCCCGTCGGTCGGCAGGGTCTGCCAGTAGCCCGCGGGCCGGGACTCGACGCCGGTGAGCCGCGGTGGAGCGAGCGCCTCCGCCACCTGATAGCGCGGTATCCGGGAACGGAAGCCCAGGGTGGCGAGCCGCTCCGCGAGCCGGGCTCGGACCCTCTCGACCCGCGGCCGGGTCGACCCGACGGCGGCCCAGCGCACCCCGACCTTCCACAGCTCCTGGGTGCGGCGGGCCACCGCGCGCCCGAGCTCCTCGGCGCTCGCCCGTTCGGCTTCGAGCGCGGGGGTCTCGGCGAGCCCTCCTCCGCGCGAGAGTTCGGTCTCGGCGACGGCGCGGGCGCCGTGGAGGAGTAGGAGCGCGTCGTGCGAGGGGATCCGATGGGCCTCGACGACCATCTCGAGCGGTTCGGTGGTCGGGAGCAGGCGGCCGAGGAAACCGAACGGCACCTCGCCCGGGAACTGGCGGACGAGCAGGGGCGCCCGGTAGCGTCGGCCCGAGCGGACGAACGTGGCCCCCTCGACCACCGCGTCCGGTTCCGGCGGAGCGGTCATGGGCCGCTCCTCCGCCGGTGACCGAGCGGCGCGCGACCCCGTTCGACCAGCCAGAGCGGCACGAGCCCCGCCCCGAGGAGGAGCCCGCGCGTGGCGGCGAGCTCGGGCGCCGCGAGGAGGTACAGGGCCGCGGCGACGGCGAGGAGCCCGAGCGCGAGGACCGTCCCGGGCCGAGCGAGGTCCCCGCGCGCGACCCTCCGGCCCCGGAGCAGCGAGACCCAACCGGCGACCGCGAGCGCGGCCAGCGCTCCCGTGAGCGCAGCGAGGAACGGCTCGACGAGCGCGCAGGCTCCGCTGACGACCGCCGCTCCGACGGCGGCTCCGAACGCCTCGAACTCGAGGACCGGAGGGCGGGGCCCAGGACCGCTCACGGGGACGTCCCCCCCGGGGGCCAGCCCAAGCGCCGGCCGGCGTCGAGCAAGGAGCGACCGGTGAGACGGGCCGCCGGCACGCCGAGGGCGGCGAGCGCCTCGAGGTACAGCGCCACCCGTCGCTCGAGCCCCCCGATCCCTTCCGGCCCGAGTTCCGTCGCCGAGAGTGCGATGTCGACCCGTCGCAGCGCGCGTCGCCGGGCGAACGCCTCCACGAGGTCCCGGTAGCCCGCGCACCCGTCCGCCTCGCGCGTCCCGGAGGGCCGGAGGCGGGGCACGAGCCGGCCCGGACGCAGCGGGGTGGTGCCCGCCGACCACGCGAACCCGCCGTCGAGCGCCCGAAGCAGATCGCAGTAGATCTCGAAGCGGCGTCGCAGCTCGCGCGGCGGGAGGTACGTGAGCGGGACCCCTCCGGCCCGCACGACGGCGAGGAGCGGCCCCGAACCGACCGGCAGGAGGCCGCGGCGGACGAGCGGGTCGAGGCGCGGGGCCGTCACCTCCGCCCCCCGTCGGCCCCGGCGGCGCGCGTGCCACAGCACGAAGGCGAGCGCCCGTTCGTCGATCGCTTCGCCCTCGGGTCGGAAGACGGCGAGCCCGAACCCCGCCGCGACGATCGGCAGCCACACGATCGGGCTCGCGAACGGCGCGAGCACGGCCGCGGCGGCCGCATAGACGACGAACTTGAGGGCGTCCCGCGCCGAAGGGAACGGCCCGAGCCGCAGCCGGCGATCGAACCGTTCCGGCAGGGCGACCCGGGGCGGCCCGTCCGGATCGGCATCCATCTCATCCGCTCCCCCCGGGGCGGATCGGCGGGAGCGACGGGCTCCCGCCTCCGGACGCGCGGGAGGCGATGTGGCGGACGAGGTGCGTCGCGCCGTGGCCGACAAGCTCCACGACCGCGAGCGGGGCCGCGGCGGGAGCGGTCGCGGACCCGGCGACCCGCGCCGCGCCCGCGGCCGCCCCGCCGACCGGGCCGGACGCGCGCAGCGCGCCGGTCGCGGGGCTCGCGTAGCCGGCGGCCGCGCGGGGCGCGGTCCCGAGACCGCGGTCCACCCCCCCGCCGATCGCCCCACCCGCCGACGGGAACCCGAACGCGACGAGCTGCGTCCCCGCGACGGAGAGGAGGTACGGCGACGCCACCGCGACGCCGAGGTAGGCGATCAGCAGGACCGGGTTCGAGCTCCCGACGGCGAGCTCGAGCGGCACCACGAGCACGCACGGGAGGAACGCGAGCTCGACGAACAGGAACCAGGCCCGCCGGGCGAGCGGGGCCAGCGGCGGGATGGGCCACAGCAGCGTGAAGAGCGGGAGGAGCACGATCAGCACGGCCAGGAGCGCGTCCCGGAGGCCGATCGCCAGCACGAGCAGGAAAACGGCGGCGAACTCCACGAGCGAGAGCACAAAGGCGAGGGCGCCGTTGTCCCACGAGAAGCCGATCTCGCCCCAGCCGGCCAGGTTGGCCCACGATCGCCAGGCGCCGCCGTCCCAGCCGGCGAAGACCGGGTAGACGCTGCCGGCGAGCCCCAGGATCGCTCCCGCGATCGGGACGGTGAAGTTGGAGGCGATGACCGCGATCACGAGCCGCGGCAGGAGCCCGTCGATGGCGGCCGACCAGCGGGCGACGATCGCCTTCGAGAGATAGAGGACCGCGACGACGAGCGCGACGAGCGCGATCGCCGGGTCGACGACGTTCGCGAGGACGAAGGCGGAGAACTGCGCGGCGCGGGCGAGATAGTCGCCGGGACCCACACCGGAGCCCACGAGCGCGGGATAGAGCGACCCGGCGCCCATCTCGGGGACGAACAGGTTGTCGTACGTCGGCCCGATGACCGCGGCCACCAGCGCGGTGACGACGGCGAAGAGGGCGAACAGGATCGCCTGGATCACGAAGTTCCAGTCGACCCCTACGAGCGGGATCGCCACGGGCCCGCCTCACGAACCCGTGAGGACCCAGTGCGCGAGCCCCCAGACGAGCCCGGTGATCGCGGCGACGAACAGGAGCGTCCCGACGAGGGCGTCGCGGGCGCGGTCCTTCGCCTGGACCTTCTTCGTGACGTCGTTCGAGAACCAACTGAACGCGACCCGGGCCCAGACCAGCGCGAGGATGCCGCTCCCGGCGAGCGAGACGAGTTCCACGAGGCGGTCGATCGAGTTCGTGAAGTTCGAGACCGGGCTCGGCGTCGCGGCGACCGGCGCGGAGCGCCCGCCGGCACCGCCGCCGCCCCCCGGGGCCCCGAGCGCTGGCACGAGGACGAACGCGACGATCCCGACCGCCCAGAGCGCGGGGCCGGGGAAGTGCGTCATGGCTCGGGGAGGTTCGCCCACGAGAGCGCCTCCTCGCCCTCGGGGGAGGTTTCGGAACGGAGGGTGCCGTCCGCGACGAGCCGGTCGATCGTCTCCCGCACCGTCGCGAGCGGAACCCCCTCTTCCTCGGCGAGCAGTTCGATCGTGGGGCGATCGGCCCCGTCGACGGGCTCGATCAGCTTCCGGAGGACCGCGACCGGGTCGGGTGCGGCCGGGGTCGGTGTCGGCGTCCGACGGCGGCGCCACCACCAGAACGCCCCGACGGCGCCGAGGGCGACGAGGGCGGCCAGGACCGCGATCCCCACCCCGTCCGACCCCGATCCGCTGGCGGCCGATGCCGGGGCCGGGCTCGGCGCGGGCGCCGGCCCCGGCGCGGGGCTCGGGGACGGGGACGGCGACGGGCCGGTCGAGCCGTTCGAATCCACCGGGAGCTCGAGCGTCCCCGCCCAGGCGAACGGTACCCCAAGCGCATCCGTCCCGGCGACGGACCAATTCGTGGGGCCGGTCGCGTTCACCGTGAGGTTCCAGGCGAACGAGCCGTCCGCGTCCGCGCTGAGGTTCCACTCGGCGTCCGTCTCGGCGTCGACGACGAGCGAGAACGGCGGGAGGCCGCCGTCGAACTGGGCCGAGAGGGTGACCTTGGCCCCGGTGTCGTTCGGCTGAGGAAGGACGTCGCCTAGCCGGAGGTCGACCGCGAGCGGCGGGACCAGGGAGACGGGGAGCGCAAGGCCCGCGACGGCCCCTCCCGCGTCCACCGCGAGGAGCGTCAAGGAGGTCTCCCCCTCTTCGGCGAACGTCGCCGACCAGCCGAAGGTCCCGGTTGCCGCGAGCGACCCGCCGAACGTCGCGGACCCGTTGCTCGACGCCGAGGGGACCACGGCCCAGGCGAAGGGCCCGGTGCCTCCGACGACGCTCGCGCTCACGGTGACGAACGTCCCGTTCGAGCCAATGGCGCGAGCGACCGTGGCGCTCAGGTTGAGCGGTCCGGCGACGTCGAAGGCGAGCGCGATCGGGGGCGTGGAGGCGCCGGCTCCGTCCGAGGCCGAGAGCGCGATCGGCGCGTCGCCCGCCCAGGAGGAGTTGAGCGGCAGGTCGATCGTCCCGTCGGTCCACGCGGTCTCGTTCCACGCCGGGGCCCCGTCTTCCGGAGCGAGCCGGAGGCGGATCGGGGCGACCCCGCCGGAGAGGTTCACCGGCACCACGGAGGTCTCCCCGAGCGCGCCGTCGACCGTTCCGGGCACCCCGGAGACCGCGAGCGCGGGGGCGACGGTCTCGTTGAGCATCGCCACGAGCTCGGACGTGCGGTTCCAGGACTGGGTGACCGCGATCGTCACCCGGCCCGGAGCGGCGTAGGTGCAGTCGAAGGTCGACGAGGTGAGCCAGAGCGTCGGCGGCGCGCCGGCGGTGTAGTTGCACGTGGCGAACGCGATCGCGCGCACGGGCGGGGCCACCTCATGGAGCGTGACGGTGAGCGGCCGGTCCACTTCGGGGTCGCTGGAACTGGCGGTGAGCGAGAGCGCCGCCCCGGAGGAGACGGCGATCGGGTCCCCCAACGCGGCGTGGGCTTCGGCGCCGGCCCCATCGAAGGCCTCCACGAGCGGCCCGTAGGTACCCGGCGCGTACGCGTGGGCGATCCGGAACGTCCCCGCGGGGCCGACGCTCGCGTTGCTCGTCGAGCCGTCCCCCCACGCGACCCCGATCCGGTAGGGCGGCGATCCTCCGGTCACCACCCCGGTGAGGTTCGTGGGCCCTCCGGGCACGACCGGGAGCGGCGCCGCGCTCAGGTTCTCGATCGCCAGGGGGGCGGTGACCCGGAGGCGGGTCGTGGCGCTCCCGTAGGCGGCGAGCTCACCGATCCCGCACTCCTCCTCGACCAAGGCGCGCACCGTGATCGCGGCGGTTCCGGTGAGGTTGGTGTTGGCGTCGAAGGCGACGACCGGCCCGGTCGAGCGGTTGAGGACGCCCGGGACGGGGGTCCCGGTCTCGGCCCAGGCGTACCAGACCGGAAGGAGGTCGCACCCGGGCGGCGCGGAGGTCCACGCCGCCTCGAGGAACGTCTCGTTCCCCGGCGTCAGGTTCTCGGCGGACGGGCTCAGCGTGAGGGCGGGCCCCTCGGGCGTCGAGGCGAGGAGGCCACCGGGCAACGGGGGGCCCCCGTGCGGGATCGGGACGGATCCGAGGCAGAGCAGGACGATCCCCCAGGCCAGACCCGCGCTCGCTACGCTCCGTTCCGTTCGGCCGTTCCACTGCACGTCGCCACCCCGGCCGTGCGACGCGGGCGTCCCCTAAGCGGACGGCCCCGCCGCCGGACGATGAAGGGTGCCCTACGCCCGCACCGCGAGCGCGACGTGCTCCCGGGAGAACGGCGCGAGCGCCGTCTCGTTCCAGACCCGGAGCCCGGCGTCGTGCAGCTCGGCCCGGGCCTCCCGGACGACCACCGCGGTCGGGCGTCGCTGGGTCACCGACCGGACCTTGAGCATCAGCACGCCCCGGCCCTCCGGCGCCAGGCAGGCCCGGGCGTTCTCGGCGAAGATCGCCGCCTGGGCGCGCTGCGCCACGTCCTGGTACAGCAGGTCGACCGAACCGACGTCCGCCTGGTAGCGCTCGGGCAGCTGGGCATCGGCGAGGATCGGAAGGAGGTTCGAGCGCCGGCGGGCGAGCGCGAGGAGCGGCGCGAACGCGGTCGGGCTCTTTTCGATCACGAAGATCGCGGCGTCCGGCCAGAGATCCGACAGATGGCTCACGGTCGTGCCGTGCGCGCCCCCCAGGTAGAGGACGCGTCGGACCGGGCCCCAGAGGCCGGACGGGGCGCCGCGGGCGAGGTAGGCGGCGAGCTTCGATCGGAACGGGTCCCAGAGGCGATACTCGACGGGGCCTGCGCGGCGCAGCGTCTCGCCGTAGACCTTCGTGCCGGGGACGGCGTTGGGCGTGAACAGGTCCCGGCCGTCGCGGAAGACCCCCGGCCACCCGGACGGCTCCACGGCGGCCTACCGAATGGTGGCGAGGTACTCGACCTCGACCGGGGCGTGGAGGGGCAGGCCGGCGACCCCGACCGCGATCCGCGCGGGCCGTCCGTCCTCGCCGTAGAGCTCGACCAGGAGCTCGGTCGCTCCGTTGGCGACCTCGTGCTGACGATCGAAGCCGGGAGAGGAGGCGACGTAGACCGCGACGCGCAGGAACCGTTCGACCCGATCGAGCGATCCCAGCGCGGCTTCGAGCGCGCTCAGCGCCTGGAGCGTGGCCCTGCGAGCGAGCGCCTTCGCCTCCGACGGCGGGACGTCCTCGTCGACGCGGCCCGGCCGCACGACCGCCCCGCCCTCGGTGACGATCTGGCCGGAAACGAAGGCCAGGCCGCGGTGGACCGCGACCGGGGTGTACGTCCCCGCAGGCGGGGGCGGCGCCGGCAGCACCAGGCCCAGGGTCCGCAACCGTTCCGCGACCGTGGGCGCCACGCCGGGGGAGCGACCGACGCCAGAAAAGCGTGCGGGCCCGCCGGGGGCTAGCCCTATAGAGCCACGCACCGTCCTTGAGACGATGTCGTTCTTCCGGCGGCTCCGCCGGGACCCGGACGATCCCGACAAGCCAGAACCCGCCGCGTCGGAGCCGTCCCCCGCGTCCGAGCCGCCCGAGCCTTCCCCGGACGCCGCCGAGCCGGTCGCCGAGAGCCCGTCGTCCGCGGGCCCGGCTCCGACGCCCGCGGCGACCCCGCCCCCGGTCGCTCCGCCGGTCTCGACCCGGCCCCCGCCGCTGCCCGAGTCGGCCCCGGACGTCGCCCCGAAGCCGTCCGCCGCCCGCCCGGTCTACGCCCTCTGCTTCGTCTGCGGCAGCCCGCTCTCGCGCGGCACCTGCCCGACGTGCCGGATCACCTGGGTCGAGTGAGCCGCGCGCGGGCGCGCCATCTCGAGCCGGGAGCTTTTGAACCCGACCCGCTCACGGGCTACGCTCATGGCATCTCGGATCCCCGATCCGCCGACCCTCGACCCGCTCGAGAAAGAGACGATCGACCACCTGTTCGTGCTCCAACCCGGCTACGCGGTGGGGCTCGGCCTCCACCAGTACGACGGCCGCGTGCCGGACCTCTCGACGGCCGCGACGGAGCGGTGGATCGCCGGGGCGCGGGCCCTGCTGGGGCGCCTCACGGCGGTGTCCGGGGACTCGCTGCCCGAGGCGCGACGGATCGACGCGCTGCTCCTCCGGCTGCTGCTGGAGAGTCCCCTCTTCGACCTCGTCGAGTCCCGGGACCTGGAGCGGAACCCGATGACGTACCTGGGCGGATTCTCGCTCACGCCCTATCTGTCCCGAGACTACGCGCCCGCGGGCGTGCGGGTCGACGCGATCCTCCAGGTCCTGGGCCAGGTGCGGCCGGTCCTGGCGATCGGGCGCCAGCGGCTCGACGCCCAGCTTCCGAAGCCGTTCGTCGACCTTGGACTCGCGATCGGCGGCGGGCTGCCGCAGCACTTCGCCGAGGCGGAGGAGTTCGCCGCCCGCGTGGGGCGGGCGCCCGAGGTCGCGGCGGCCCGCTCCCAAGCCGAGGGCGCGGTCCGGGAGTTCCTGGAGTGGCTCCGGAACGACCGGCTGCCGTCGACCACGCCCGACTTCGCGCTGGGCGCGAGCCGGTACCAGAAGCTCCTCTACGTGCGCGAGGGCATCGAGGCGCCGTTCGACGAGATCCGTCGGGCGGGTCTCGCGGACCTCGCCCGCAATCGGACCCGCCTCGAGGAGATCGCGCGGGCCCAGGGCGTGGCGGTCGGCGAGCTGTTCGCGCGGGTGAACCGCAACCACCCGCCCGCGGCCGACCTGCTCGCGACCGCGCGACGGTTCGTCGAGGAGTCGAAGGCGTTCGTCGCCGATCGCCGCCTCGTCACCATCCCGGACGATGTCTCCTGCCGGGTCGAGGAGACGCCCGCCTGGGGCCGGGCGCTGTCGACCGCGAGCATGAACCCCCCCGGTCCGTTCGACCCGGGCCCCCCGGAGGGGATCTACTACGTCACGCCGGTCGACCCGGCGTGGACGCCGGTCCAGCAGGAGGAGTGGCTGCGGGCGTTCAACTTCTCGATGCTGCGCAACATCACCGTGCACGAGGTCTACCCGGGCCACTACCTCCAGTTCCTGCACTTCCGCTCCGGGCCGGGCTCGCTCTCCCGGAAGGTCTACCTCTCGCCGTCGTTCGTGGAGGGCTGGGCCCACTACACCGAGCAGCTCGCGATCGAGCAGGGGCTCGGCAGCGACAGCTACCAGGCCGAGGTCGCCCAGATCCACGATGCACTGCTGCGCGACTGCCGGCTCCTGGTCTCCATCGGGCTGCATACGGCGGGAATGACGCTCGAGCAGGCGACCCAGACGTTCCAGCAGGAGGCGTACTTCGAGCGCCTGCCGGCCGAACGGGAGGCGATCCGGGGCACCTTCAACCCGGAGTACTTCTGCTATACCCTGGGCAAGCTCGCGATCCTCAACGCCCGCTCGCGCTTCCTTGCCGGCCGCTACGCGGGCGACCTCCGCGCGTTCCACGACGCGCTCCTCGGCTTCGGCTGCCCCCCGATCGGCCTCCTCGACACGCTGTTCGAGCAGGCCGGGGCGTGACGCGCTCGGGTCGCCGCAAGAACTAAGCGGTCCCACCCGCCTCCTCCGGCCGTTCTATGCGTCCCTCCGCCTCGCCCCGGCGCGGTCTTCACTTCGGGCTCGTCGCCGCGGTGGGGATCGCGCTGCTCCTCGGAGGCAGCGCGCTCGGGGTACCGTTCGGCACCGGGGCTCCGTCGGACGGTGCCGCGCCGGTCGCGCCCTCCTCCCACGGGACCGCCCCGGTCCCGGTCGCACTGCCCCCGGTCCCGGTCCACCGGCTCCAGCCGGCGGGGGAGAACGTCGACCCGACGGCCCTCTACTCGAGCGAGCCGGCCCCGATGGGGATCGGGGACTTCGGGATCGGGCTGCACGGCGACGCGTACACCTACAACACGACCGAGTTCCTCGGGAACTTCTCCTGGACGACGCTCGACCTCGAGCTGAGCGGCGACACGGCGTTCACCGACCAGCTCAACGTGGTCCTGCAGTTCGTGAACGACGGCGTGACCTACGCGTACTGGATCCAGGACGTCGCGTTCATGGACAGCGCCGACAACCAGCTCACCTTCGAGAACAACATCTGGAACTTTTCGAGCCCGGCCGGCTGCCTCGACTCCACCGGCGTGACGGGGAACGGCACCGTCTACCCGTACGAGGGCTGCCAGGGCTACTACGCCGTCGGCTCGACGGACCAGCCGGGGGCCGATCTCGACATGCCCGACCCGGGCGACTTCGGCCTCCTGGTCCGCTCCTACGTGACGGACGGGGTCCCCGGGGTGGCGTTCGAGTACTGGGACGGGGTCACGAGCTGGTACGTCACCTACGACAACGTCGTCTTCCCCTGGGCGCAGCAGCTCGACACGGACCGCGGCTTCGTGGTCGACGGCGAGCAGTACAACCCGCTGGGCCTGTTCTACGACGCCGAGCTCACGATCGGCGGACCGGGGGGCGGCAGCGGGACCGAGGCCCAGAGCGTGACCGACATCACCTCGCGCCTCCTCTACTGGAACGGCCACAACCTGGAGGCCCCGCCCGCGGTCTGGAACTTCGGCAGCAACACCGCGGAGGCCGTGAGCAACGTCCAGTCGTTCTTCGGGCACGACGCGGGCGGGTTCCCCGAGACGATCCAGCTCAACGGCACCACGCGCAACGCGACCCCTGCGTCGGCGTACGACCAGGGACGGGTCGGCACGCTCGCGATCGCCGCGCCCGGCATCTCCGCCGGCACGATCGCGGTTCCCGGCGACTCGTTCCGGTTCGTCGGGGCGGCCGCCAACCTCACGCTCGTCCCCGGGGCGTACCCGGTCTGGGTGAACGACACGGGCGGGGACCACGCGCTCGGGGTCTGCTACGTCTACGCCGACACGGTCACGCTCGGCACGGTGGCCGACGGCTGCGGACCGAGCGCCTCCACGCCGGTCGCCTCCGCGGCGGGCGCCGATGTCGGTCAGAGCGTCTCGTTCACCACGACCGTGACCGGGGCGGGGTCGGGCGGCGACTCGTTCGTCTGGCACACCAGTCCCTCGGGGCTCGGGTGCGCCCCGTCCACCTCCCCTACCCTCGACTGCACGCCGACCGCCGCCGGGAGCTACCGCGTGAACGTGACGATCACCGACTCCTCGGACCGTGCGAGCACGAGCGGCAACCTCTCCTTCACGGTCTCGACCGTTCCCGAGGCGAACGCACCGACGGCGAGCCCGAGCACCGTCGAGACCGGCGCGAGGGTGACGTTCTCCGAGAGCGTCTCGGGCGGCGCGTCGCCGTTCTCCTACGCCTGGAGCGGCCTGCCCGGATCGTGCACGGACCCGTCGACGTCGTCCCCGGTCTGCACGCCGACGGCCGCCGGCAGCTTTGCGGTCTCGGTGACGGTCACCGACGCGAACGGGGAGGCGAGCGAGAGCTCGGCGCTCCACTTCGTGGTCGAGGCCGGCCCGTCGGTCGCCGCTCCGACCGCGAGCCCGGCCGGCTCCGTCGACGTCGGGCGGCCGGTCGTCTTCACGACCGCGGCCTCGGGGGGCTCGGGCGGCTACGCGTACGCCTGGTCGGGGCTGCCGCGGGGGTGCGCCTCGGCGTCCTCCGCCACGCTCTCCTGCACACCGAGCGCCGTCGGAGCGACCACGATCGACGTGACCGTGACCGACAGCGCGGGCGGCCGGACCACGAGCGGCACCCTCCCGTTCACCGTCCAGGCCGGCCCGACGGTCGGCTCCGTCTCGATCCGCCCCCGCGCGCCGGACGCCGGGGAGACCGTGACGTTCTCGGCAGTGGGGGTCGCCGGGGGCACCGGCGCGTACCGGTACGCCTGGACCGGCCTCCCTGTCGGCTGCGCGTCCGAGAACGCCTCCGCCATCTCCTGCGAGCCGTCCGCCGCCGGGTCGGGCAACGTCTCGGTCACGGTCGTCGACTCCGACGGGGCCAACGCGTCCGCCGCCCTCCCGTTCACGATCCTCTCCGACCCCACGTTCTCCTCGGTCGGCGCCTCCCGCGCCTCCGCGGACGTGGGGCAGCCCGTGACGTTCTCGGTCGTCGGGCTCGCGGGCGGCACCGGGGTCTACTCCTACGCCTGGTCGGACCTCCCCGCGGGGTGCGTCGCCGGCAACGTCTCGTCCGTGACCTGCGCGCTCCCCACGGCGACGACGCTCCACGTGACGGTCACCGTCACCGACTCGAACGGCGTCTCGGTCGCGCGCACCCTCGCGTTCGCGGTGGATCCCGCGCCCGCGGCCGGGTCGCCCCGCGCCGCACCGGGGTCGGTCCCGGCGGGGACGACCGTCACCTTCTCGATCGCGGTGAGCGGGGGCTCGGGGTCGTACGCCTACGTCTGGACCGGCCTCCCGGCCGGGTGCGCGCCCGAGGATGCGCCGACGATCGTCTGCGCGCCCAGCGCGGTCGGCTCCTACTGGATCAACGTCACCGTGACCGACTCCAACGGCGTCGCGGTGACCGGCGGCCCCCTCGCGTTCTCGGTCACGAGCCGCGCGTCGACGGGGCTGTTCGGCCTCGCCCCGATCGACGGGGACGCGCTCGTGCTGGGCGCGCTCGCCGTTGCGCTCGCGGCGGTCACGGTCCTGGTCGTCCGGTCGCGCCGTCGGCCGGCGCGGCCGAGCCCGTAGCGGCGCCACCGCCGCGGGCCGCCTCCCGCAGGATCATCGTGAGCCCGCCCAGCACGATCACGAAGCCGACGACCTCGTACGCGGTGAGCGGCTCCCCGAGGAAGCCCGAGCCGAGGCCGATCCCGACGAGCGGCAGCAGGTAGGCGACGGTGTTCGCCCGGACCGGCCCCACGCGGTGGTGGAGCGCGAAGTACGCGAAGTAGCCCAGCGTCGAGGAGATCGCGACCAGGGCCGCGAGGGCGCCCACGGTCCCGGCGGTCCAGGGGAACGCCTCGGGCACGGGCAGGGCCGCCGACACGGCGAGGAGGAGGGCGCCACCGACCGCGAACTGGGTGCCGATCTGCCAGAGGCCCTGGCGCCCCCGGCCGAACCGGCGCAGCAGCACGGTGCCGAGCGGGGCGGCGACGAACGCGCCGATCAGGAACGGCGGGCCCTCCCACGAGCCGACCGGGCCCCCGGTGAGCTCGGGGAGCACGAGGACGAGCGTCCCCGCGAAGCCGAGCGCGAGGCCGGCGAGCGACCACCGTCCGAGGCGCTCGGCGGGCAGCAACGAGTAGGCGATGAGGACGGTGAAGATCGGTGCCGTGCACGACAGCACGGAGGCGTAGCCACCGGTCGTGAACTGCTCGCCCCAGTAGAGGAGCCCACCGTACGCGCCGATCACCAGGGTCCCCCCGATCGCCGCCGAGGCGACGAACGGGGCCCGCGCCGGGAACGCCTCCCGGCGCCCCAGGGCCAGGGCGGCGAACACCCCCGCCGAGAGCACGTAGCGGACCGCCGCGAACCAGAGCGGGGACGCGCCGAAGACGATCCCCTGCCGGATGAAGATGTAGGCCGACCCCCACGCCAGCGCGACGACCGCGATCAGCAGGACGTCGACCGCGTGGAACCGGAGCGACGGGGCGGGCGCGGACACGCTCGCTCCCGGCCCTACCGGGCGTCGGAGGGCTCGGCCTCGATCGCGTCGCCGGGGCGCACGGGGCCCGGGGTCAGCACGCGGGCATACCAGCCCCGCCGACCGGTCGCCGTCCGGACGAACTCGGGCCCGCGCTCCCGGCCGACGTAGGGCAGCGAGTACAGGACGTCGCAGGGCGTGCACGCCTTCGAGATCTCGATGCGGGCCCCGCCGAGGCGGAACCGGCGGCCGGGGACGAACGCGTCGTACGGGATCCCCTCGGAGGTGATGTTCTCCCCGAGGTCGCCCGGCCGCACCGGCCAGCCGTCGTGCTGGAACGACCGGATCGTCTCGATCGGCACGATCAGGAGCGCCATGCCAGGATCGTCCCGTCGCTCCTCGTGGCGGTAGCGGTTGAAGTCGCCCTCGACCCCGCGCTCCGTGAGGCGGGCCTCGGCGACCGGCTCCTTCGGCAGTCCCCGCTCCGCCGGCCGCTCGGGCTTGCGGTTGATCTGCCGGACGTGTCCGGAGGGCGGGGCGGGGTCGGCCATCGCCTCGGCGAGGGGGCGGGCTCCTCTTGAACCCTCGGGGGGGCCGGCCCGGCGCAAGACTCAACCGAGGCCGGCCCCTCGCGGGCCCGATGACCACCGGTTCGCTCTCGGTGCGCCAGGCGACCGTCGCCGATGTGCCCCGGATCCAGCCGCTGTTCGCGGGCTACCGCGCGTTCTACCGGTGCCCGCCGGACGCGGCCGGGGAGCTCCGGTTCCTCACCGACCGGCTCGCCCGCGCGGAGTCCGTCGTGTTCCTGGCCGAGCGCGACGGGAGCCCCGTCGGCTTCACCCAGCTGTTCCCCACGTTCTCCTCGCTCGGGCTGCGTCCTTCGTGGATCCTCAACGACCTGTTCGTGGCCCCCGAGGCCCGGCGCGGCGGGGTCGGCGCCGCGCTGCTCCGCCGCGCCCGGGAGTTCGCCCGCACGCAGGGAGCCGAGGGTCTCACCCTGGAGACCGCCCACGACAACCCCGCCCAGCGCCTCTACGAGGCGGAGGGCTGGACGCGCGACACGGCCTTCCTCCACTACGAGCTACGGCTCTAGGCGGCGCTCCGGCGTCCCCGGCGGCGCGGGCCGGGGGCGCCCCTCGCCGCCGGGCGGGGTCGGCGTGTGCCGGGTCACGAAGTAGAGGGCCGCCGCGAACAGGGCGAGGGTGGACCCGAAGACGACCGCGGCCGTCCCGAGGCCGATCCGGTCCGCCGCGAGGCCGATGCCGATCGTGGGGACCGCGAGCGCGAGGTAGCCGACCACGAAGAACGCCGAGAGGATCTCCCCCCGCAGCGCGGGCGGGCTCGTCCGGTCGATGAGCGTCACGCTGCCCATGTAGGCGTAGCCGACCCCGATCCCGAGGACGGCGGCGCTGACGACGAGGAGCGGCCACGAGCCCGTGAGGACGGACGCCACGACCCCGGCGATGGCGAGGACCAGGAGCGGGAGGCCGTCGAGGAGCGCGTTGCGGTCGCGGACCTGCCCGAGGCCGATCTGGATCGTCGCCGCCGCGGCGAACAGCACCGCGACGATCGTCGCCGACGCGGCGGTGTTGGAGAGCCCCAGGTCGTTGCGGAGGAACGACGGGGCGAGCGAGGCGAAGAACCCGTAGATCGAATAGCAGCCGGCGAGCGCGCCGGCGGCGACCCAGAACGGCAGCCGGATCGAGGCCGGGATGCGGGGGCGCTCGAACCGGACCCGCACCCGCCGCAGCGCGCTCGGGACCGTCTCGGGGGTCCGCGAGACGACCGCGATCCCGGCGACGCTCGCCGCGATGAGGACCGCGTAGACGAGCTGGGTGGGGTCGGGGCCGTACTCGACCAGGAGGCCGCTCACGAAGATCCCCGTCGCCACCGCCCCGAAGTTCGCGGCGACGGAGACGCGGGCGACGTGGTGCTGGTCGCCGTTCGGTTCGAGGCCGGTCATCGAGGCGGTCGCGGTGCTCGTCGTCGCGCCCACCGCGAGCCCCGAGACGACCCGGGCGAGGGCGAGCGTGAGCACCCCCGACGCGAAGACGAACACGACGCCGCTCGCCGCGGTGAGGACCATGCCGAGGTGGAGGACGGGCTTCCGGCCGATCACATCCGAGAGGGGCGCGAGGAGGAACATCGTGGCCAGGACGCCGATCGAGTACGCCGCGAAGATCCCGGCGAGCACCGCCGAGGAGAAGTGGTCGCGCTGCTCGTAGACGGCGTAGAGCGGGGTCGGGATCCCGGCGCCGAACGCCGTCACCCCGAGCACGTAGGCGATCCCGCGGAACGGCCCCCGGGAGGTGGGGCGGGACGCCCCGGTCGGGGCGCTCATGCCGGGATCTTCGCCGAGCGCAGCTCGCGGGGAAGCTTCGGCCACTCGAGGTGGAACCCCTCGAGCGTGTCGACGAGGATCCGCGAGACCGCCCAGTCCCGGAACCACTTCTTGTTGGCCGGGATGAGGTACCAGGGCGCCCAGGGGGTGCTGGTCCGGGACAGCATCTCCTCGATCGCGGCCGTGTACTCCGGCCAGTGCGGCCGCTCCCGCACATCGGCGGCGCTGAACTTCCAGTGCTTCGTCGGGTCGGCGAGCCGGTCCTCGAGCCGGCGGCGCTGCTCGTCCTCGCTGATGTACAGGAAGAACTTGAGCACGGTCGTGCCCTCGTCGACGAGGGTACGCTCGAAGTCGTTGATCGACCGGTACCGCGTTCTCCAGACGTGCTTCGGGACCAGCTTGTCGACCCGGGCGGCGAGGACGTCCTCATACTGGCTCCGGTTGAAGATCACGATCTCGCCCTTCGACGGCGTCTGCGCGTGCACGCGCCAGAGGAAGTCGTGGGCCGCCTCGATCGGCGTGGGGACGCGGAACTGCGCGACCCGGACCCCCTGGGGGTTCACGCCCTCGAACACGTGCCGGATCGTGCCGTCCTTCCCGCCGGTGTCGAGCGCCTGGAGCACGACGAGCAGCGAGGCGTCGCGGCAGGCGTAGAACAGCTCCTGCAGGGAGTCGAGCTTCGCGACGAGCTGCTTCGACTCCGCGACGGTCCGGCCCTTGCCGCCCGGAGCCTGCGCGGTGTCGGCGGGGTCGTAGCGGCGCAGCCGTACCTTCGCTCCGGGCGGGATCTGGAACGCGGGGCTCACGAACCCTCCCTTCGGACGGCGGCGCAGCCGACGGCGCCGACGGTCCGATCGGGCCGACCCCGGGTGAGCGATGGGGACGGATAGATTCGCCGGTCCCCGCGCCGGAAGGCTACCGCAGCCGGATCCAGCGGAGGGAGAGCGAGTTCAGCACGACGGCCGTGGAGGAGAGCCCCATCGCGAGCGCGCCGGTGATCGGAAGGACCGAGAAGACGCCGAGCCCGAACGCCGGCACCAGCGCCCCCATCGCGACCGGGAGGAGGACCGCGTTGTAGCCGACCGCCCAGGCGAGGTTGCCCTTCACCTTGGCGACGGTCCGGCGCCCGATCCGGAGCGCGAGCGCCACATCGCGGAAGTCCGACCGGATCAGCACCACCCCGCCCGCCTCCCGGGCGACGTCGGTGCCGGAGCCGATCGCGATCCCCACGTCGGCCGCGGCGAGCGCGGGGGCGTCGTTCACCCCGTCGCCCACGAACGCCACGCGGAGCCCCTGCGCGCGCAGTTCGCGCAGCAGCCCGAGCTTCCCCGCCGGCGTGAGTCCCGCCCGGACCTCCTCGATCCCGACCTGCCGCGCGACCGTGCGGGCGGCGGCCTCGTGGTCCCCCGTCGCCATCACGACGCGGATCCCGTCGGCGCGAAGGGCGGCGATCGCCTCGGGGACGCCGGGAGCCGGTCGGTCGAAGAAGCCGAGCACGCCGACGGGCGCGCCGGCGCGGAGCACGACGGAGACCGCCTTCCCTTCCCCCGCCAGACGAGCCGCCTCCCCTTCGAGGGGTCCGAGGCCCCCGCTCCCGCCGCGAGCGCTCGCGACGCTCCGCACGGCCACCGGCACCCCGTCGAGCGAACCGTGGAGGCCGATCCCGGGTTCGGCCCGCAGGTCCCGGACGGGCGACGGCGCGACGCCCCGGGCGGCCGCCGCCGACCGAACGGCGCGCGCGAACGGGTGCTCGGAGCCCGCTTCGATCCCGTCCGCGAGCGCCAGGAGTTCCGTCTCGGGGACCCCGTCGGCCGTCCGGAGGTCGGTGAGGGCCGGGCGGCCCTCGGTGATCGTGCCGGTCTTGTCGGTGACCACCACGTCGACCCGACTCGCGCTCTCGAGCGCGTCCCGGCCCCGGAACAGGATCCCCTCCTCGGCGGCCCGGCCCGTGCCGACGACGAGCGCGGCGGGGGTGGCGATCCCGAAGGCGCACGGGCACGCGGTGATGACCACCGAGACGAACACGAGCATGATCACCGGGAGGCCGACCCCGGCGAGCCCCCAGCCCGCGGCCGCGAGGACGGCCAGCGCGAGCACGACCGGCACGAAGATCGCGGCGATCCGGTCCGCGAGCTGCTGGAGCGGGATCCGGCTCGTCTCCGCCTCGGTGACGAGCTCGCCGATCCGGGCGAGCGAGGTGTCCTCGCCGACCCGGGTCGCGGTCGCGAGCACCGGCCCTTCCCCGTTGAGGGCTCCGGCGAGCACCGGGTCGCCCGGCCCCTTCGGGACCGGGAGGCTCTCGCCGGTGACGAGCGACTCGTCGGCGGAGGTGCGGCCGTCGACGATCGTGCCGTCGGTGGGAAAGCGGCCTCCGGGGAGCACGCGCCACCGGTCCCCGACCGCGACCTCCGCGACCGGGACATCGACCTCGGCCCCGTTCCGCAGCACCCGGGCCGTGGCGGGGACCAGCTCCTGGAGCCGACGCAGGGCCCCGCGGGCCCGCTCGCGGGTCCGGTGCTCGAGGTACGTGCCGCTGAGGATGAGCGCGACGATGAGCGACGAGGCGTCGAAGAACGTCGCGGGCGGGAGGCGTCCGGGCCACAGCAGCACGACCGCGCTGTACGCGTACGCGACGCTCGTCCCCACCGCGATGAGCACGTCCATGTTCCAGCTGCGGTTGCGGGCGGCGTCGACGGAGCTGCGGTAGAAGACGAGCCCCGGATAGAACTGGACGACCGTGGCGGCCCCGAACGCGATCCACAGCGCCGGGGGGGACCGCACCCCGTACGTGAGCAGCAGGATCAGCAGCGCGAGCGGCCACGCGACGGCGAGCCGACGCCGGAGCCGCGCGAGCTCGAGCGCCGGCTGGGCGAACTCGCGCAGGCAGTGCTCGGAGCAGAAGTAGTAGGTGCGCCGATCGCGGGCGAGCCGGAGCTCGGCCGTGCGCTCGTCGACGAACATGCCGCAGACAGGGTCGGTCGCCATGGAGGGGCGCGCTCCCGACGTCGCTCCGGTCGGGCCCCGATCCGGACGCGCGCGGGCCGCGGGGCGCGACGGACCTACGGGGCGGGGTGCGTCGCGGCGTACTGCTTCTGGCAGGCCGTCGAGCAGAAGTAGACGGTCTGGCCGCCCGAGCTGGCCGTGGCCGCCGGGTGGTTCGTGTCGACGCTCATCCCGCAGACCGGGTCCTTCGCTGTCGCCATCGTCGTCTCCCCCTCGCGGAGGCCCGGCGCGTATTAATGGCCCCGGGACGCGTCGCTACCGTGCCGAGGCCTCGGTCTCGAGCTCCTGGAGCCCGGCCGGGTCGCCGAAGACCAGCAGCGTGTCGTCCTGCTGGATCCGGAGGGCGGGATCGAAGACATCGCGGATCAGCTCGCCCCCGCGGATGATCCCCACCACGTGCGCGAGTCGCGTGATCTCGGGGAGGCGCTGGCCCACGAGCTTCGACGCCCGGAAGACCGAGAACTGGGCGATCTCCTTCGTCCCGACCCGCTCGGAGAAGACGATGCCGACCAGGTCCTTCGTGGTCGCCGAGAGCGCGAGCAGGTGGCCCACCGAGACGGAGGACGGGATGACGACGTCGGCGCCCGCGTTCTTGGCGGTCTCGGTCAGTTGCTCGTCGTGCACGACCGCGACGATCCGAAGGTCGGGACGCAGCCGGCGGGCGCTGAGGATCGCGAGCATGTTGTCGGGATCCTTCTCGTGCGCGGTGATGAGCGTGGAAGCCGTCTCAATGTGGGCCGCCCGCAGCGTCTCCACGGGCCGATTGGCGATCTCGAGCACCGCGAGGGCCCGGCGCTTCGTCAGCGCCTCGTAGCTCGTGGGGTCACCGGTCACGACGACGCAGTCGAGGTGCAGCTCGGCGAGCTTGTCCGCGACGTACCGGCCGAGGTGGGCGTATCCGAGGACCACCACGTGGTTCTTCATCCGTCGGATGAGGTTCCGCTCGGCCTCCCCACGCGCGAGGTCCCCGTTGACCACGGAGCTCACGGTCGCCTGCAGCAGGGAGGCCGCCGCGCCCACCGAGATGAGGATCAGCACGATCAGGAGCTCGGCCTCCGTCCGGTTGAGGGTCAGGAAGTTGCCCCCGTTCGGCACGTAGAGCCCGATCGTGGTGATCGTGGAGACCGACGCGAGCGTCGCGGCGATCGGCGGGAGGTGCTCGTAGTAGGCGAAGACGAGCGCGCCGACCGCGAACATCACCGCGAGGATCGCGATCTGCCGATAGACGCTTCGTACGAGCACGTACGGCGCGTACACCGCCTGATAGAGCACGAAGCCCGCGGTGCGCGAGTGCGGCCGGGCCCGTCGGAGCGGGGGCCGGGTCATGACGGGCGAGGGGTCGGCCGCGTTCGTGCCCTCGAGGAGTCAGCGACGCCCTTACCTCTTTCTTGCCGGGGCGGCGCGGTCGATCCCCGGCCGGCCGGTCCGCCCCCGGGGCCGGGGACCGCTCAGCCGGGGGCGGTCCCGGACCCCCGGAGCTCACGGACTCGGGCCTCCCAGTCCGGGAGGGGGCGCCCGTCGAGCTGCGCCTCGAGCCGGTCCAGCAGGCCGACCAAGCCGTGCCGGAACACCCGGGCCGTCCGCGACGTGAGCCCGCGGTGGGTGAGGGTGAGGAGCGTCCCGCCCGCCTCGGGGACCAGCTCCCAGCGGATCACGGCGTGCTCGGCCACGGGCCAGCTCCCTCCCGCCGGCACGTTCCACTCGTGCTCGAAGAGGTGCGGGGGGTCCCAGGCGAGGACGCGGCCGGTCGCGCGGACGTGCGTCGGCTCGTGCGTCATCTCCACGTGGCCGCCGGCCCGTCCTTCCACGCGGGCCGTCGTGAGCTGCCACTGGGCCACTTCCGCCGGATCGGTGAGGGCCCTCCAGACCACCTCGGGGGGGTGTCGGAGCCGGCGGCGGAACACGAGCGTCGCCACGTCCCCCTGGACCTCGAACGACCCGGGCTCGTCCCGGGGGCGGGCGTGCGGCGCGCTCACCGCCGCCTCGCGCGGTGCGGGCGGGCGGTCGGCGCCTTCGCCTGGCGGTCCAGGTACGTCTCGAGCGCGTCCAGCTCGTGCTTCCAGAATCCCCGGTACTTCGAGATCCAGGCATCGACCGAGGCGAGGCCCTCCGACCGCAGCGAGTAGATCCGGTGCCGGCTCTCCTGTCGGACCCGGACGAGCCCGACCTCCCGAAGGACCCGCAGGTGACGCGACATCCCGGGCTGGCTCACGGACGGGAAGGCGATCCCGAGCTCGCCCGCGGTCCGTTCCCGGCGGGACAGGAGGTCGAGCACCTGCCGACGGGTCGGGTCCGCCAGCGCGCCGAACGTATCCATGGGAGCCCCACCGGATGCATAACCGGCGGCGTATTAACCCTCGCGTGGGCAGGCCCCGGCGTCTCGAGCGAATGGAAGAGATCGTCGGGGTCGGTCCTCTCAGCATATAACGCCATAGTTATATCGTGGGACCCCCTGGGCCTCTCGCCCGTCGGCCCGACGGGCGAACCGAGGGAGGACGATCATGGAAGGCAAGGTGCTGCTGGTCGCGCTCGTCGTCCGCGACCAGGCGCGGTCGCTCGCGTTCTACACCGAGAAGGTCGGGTTCGAGAAGAAGACGGACGTGACCCCGGCCGGGGGCGGCCGCTGGGTGACCGTCGGTCCTCGGGGACAGGAGCTCGAGCTCGCGCTCTGGCCCCTGGGGTCGCCGGTCGATCCGGCCCAGCAGGAGTGGTCGAAGCACTGGGCGCCGGGCAAGGCCCCGCCGATCGTGATCCGGGTGACCGACGGCCGCCAGGTCTACGAGGAGCTGAAGGCCCGGGGGGTCGAGTTCCTGCAACCGCTGACGGAACAGCCGTGGGGGATCTCGGCGACGTTCCGCGACCCGGACGGGAACCTCTTTTCGATCAACCAGCCGCCGACGGGGCGCCCCTCGAAGTAGCCCCCGGACCGCCCCCCGGCCCCCGAGGGGACCGCCGCTCGGTGGGCACCGGTCGCCCTATGCGATCGAGGCGATCGCCTCGATCTCGAGGAGGAGCTCCGGCCGGAAGCGCCGGCTCACTTGGACCGCCGTGCTCGTGGGCGCGTGCTCGAGGTTCACGTTCTGGTCCCGGACCTCGCGGACCTCCGCGACGTGGGAGTACCCTCGCCGCGGGGCCAGCGCGGACGGCTAGTGGAACGAGATGCGGCCCTCGGGCACGCGCCGGACAGGGTCGAGCGCGCTCAGACGGTGGCGACCGGTCGCCCGCCCGTCGGTGCATCATGTTGACCGATATCTACATGAACTCGCGTGGCGTTCGGGCGTGCGATGACGCCCCCGACCCCGGACCGGATCCTCGGAGAGCGACTGGAACGTCTCACGGGCGAGGACGCCGCCTGCTGCGTGCCAGAGTATCGGACGCTCGCCGGGGAGATCCTCGAGGGGGCCGCCTTTCCTTCCGCGCTCCGGCGCGTGAAGGCGCTCGCGGACGAACACCGCCTGCTCGCGCTCGCGTTGCTGAAGCGCCGCGGCGAGCTGTGCGCGTGCGAGATCCAGGCGGCGACGGGGCTGACGCACGCGACGGTGAGCCACCACATGGCGGTGCTCGAGGACGCCGGGCTGGTCCGGTCGCGGCGGAAGCAGAAGTGGATGTACTACCGGCTGGGCGGAGCCCCGGGGGTGGGGATCCCATGAACCGCCGGTCCGGCCGAGACGCGGAGGAGGAGACGACGCGCGTTACCGTGCGGGAGCGCTACGGTCGGATCGCGATCGCGCGAGGAGGCGGCGCCTCCCCGGCCGGTTCCGCTTGCTGCGGAGGCCCGGCCGGGGCGTGCTGTGGAGAGGCCGCTCCGCTCGGCCCCGCGCTCGGCTACTCGGCCTCCGATCTCGCGGCCCTGCCGGCCGGGGCGGACCTGGGGCTGGGATGCGGCAATCCGACCGCCCTGCTCGCCCTTCGTCCGGGGGAGACGGTGCTCGACCTGGGGAGCGGGGCCGGGATCGACTGCTTCCTCGCGGCGCGGCAGGTCGGACCGAAGGGACGGGTGATCGGAGTGGACATGACGCCCGAAATGGTCGCCAAGGCGCGGGAGAACGCCCGGCACGGCGGCTACCGGAACGTCGAGTTCCGGCTCGGGGAGATCGAGCACGTGCCGGTGCCCGACCGCTCCGTCGACGTCGTCGTCTCGAACTGCGTCATCAACCTCGTCCCGGACAAGGCCTCGGTCTACCGCGAGGCGTTCCGCGTGCTCCGCCCCGGCGGACGGTTCGCCGTCTCGGACGTCGTCGCGAGCCGCCCGATCTCGGCCCGGGACCGGGCCGACCCGACGCGCTGGTCCTCGTGCAGCGCGGGCGCCATCCCCGTTCGCCGGGTGAAGCGCCTCCTCCAGGACGCCGGGTTCCGCGCGGTCCACGTCGCTCCCAAGGGGCTCGGTTCGAGCCCCGGCTCGCTCGCCGGACCGTCGTCGCTCGGGATCGTCCCCGCGGACATCCGGGCCGTGCGCCCCGCCCGGTGAGGGCCAGGCGCCCGCTTCGCCCGCGGGGCCCCTTCGCCGATCGCCGCCGACCGGCGCGTGGACCGTTCAGCGGAGCGCCGTCTTCCACGCGGACGGAACCCGCGAAGAGAACGCGACCTCCCGGGCGCCCAGGAACGCCCCGAGACGATCGATCGTCTCCCGGAGGCGAGGGCCGAGCCCCGGGATCCGAGTCGCCCCGGGTTCGGCATGAACGGCCCGGACCCGAAAGACGCGGTGCTCCCGGTCGAACTGCGGATCGATCCGGCCGACGAACCGATCCCCCCAGAGGATCGGGAGCACGTAGTACCCCCACCGACGCTTCGCCTCGGGAACGTACATTTCCGTGAAGTGGTCGAAGCCGAACAGCCGGTTCGTCCGCTCGCGGGCGCACGTCAGGTTGTCGAACGGAGAGAGCAAGGACATCCGGGGCTGCCAGTCGTCCGACCCGAGCGACTCCAGGAGCGCCACGTCGTCCCGATGGATGTACCGCTCCTCCCGTTCCGGAACCCCGTCGATCCGGACCCGGACTATGGTCTCGTCGTCCAGCAGGCCGGCGAGGGTCTCGCGCAGGTGCTGGTACTGACCCCGGAGGAAGTAGAAGTTGATCTCCGATCGGGTCGCCACGCCCATCGCGCGGAGGGCCCGAACCGCCCCCGCGCGCTCGGCCTCCTCCGGCGAGAGCGCGCGTCGCTCGACCCACGAGGGCAGGATCGGCGCCGCGAGGCCCCAGACGTTCTGGTTCCCGTCGCGGCCGACGATCGCGACCTCGCCCCGCATCTGGAGGTGGAACAGCATCTCGGAGACATCGCTCCCCGAGCTCCAGCCGTCGGAGGCCCGCCCGGTCCGGGCGTGGTCGGCGAACTGGTCGATCCGGCGGGGCCCGCCCTCGAGCTCGCGGAGGACCTTCCGCCGCAGCGCCCGGTGCGCGGGGATCCACCGCCGGGCGTGGCGGCGCCACGCGCCCCAGGAACTGGAGAGCGACTCGGGGTACCGGTCCATCAACGATCGAAAGATCGGATAATCCTCGAACTGGACGATCGCGGCCGCGTGCGCGTAGCAGAGGAACCATCGACGCTCCTTCCACAGGAGCCGGTCCACGTCGGCCACGCGCAGGTCGTCGACGCGATTCCAGAAGGTCAGCAGATGGGACGGCGCGACGACCGCGACCGGGTCCCATTGGACGTACCCCAGGTCCTGCACGACCGAGCGGAGGGCCCCTTCCCCGGAGCGCCCCTTCGGGCTCCCCGCGAGGTGCTGCTTGGTCACGATGAGCCGCCGGACGGGCGCGAGGTCCGTCTCGAGGGTCCGTCCGGGCGACTGCGAGTTCATCGATGCGGTTTCGGCCCGTTTCGGTCCCGCGACAGCCCCAGCGGTCCTCGATCCCGCGGCCTAGGCCGTCGGGCGGGTGAACCACCACTCGTTCCCCCACCGGTCGCGGACCCCGCCCCGACGCCCGTCCGAAGCGTTCTCGGGCGCCCGCACGCTTTGCGCACCCGCCTCGAGCGCGCGGCGGTATGCGGCGTCCGCGTCCGAGACGTAGAGGTGCACCATCGACGGGAACGGGTCCCGCCCCTGGGGCGCCTCGGCCAGCATCACCACCGCATCGGCGATCCGGACCTCACCGTGGGCGATCCGTCCGTCCGGGTCGATCTCCTGGAAACCCGCGGCCCCCCCGAGCCCCTCTTCGAGGAATCGGACGAGACCCGGAGCGTCGCGGACCAGGAGGTAGGGGGCCAACTTCGGGGAAGTGACAGGCTCCATGCGGCGGCCACCGCTCCGGCCGTCAAGAGGGTTCGCGGGGGGTCCTGCAACAGGGTGACCACCGGCCTGGGGGCCCCGTCGCTCGGTCCCCCGAGCGAAGGGGCCAGGGGAGGGGGATCCGGCTCGGGCCGGCCCCCTCGGCTCGCCCGCGCTCGCCGCGGACCCCTCGCCTGTCGGGCTCCTGCGCACCGGTCGCACCCCGGTCGAGTCGGTGGTCCGGGGCGCCTCCCGGAGGGCCCCTTCGCGATCCAAGGCGAGTCCTCCTCGGCCTCCCGGGGGCCGCGGAACGCGGAGTTCGACCGGCGACCGGTGGAGCGGGGCCCGGCGTCGCTACGATACCGGAATCGCCCCGGCCCCTGGAGCCCGGGAGCTGGGCGCGCCGACGTACTCCGAGAACCGTTCGAGCCCTTGCCGCATGCGCTCCGCATCGAGCCCGATGTAGTGGACGCTCATCTCCACCGAGGCGTGGCCCAAGAGGTTCTTCAGCTGGACCAGGTCCATGCCGGCCTCGTGCGCCAGCCGGCCGAAGCTCCGCCGGAGGTCGTGATGGGAGACCCTCAATCCCGCTCCGAGCCCGGCGCGCAGGACGGCTCGTTGCAGCACCAGATCGGCCCCGGATCGGGACCGGGAGATCACGTGGTCCTCGGGCCGATGGTCCGCAGCCCACCGCCAGAGGTCCCGTCGGACCGAGGGATGCATGGGGATCTTCCGCCACTTTCCCCCGCGTCCGCCCTTGCCGTTCACCAGCAGCGAGTCCTCGTCGAAGAGGAGGTCCGCGCGTCGGAGCCGGAGCACCTCCACCCGCCTCAGCCCGTTCAGTCCCTCGAGTCCGATCAGGATCCGCCCGGAGCCCTCCGATCGACGGTAGAGCCGGTTGAGCTGGTCCCGCGTCAGCCACCGCCGGTGGCTCGGGGCTCCGGAAGGGAGGAGCCAGATCGCCGGACGGTCCGCGAGGGCGTTCCCGGACCAACGCAGGAACTGACGAAGGGCCGAGAAGTGGACCAGGAAGGTGGACCGCCCCCACGGGAGCCCGGCGCGCAGGTGCGCGATCTGCTCCGCTCGGAGTCCCCGAGGGGTCACCGGGACCGGGCCCGCGGCGGTCCTCCGCAACAGCGCGGGCACGCGCAGGAGCTCCCACTGCATGCGTCGGATCCACTCGTCCCCGACCGGGCTCTCGGCACGTTTCCACGCCAGGAACCGGGCGACCTCGGCGGCCCACGGAGCGCGGCGGCGAACCCCCACCCCGCGTGGCGGGGTCCGGCGCGGGCCCCGGGGGCGGCTCGGCGCTCGGGACCGGGAGCGGGGCGACACTCCCGGAGGACCGATCGCAGGGTCGAGACGTTCGCCGGACCGACGAACGATGAAACTCGCCCCGGGGGCTCGGCGCGAACGCCCGGGCGGAGCGGCCCACCCTCACGCGAGCGTATGGCTCGCGAGCGGCGGCTTCCCGAGGATGAGGTCGAAGTAGTGCCAGCGCTTCGGCCCGCCGAACGCCATCCCGTGCTCGCTCGACTCCCGGAGGAGCTCGACCTTGAATCCGCGCGCGAGCCGTCGGACCTCGTCCACGGAATGGAAGCTGAGGGGTCGCCGCCCCCGCCACTCGTCCTGGTCCCCGAACAGTTGCCCGGCGAAGTGGCCCCCGGGGCGAAGGCATCGCCGGATCGCCGACCAGAGGGCCGGAAACCGGGTGGGCGAGCAGAACGGCAGGGAGAAGCTCGCGTACACGAGGTCCGCGGAGGGCAGCTCGAGCCCCTCCATCGGGGCCACGAGGCAGGTCAGCGCCTCGCGCTGCTCGGGAGGCACCCGACGGGCGAGGAATCGAGCGGCCGCGAGCTGTCCGTCGATCGCCACCACCTTCCACCCCCGGCGCAGCAGCTCCAGCGAATCGGTCCCGGCGCCGAACCCGAGATCGATCGCCGTGCGCCCCCGACCCCGCCGTCGTTCCCAGTCGAGGTGGTTCAGCGTCTGAAGCAGCAGCTCCCTCGGCGGGCGCCGCGCGGTCCACCGGTAGTAGGCCGCCCAGCTCGCCGGCGAACCGGTAGCGCGGGCGTCTTTCGGCATGCTCGAGGATCCAAGCGTACGGGAAAAGATTTTGCGGGGGAAGCTCGCCGATCGGACCTCCGGGGCCGGTCCGCTCCGACCCCGGCCCTGGGTCGATGCCCAGTTGAGGCGGACACGCTACGGGACTCCGGGGTGGGAGGAGGCCGCGCGCAGGGACCGACGAGCCGGCGCTCGAGGCGATCGTCGCCCACGGGGCCCGAATGAGCTGGGCGGGCCTCCTACGCCCCGGCGACGAGTTCTGCGCCGCGGTGCGATCGAGGCGGGCATCCCTGACGAGCGAGTCGGGTTCTGCACTGAGACGGTTCTTCGGCAGCTGGTCGGACCGGTATCGGCGCTTCGGCACCCAGCTCAGCGCGACCCGGATCCGCGTTCGGTCGCTCGGGCCGGACGAGGCGCCCGACGACGGGATCCAGGGCCTGGTGCATTGGGTCGCGCGCGACGACCTGCTGCGCCGCGGGCCCGGGGGCGTCTGTCACGGAGACGGGTGGCCGGTCGACCTCTGGGACCGCTTCCGGTCGCGGCTCGACCGGCTCTCGGGAGGTTCGGTCGGCGCCCAGCTCGCGGAGTACGCGGCCTCCGATCTCGATCGGGGGGTGCCAGTGGTGGCCGCGTGGCGCGCGTGGCTCCGGGGCCCCGAGGACTCCGGCGACGCCCCCCGAGCGAGCCTGGGATCGGGCTGGATGCCGGTACCGGTCCGCCTGCGGACCCCGACGGGAGAGGGGACCTGCATCGTCTCCTGCTCGCCCAGTCCGCTTCGGTTCCGCTCCTTGCCGGAGGCGCTCGACTCTCCCGAGGCACGGCGGCGGGGTGTCGATCCAATCGCCCAGGCCGCCTACTACCTCGAGTGTCAGATGGCGCAGCTCCACGGCGTCTCCTTCGGGGCCGGGGACGCCCTGGCCGACCGGTCGTTCGAGGAGCGCGCCGCCCTGCGGGCCCTCCGCGCCGCATACGAGCAGCAGGAACGTCGCCTCGTGGAGGACCCGGCCCGGGGACGGCTCGACCGGTTCGGCTAGGCCGGTCGACGCCCCTCCCGGGTCTGCTCGGGGTCCGGGCGCCCCTCGCGCGGGGCCCGACGGATCGCGGTCGTTCGAGACGGGGCTCCGACATCCTGGGACGTCCTCACCGCTTGCTCGAGGCGCTCGAGTTGGGCCGCGAGGTTCTGCCGGCCCAACGTCACCCAGTGCGGGGTTCCCGGGCCCCGGCCGATCGCTCGAACGCGCGTGCCGTTCCCGTCCGCCTCCAGCTCGAGCCGGGTCACCATCGTCACGGTCGACTCGGCGCGCCCGAGGTCCAGCGCCAGGTCGAACGAGAGGACGCGTCCTTCGACGACCTCGCTGAGCCTCCCCTGAAGGTCGAACGCGATCGGGATGTGGGCCGCCCGGAAGGCCTCGGCGCTCTCCGGGGTCAGCAGCGCCGGAACGTATCGAACGTGCAGGGACACCGCGCCCCCCGGACGCACGTCCAGCCGACGGACCGTCGTGCGGAGATCGGCCGGGCTCCACCAACGCTCGAGCCCCTCCTTCGTTACGCAGGCCGACCAGACCCGGGCGACCGGGAACGGAAGGTACCGGGATGCGGTGAGCTCGAGCTCGGGGGCCCCCGGTTCGGTCACCGCGCCTCTCCGGGCCTCCAGCGGCAGGGACCTCTTCTCGGTATGGGATGCGTCGTTCGAGCGTGCCCGGCGGGTCGCCCCGTCCGACGCCGGGGACCCCCGGGTCGTCCGGGACGTTCGTCCGGCCCGGCCGCCCTGCCCCGGGGGTCCCGTCCGCGCACGCGAAGGGATCGGCGCGCCCGGTCCTTCCGAGAGGCCTCTCAGCGACGTTTAAGCCGAGGACGCCCGTCGCCTCGGCCATGCCTCTCTACCTCGACGAGCACCGGCACATGAAGGGCGTCAAGGCGAAGGACGTCGCCGCGGCGCACGCCAAGGACCTCGCCGTCCAGGGAAAGCACGGGGTCCAGTACCGGAGCTACTGGGTGGACGAGGAAAAGGGCGCGATCTTCTGCCTGGTCGAGGCGCCGAACGCCGAGGCGGCGGCCCGCGTCCACAAGGAAGCCCATGGCCTCCTCGCCGACGAGATCCACGAAGTGACCCAGGGCTGAGCGTCCTTCCCGCGAGCGCGACCTCCGTCGCGCTCGAAGCCAGCAACGGGCGCCGGCCGAGACGCGGCTACTCCTTCGGGTTGGGGGTGCCCTTCCCGGTCGTGATCAACTTCCGCAGGCTGTCCCGGATGTAGTAGCCCCAGGCGTCGGTGCAGTTCGCGTAGCACTCCACCGCCGGCCGCAGACCGACATGGGTGAACCGGAGCTCGGTCCGGTCGCCCTTCCGGGCGATGTCGAAGACGAGGTCGGTGCCGTTCCACTCGGTCGGGTCCTTCACGAAGCTGAGGCGGCTGTCCACGACGTGCCAGACGACTCGGCGGCCGGGGACCATCTCGGTGATCTGCTGCGTGCTGCGATGGAGATCCCGGTACCGGTACGTCCACACGGCGCCCAGCTGGTCGGTCGTGCCGTCGATCTCCCCGGACCACCATCCCCGCACGTCGTTGACCGCGTCGTACACCCGCGGGGGCGCGGGGTCGACCCGGATCGTGACGGTGTAATCCTGGCCTTCCGGTCGTCGGGCCACGGCTCCGTAGGCCGCGCCCGCTCAAAACGCCGGTCGTCGGCGGCCCGTCCCTCCGGCGAGCCGGCGCGGTCCGGGCCGGTGGGAGCGCGGGCGGCGGCTCAACCGTTAAGCGGCGACTCGGACTGGCGCGACGGTGGCGGGCCCCGACCTCACGATCTGGATCCCGATCCTCGCGACGTGGGTGCTCGCGCTCGGCACGCTCGCGTTCGCCTACTGGCAGATCCGCCTCACCCGGAAGCTCCACTCCACCTCGACGCTCCTCGACCTGCGCGAACGGTTCTACTCGCCGCGCCTCCGCGAGGCCCGCCGGGAGCTCGCGCGCTGGCTGATCGATCCGCGTCGCCTCGAGGAGCCGGCGAACTGGGAGGTCCCCCTGTTCTTCGAGTTCGCGGGGACCCTGACGCGCTCGGGCGTCCTCGACCGACACCTGGTCCGCAAGGGGTTCGGCCCCTGGATCACTGCCTACTATACGTTCATGCGGCGCCCCGACGACCTGATCGGGCGCTGGCGGAAGGAGGGGAACGACCCGCTGATCTTCGCCGACTTCGAGTGGCTGGCCCTCCAGGTGACCGAGATGGAGCGACGGGCCGCCCCCGGGCCCCTCTTCGACCAATCCCTCCTCGAGGAGGCGACGTACGTGCTCCAGGGGGACGCGCAGCTCCCGGCGGCCGGGGGTTCGGACTGAGCGCCCCGGTCCCTAGCCGCGGCGGCGCAGCGCAGCGACCTGCGCCGGCGTTCCCGTAAAGCAGGTCGCGGAGTCGACGAAGCAGAGCGGATTCCCGCTCGGGTCCACGGCGTAGAAGGAGCGTTCGCCCCACGGCCGCACGCGGACCTCGCCCATCGGGCTCTCCGGGTCCCCGTGCAGGAGCTCCCGGCGGAGGGCGCCCAGCCGTCGGGCGCGCCGGTGGACCGCCTCGAGGTCGTCCGTCGCGAAGTAGACCGCCTCGCTCGGGGGTGCGCCGCGCTCCTCGGGGTGCCCGGACCGGTCGAGCAGCCCGAGGATCACGGGCCCACAGTCGAGGTACACGCGCCCGCCGGCGACCAGCCGACCGCGGACGCCCAGCAGACGCTCGAAGAACCGACGCGACGCGGCGAGATCGTCGGCGGCAAGGAGGATGCGGAAGATCCGGGGACCGCGGGGTCTCGGCATTCGAGGCGGGACGGCCGGCGGAAGGATGACGTGGCGGGGGGTTCGGCCCCCGCGCGCCGTCGCACCGGGGAACCGTGCGGGCCGCCGGGTCCCCGCCCCTAGCCCGGGGCCGCGCGGCGCTCGGACGCGGTCGGTCGGCGACCGATCGTGATCCAGATGCCGTCGGGGTCCTGGACGCTCGCCATCCAGCCCTCCGTCGTCGACGGCTCGTAGCCCGTCGGACGACCGCCGAAGCGCAGGAGACGCCGGTAGGCCCGCTCGAGCTCCGCCTGCGCGGCGACACCCATCGTGAAATCGAGGTGGTCGAGGGCCGTACCGGTCGCGTACGGCTCGTAGAACCGAGAGCCCCGGGGGTACCAGTTCAGCTCGAGCCGTCGGCCCGAGCGGGGGTCGCGCAGCAGCACCCAGATCCCCCCGCCCCAGCTCCGAGTGTCCCCGCGTTTCACCTCGCGGAGCCCGAGCGCTCGGGTGTAGAACCGCAGCGAACGGGGCAGATCCCGTACGCGGAGCCCCGGGGTGTCGAACCGCACGGCCCCCCCAGGCGCGCCGCCGTACATAGGCCCGAGGCCGCGGGGCCCCGCGGCGGGTCCGGGTGGACCGCCGCGATCCCGCCGAGGGGCGGCGGAGCGTGGTCGGCGGTCAACGTAGATAACCTGTCCGACGCTCGGAGTCCTGCTCCGCGAGACGGGGGCAGGTCGGGGGGATGGGGGTGCGCGGAGCGACGAACCGGCAATGGCTGGTCGCGGCCCCGCCCGACGGGCGAGTCACGACCGAGCAGTTCCGCTGGGCGGAGTCCCCGCTCCCGGCGGTCCGACCCGGGACCGCGCTGGTCCGGAACCTCTGGTTCGACTTCGGTCCCACGCAGATCCTCGCGATGGGGGCGCCGGCGGAGCAGGGCGGGGTGCCCGTCGGGGCGGTGATGCGGACCCTCGCGGTCTCCCAAGTCGTCGAATCCCAGATCCCGGCGTTCCATCCCGGCGATCTCGTGTACGGGCACGCCGGCTGGGAGGACTACTCGCTCATCGACGGCCATGGGTTCTTCGAGACCACCCCGGTCCCGGCGGGGGTGGCGCCGAACCTGGCGGCCGGCACGCTCGGCGTGACGGGCCTGGTGGCGTACTTCGGGGTCGTGGAGGTCGGCCGCGCGCAGCCCGAGGAGACGTGCGTGGTGACCGCGGCCGCCGGCGGGGTCGGTTCGATCGCCGTGCAGATCGCGCGGATCCGGGGGCTCCGCGTCATCGGCATCGCCGGCGGGGCGGCGAAGGGTGCCTGGCTGCGCGACGAGGCCCGCGTCGCGGCCGCGATCGACCATCGCACGGAGGACGTCGCCGCCCGGCTGGATGCGCTGTGCCCGGACGGGATCGACGTCTTCTTCGACAACGTGGGCGGCCCCCTGCTGGACGAGGGGCTCGCTCGGCTCCGCCCCCACGGGCGGGTCGTGCTCTGCGGGATCACGTCCTGGTACCTCCAGAAAGAGCGGCCGCCCGGACCGTCGCACTACCCGAACCTGATCATGAAGAACGGGCGGATGGAAGGGCTGCTCGGCCGGGATTACGTCGACCGCTTCGACGAGGCGCGGCCGGTCCTGGCCGAGTGGATCCGCTCGGGCGAGCTCCGGTCGAAGGAGGACGTCGCGGTCGGTCTCGAGAACGCCCCCCGCGCGCTCGTGCGGATGTTCGACGGGGCGAACGTCGGGAAGCAGTTGCTCCGGCTGGCCGACCCGACGCCCTGACGAGGGGCCGCCGGAACCCGTCGGGCCTCAGGAGCGTCGGCCGCGTCGGTCCGACCGGTACGGCCGCCGCCCCCGGGGGCCGGACGGGGGACGGGACGATCCGCGCGACGGACCCGCCGAGGCCGGCCGCGGGGCGTCATAGGCGAAGTTCGGCACCCGGGCCCGAGGGATCCGCATGCCGATCAGCCGCTCGACCCGGGCGAGGTCCGCCTCCTCTTCGGGGGCGACGAGCGAGTACGCATCCCCGCGCTGCTGGGCACGCGCGGTCCGTCCGACCCGGTGCACGTAGCTCTCCGGTTCGTGCGGCACGTCGAAGTTGACGACGTGGCTCACGTCCTTCACGTCGACGCCGCGTGCGGCGATGTCCGTCGCGACGAGCACGCGGAACTCCCCGGTCCGGAACGCCTCGAGCGCGCGTACCCGCTGGCTCTGGCTGCGGTTCCCATGGATCACGCCCGTCGGGATCCCCCGGTCCTGCAGCTGGCGGGCGATCCGGTCCGCGCGGTGCTTCGTCCGCGCGAACACGAGGACGCTCGACATCATCTCGTCCTGGAGGAGGTCGAGCAACAGGTCCCCCTTGCGGTGGGACGGGACCGGGAGGGCGAGATGGGAGACGCCGACCGCCGCGACCGTGCGCTCCTCGACCTGGACGAGCTTCGGGTCGCGCAGGAACTGGCGGGAGAGCGCGACGACCTCGGGGGGCATCGTCGCCGAGAAGAGCATCGTCTGGCGCGCCCGGGGCAGCCGGTCGAGGATCCGGCGCACGTCGGGCAGGAACCCCATGTCGAGCATGCGGTCCGCCTCGTCGAGGACCAGGATCCGGAGCGACCGGAAGTCGACGTACCCGCGGCTCATGTGGTCGAGGAGACGCCCCGGCGTCGCGATGATGATCTCCGCGCCGCCGCGCAGCGCCCGCTGCTGGTCGACCATCCCGACGCCGCCATACACCGGCGCGCCGCGCAGGTGCGTGTGCCCGGCCAGCTTGCGGAGGAACTCGTCCGCCTGGAGCGCGAGCTCCCGGGTCGGCGTGAGGATCAGCGCGAGGATGCGTCCGCGCGGCTCGTCGAGGAGCCGCTCGAGGACCGGCAGCAGGAACGCCGCGGTCTTCCCGGTGCCGGTCTGCGCGGTGCCGATGATGTCCCGACCGGTGACCGCGTGCGGGATGGTGCCCTTCTGGATCGGCGTGGGCACCCGGTACCCGATCTCCCGGACCCCCTTCTGAAGCTTGGAGTGGAGCGGGAGCTCCTCGAACGAGGATGCTCCGGTGGACCGCGCCGGAGGGGGAGATTCGTCGGGGGGGTCGGCCACGGTCGCCTCCCGGGGGTCGGGCGCCCCGAGCTCATAAGGGGCCGCCCTCGGGATCGAGCGGGCCCGGAGCGACCGGCCCGTCAGCGACCGGGGGGAGGGACCCGGTCGGTCGCTCCCGCCGGGGCGAGGACCCGGGCGGCCAACGCCTCCACGACGTCGTCCGCGTCGTTCGGCATCGGGACCCGGCGGTACTCGATCCCGTGCCGCTCGGCGAACTCCCGCACCACGACGTCGAGATCGTAGAGGACCTCCAGGTGATCGAAGACGAATCCGAACGAGGCGATGAGCGGCGCCCGGGCGCCCCGGCGCTGCCAGTCCAAGAGCACGTCCGTGATGTCCGGTCCGAGCCAGGCCTCGGTCGTGTTGCCGGCGCTCTGGAAGGTGAACGACCACCGGTCGAGCTGGGCCTCCCGGGCGATCCGGTCGGAGGTCTCGCGCAGGATCTCGGGATACGGGTCGCCCCGGTCGCGCATGCGCTGCGGAAGGCTGTGGGCCGAAAGGAGCACGGCCGAGGACGGATCCGGCCGCTCCGCGAGCGCCGCCCGGATCGCTCGGACCCAGTACCCCACCCAGTGGGGGTCGGTATGCCAGCCGAGGCGGACGTCCACATCGATCGGGGTCGCGGCGAGGCGGACCCCCTCGTCCACCCCGACCTGGTACGGCTCGCTGATCCACGTCGAGGCGTACGGGGAGAGCGGCACCGCGACGAGATGGCGGACGCCGGCCCGGGCCGCCTCCGGGATGACGTCCCGCAGGGCCGGGCGCCCGTGCTTCACGCCGAGGAACACCCGGACCTCCGGGGCGTCCCGGCGGAGCCGGCGCTCGAGCTTCTCCCGAAGCGAGGCGAGGATCCGGTGCTGCGGCGAACCGCCGATCTGCGCGTAGCGACGGACGTACTCGGCGACCGTCTCGTCCGACGGCGGGCGCCCGTGCATCACCTCGCGCAGGTACTCGGGCAGGTCCGCCGCGCCGTTCGGGCTGCCGTAGCCCATGAGGAGCACGGCGCGGGTCGGGCCGAACGGGACGTCGCTCATCGCTTCCTCCGGGCCCGACCCGCTGCGTGCACGTGGTCGACGAGCTCGCGCACGCGCTCGGGCTCGGTCTCGGGGAGCACGCCGTGACCTAAATTGAAGACGTGCGCCCGCCCGTCCGGCACCTCGTCGAGGACCCGGTCCGCCTCCCGCCGCACGGCGTCGGGCGGGCCGAGGAGCGCCCCGGGATCGAGGTTGCCCTGGAGCGCCAGCCGAGGTCCCACCCGGGCCCGGACCCGCCCCAGCGGCTCCCGCCAGTCGACGCCGAGCGCGTCTGCCCCGGTGCGGGCCAGAAGTTCGAGGAGATGGGAGGAGCCCGTCGAGAAGTAGATCGTCGGCCGGCCCCCGTCCGAGAGCGCGTCGAAGAGGCGCTGCAGCGGCCCGAGGAGGTGGCGAGCGAAGACCGCCGGGGAGACCGCGCCGACCCACGTGTCGAACAGCTGCAGCGCCGCCGCTCCGCTCTCCGCCTGGAGGCGGAGGTAGGCGATCGTCATCTCCGTGAGTCGGTCGAGGAGCCGATCGAACGCGACGGGGTCGGTGTAGAGGAGTCGCTTCGTCTCCGGGTACTCCCGCGAGGCGCCGCCCTCGATCAAGTAGGCCGCGAGCGTGAACGGGCCGCCGGCGAACCCAAGGATCGGCCGCTCGGGTTCCAGCGCGAGGAACCGCTCGATCGCCTGCCCGACGAACGGCACCGAGCGCCGCGCGTCGAAGGCGGTGAGCCCGTCCACATCGGCCCGGGTCCGGATCGGGTGCGGCACCACCGGACCCCGGCCCGGGTCGATCGAGAACGGGACGCCGAGGCCGAGGAACGGCAGCGAGATGTCGGCGAACACGACGCCGGCGTCGACGTCGTACCGGCGGACCGGCTCGAGCGTGACCTGCGCGGCGAGCTCCGGCGAGCGGGCGATCTCGAGGATGGGATGGGTGGCGCGGAGCGCCCGATAGCCCGGCAGATGCCGGCCGGCTTGGCGCATCAGCCAGATCGGGGTCGTGTCGGTCTCCTCGCCCCGGAGCGCCCGCACGAGCCGGTCCCGCCTCATCGACCGCTCCTCCGCGCGGCGCGCATCGCGGCGCGCAGCACCGGTTCGGCGCGGGCGAGGTCCCGCGGACGGATCGCGGCCGAGACGAACGTCGTCTCGAGCGCGGACGGCGGCAGGTAGACGCCGCCGTCCAGGGCCGCGTGGAAGAACCGGGCATACCGGCCGCGATCGGACCGCTCCGCGGTCGCGAGATCGGTGATCGGTCCCGGGGCGAAGAACAGGCCGAGCATCGAACCCCGCCGATGGAGCGTGAGCGGGGCGACGCGCTCCTGCTCCCCGAGGTCCCGAAGCATCGCCTCCAGGGTCGCTCCGTTTCGCTCCAGCGTCGCGTAGACCCTCGGGGTCAGCCGGTCGAGCGTGGCCCGGCCGGCGGCCATCGCGAGCGGGTGGCCGGAGAGCGTGCCGGCCTGGTAGACCGGTCCGAGCGGCGCCACCGTCTCCATCACGGCGCGCCGTCCTCCGTAGACCCCGATCGGCATCCCGCCGCCCACGACCTTGCCCAGGGTGACAAGGTCGGCGGTGAGTCCGAGCGACTCGTGGACCGTCCCCCGACGGAGGCGGAAGCCGGTGATCACCTCGTCCGCGATGACCAGCGCCCCGTGCCGGCGGGCGAGGGTCGAGATCGCCGCCAGGAATCCGGGGCCCGGGGGCACGAGCCCCATGTTGGCGGCGATCGGTTCGACCACGACCGCCGCGATCGCGGGGCCGTGCCGGTCGAACAGGGCCGCGAGTCGGTCGACGTCGTTGTACCGGCCGACAAGCGTCTCCCGGACGACGGCGGCCGGGACGCCCGCCGACTCCGGCAGCGCGTGGGTTGCCACCCCCGAGCCGGCCCGAGCGAGCAGCCCGTCGGAGTGGCCGTGGTAGCCGCCGGCGAACTTGATCACCTTCGGGCGACCGGTGAACCCGCGCGCCACGCGGACCGCGCTCATCACCGCCTCGGTCCCGGAGCTCACGAACCGCAGGCGCTCGAGCCTCGGGGCGGCGGCGCGGATCCGCTCGGCGAGCTCGTGCTCGAGCGGCGAGGGGGCGCCGAACGTCAGGCCGTCCCGGGCGGTCCGGCGCACGGCCGCCACGACGGGCGGCGGTGCGTTGCCCAGGAGGTTCGCCCCCCACGACCCGACGAGATCGAGGTAGCGACGCCGGTCCACGTCCTCGAGGTAGGCGCCGCGCCCTCGGGCGAAGAAGACCGGAGTCCCGCCGACCGATCGGAAGGAGCGTACCGGGCTGTCGACGCCGCCGACCAGGACGCGCGCGGCCCGACGGGCGAGGGCGCGCGAGCGGCGCCCCGGCGCGCCGGAGCTCACGGCAGCCCGTCCGCGAGGTCCAGCATCCGCCGGGCGGGCGCGAGCACGCACGTGAAGATCGGCGTCTCGAGCGCCGTATAGCGGCTCGCCTCGCTCGGTCGGAGGGCGCTCACGAGGTCGAGGAAGTCCGCCGGAGCGTCGGCCTCGAAGGCCAGGATGAACTCCATGTCGTCGAGGCCGAACGAGTAGCCCGTGTGAATGCGGACCTTTGGGTAGCGGTGCCCCACCCGGAAATGCTCGCCCATGATGCGTCGCCGCTCTTCGAAGGAGAGCGCGTACCACTCCCGCTTCTTCACGAACGGGTAGACGAACAGGTACGGGAGATCGAACGGTCTCCGCCGGGTCTCGGACCCCTCGCCGCCATGGGCGTGCTCGCCGAGGTACTCCGATCGCCGGGCCAGCCCGAGGTAGGAGTACGGCGTCTCGAGGTAGCCGCCGAGCGGGGTCCCGAGCAGTCGGCCCTGGAGCTCCTGGATCGGCTCGAGGGCGGCACCGATCGTCCAGACCATCATCTCGGTGCCGGCCTTGAGGCCCGTCAGTGCGTAGGTGCGAACGAGCACCCCCTCGGGCGGGTGGGCCAGCACCTCGGCGAACCGACGCTTCCCTTCCTCCCGCACGTCCGTCGGGAGCCGCCGCCACTCCGGCAGCAGGTGGAAGAACGTGTACTTCACGAAGTCCCGGGGCTCCTCCGTCTCGCCCGATCCCTCCGCCGCCGGTTCCGAGGGTCGGTCGGTCATCGCTCCTCCCGCGCCCAGCGCGCGACCTCCCGCGCCCAGTAGGTGACGATCAGGTCCGCGCCGGCGCGACGGATGGCGGTGAGCGTCTCCTCCACGGCGGGTCGCTCCTCGACGACCCCGGCGGCCACCGCGGCCTTGAGCATGGCGTACTCCCCGCTGACCTGGTACGCGGCGAGCGGAAGGAGGAACCGTCGCCGGGCCCGGGCGAGCAGGTCGAGGCTCGTGAAGGCCGGCTTCACCATCAACAGGTCCGCCCCCTCGGCCGCGTCCCGTTCCATCGCACGCAGCGCCTCCCGGCCGTTGCGGTAGTCCATCTGATAGCTGCGGCGGTCGCCGAACGCGGGCGTCGACCGCTCCGCCTCGCGAAACGGCCCGTAGAACTGGGAGGCGTACTTCGCGGCGTACGCGAGGAGGGCGGTGTCCTCGTGCCCGCTCCGGTCGAGCGCCCCGCGGAGCGCGGCGACTTGGCCGTCCATCATCGCGCTCGGCGCGACGACGTCCGCCCCGGCGTCGGCGTGGGCGACGGCGACGCGGCCGAGCCGCGCACACGACGCGTCGTTGTCGACCGCGCCGTGCCGGACGATGCCGCAGTGGCCGTGCGTCGTGTACGCGCACAGGCAGACGTCGGTCGCGATCACGAGGTCGTCGGTGGCGCGACGGATCGCTCGGACGGCCTTCGGGACGACGCCGTCCGCGGACCAGGCCTCGCTCCCTTGCGGGTCCTTCGCCCGGGGGGCCCCGAAGAGCAGCACCGCCCGGATCCCCTCGTCGACCAGTTCCCGGGCGAGCGGGGCCACATCGGCGATCGCGTAGCGATGGATGCCCGGCATCGACGCGACCGGCTCGGGGGGTCCCGAGCCCGGGCGTACGAACAGCGGGTAGACCAGACGCCGGAGCTCCACGTCGGTCTCGGCCACCCAGTCCCGGAGCGCCGGCGTCCGTCGGAGACGCCGCAGTCGCAGAGGTACCTCCCCGGGGGCCCTTGCGGCAGGCGTCGGTCGCCTACGGGTCGGCATGACGGACCTCCCCCAGCACGTGGCGGGTGAAGCGTTGTCCGGTCGGGTAGGGGGCTCGCGAGGCCCGTCGGAACCCGGAGCGGACGGCGGCGCGGTAGGAGCGATCGCCGAGCAGCACGACCGGCACGTGGCGCGCGAGGCGCGCGAACGGGCCCGGGCCGAGCCACCGACGGAGCTCCGTCAGGCCGGACGGACTGGTCACCACGAGCAGGCGTGCCCGCGTCAGCGCCTCCCGATCGCTCCTCGTCAATTCCCGGGTCGGGCGCAGCCGGTAGACCACGCGGTCCTGCACGCGGTGGCCCTGCTTCCGGAGGGCTCGCGCGAGCCCGGGCCCGGCCCGATCGGATCGGAAGTAGAGCACCCGGCGTGGAGGCGCGCGGCGGAGGGCCCGGGCGAGCGCCTCGCCACCGACCGACGACGGTCGGCGGACCCGCCGGACCCCGAGCCGACGCAACGCGCTCGCCGTGCGCGGTCCGATCGCCCAGTACTCGGCGCCGCGGGGCGATCGGCGGATCGCCTGCCGCCACGGACGGACCCCGTGGTCGACCGCCGCACGGCTGGTCACGAGGACCGTGTCGGGACGTGGACCCTGGAGCGCCGGGCCCATCCAGCGCTCGGGCTCGATCGGACGCGGCTCGAGGGCGGCGAGACGCACGAGGCGGAGGCCCGCGCGACGCAGCGCCGGCTCCGCTCCCGCGAGCGTACCCGGGGCGGCGACCAGGACGACCGTGGGGCCAGGGCCCGGGGTTCTGCCCGGCACGGCGATCACCCCCGGGCCGGGGCCATGAGCTCGGCGGCGCCCTGCTCGCCGAGCTCGCGTCCGAGGCGGGTGCCCAGGGCCGTCGCCCCGTCGGTCGATCCCCGCCGCCGCTTCCGCAGGCTCGTGCGCCCGTCGGGGGCCAGCACCTCGCCCACGAGGGACAGGGTGCGGCCCCGCACCGTGGCGAGGGCGCCCAACGGCAAGCGACAATCCCCTCCGAGCGACGAGGCGAACGCGCGTTCGGCGAGGACCGCGGCGTGCGTCCCGCGGTGGTCGATCCGGCCCGCGAGCGAGGCGACTCCCGCCTCCCCGGCCCGGGCCACGACGGCCAGGGCCCCCTGGGCCGGGGCCGGTAGAAATCCGGTCGGGGGAAGGATCCGGCCGATCTCCCGGGCGCGACCGAGCCGCGTCACTCCGGCCACGGCGAGGATCGCGGCGTCGATCGCGCCGGACCGGACGAGGTCGATCCGGGTGCCCACATTGCCCCGAACCTCCACCACCTCGAGGTCGGACCTCCATCGGAGCAGTTGGGCTCTTCGTCGGGGGCTGCTCGAGCCGACGCGGGCGGCCCGGGGGGGCGATCGCGCGATGCGGGGAGTCGCGGCGACGAGGCAATCACGCGCGTCCGCCCGACGGGGAACCGCCACGATCGCCAGCCGAGGATCGAGCTCGGCCGGGAGGTCCTTCGCGCTGTGGACCGCGAGGTCGAGGGTGCCGTTGAGCAGCGCCCGGTCGAGCGTGTCGGTGAAGTCCGGAGCCCGTCCCGGGGCGCGATCCCCGCTCGCATCCAGGAACACGCGGTGGAATCGAGCCTCGGGGGCGGCCCGCGCCACCCGGCCCAGGACCCACTCCGTTTGGACGCGAGCGAGCGGGCTGCGCCGACTACCGACCCGGAGCGGCGCGCTCAAGGATCGGCGTCAGCGGGGCGCAGGAGCTCCAGGGCGTCGCGCCGTTGCCGGTCCCCGGTCGGCCCGGGGGGCAACGATCGAATGCGCTCGGTCGGAGGGATCAGGAGGCGGGCGACCAGCCGACGGGTCAGGCGATCGAGGGCGATCTCCTGCTGCGGTTCCAGCGGCCCCAGGAACGGCCGGGCGACGGCCAGCTCCGCGCGGCGGGTCGACTCCGCCGCCCGGAGGATCGCGTCGATCCACGGAGCCCCGAGGGAGCGCTCGAGTTCCTGGAACCCCTGCTCCGCCCGCTCGTCGAGCCGCTCGGGAGAGCGGGGCGGCCGGCCCGTCGCGCGCGACAGCGCGTACAGCTCCTCGAGGTCCACCAGCCGCACGTTCGGCAGTTCCCGAACGGCGGGGTCGATGTTCCGTGGCATGCCCAGGTCCACCAGCACGAGCGGTCGGTCGCGCGGCAGGTCGCTCGCGCGCAGGCCGCGGGTTCCGAACTTCGCGGCGGTGACGACGACGTCGGTCGTCGCGAGCTCGAGACGGAGTCGGGCGAGGCGCACGGCCTCCGCCCCGGTCGCCTTCAGGAACGACGGGTCCGGCGGACGTTCGTGGAAGAGGATCGTGACCCGTGCCCCGCCGGCGAGGGCCCGGGCCACCTGGCGACCCACGATGCCTGAGCCGACGATGAGCACGCGCGGACCGGTTCCGACCGCGAGCCGGCGAAGGTGCTCCACCGCCACGTCGGCGATCGAGGTCGGCGCCGCCCCCGGCGGACCGACCTCGGCCGCCGCTCGGGAGGCAGCAGCGAACAGAGCGCGCAACACCGGTCGGGGATGCCGGCTGAGGACCGACCGGCCAGCGCTGAGGACCTGTCGGCCGACCTCCCGTTCCCCGGCCGCGAGGGACTCGCATCCGGCGGCGACTCGGAACAGGTGGCCCACTACATCCCGCCCCTCGCGTCCCCTCCACCCGTCGCGGGGTCCCGGAAGGACCTCACGCCACTGATCCTGCGCCGCCGCCTCTCGGGTGAGCGCGAGGACCTCGACGCGATGGCAGGTCGAGAGCACGGCGAGCTCCTCCGTGGCCGGGAACTGCCGGAACCAACGCTGGATCGCCGCTCGGGTGACCCGCGTGGTCACACTCTCGAGCGTGTCGAGCGGCACGGTGTCGAGGCTGCACTCGAAGCCCAGCAGGGCGAGCGACGACACCCCGGGATCGGTCGCGTGCCCGGGATGCGGGGTCGGTGGGCCCATCGAGCGCGGACGGAAGGTCGTCGACACGGTGAGGTCACCGCAGCGTCCTTTCCATCGGAGGGATGCTTATGAATCGGGGTACGAACTCCCCGGAGTCGACCGACTTCCCTCCGTCCCCGAGGGGGCCCCCAGACCTCGGAATATCGGCCGGGAGCCCCCCCGTCCTGCGGGACCCTCCCCACCCACCGCGCCCGACCCGAGCGACCGGGTCCCGCGGGCGGGGCTACGGCCCCGTACGTTCGATCGGCCCGGCCGATCTCCCGTATCGGATCGCTGGCCGACGCTCCCCGGGAACCCAGACCAACGTCCCACAGCCCGACGTCCCCTCGCCGGAGTTCCCGGCAGGGCGTCCGTGGAGAGAGTCGGCGGGGGCGACTTCGGAGGGGTTCGGCTCCTCCGCGACGGGCGGCGGCGCGAAGCCATGGGGGAGGGCCCGGTCGCCACTAACGGGACGGTAGCGTGAGCCCGGCCTGGTCGTGGTACTTCAATCCATACTTCAGGAACGCGAGCAGGACATACACGGCATCCTGACCGCGGGGAGTCAGCGCGTAACTGACGTGGCGGCCGGCCCCCGAACGGACGATCAGTCGTTCGATCTGCATCTCTTTGAGCCGGCGGGAGAGCACTCGGGGCGTGAGCCCGGGATTGTTGCGGAGCAGGTCCGAGAAGCGGGCCAGCCGGAGGAACGCCATATCCCGAAGGAGCAGCAGGGTCCACTTCGTGCCGAGGGCGTGGAGACTGCGTCGCAGCGGGTCGGTCTGGTAGGCGAGACGCGCCGGCGGATTGGATCGAAGCCAGGGAGGCCGCGACGCGTCGCTCATCGCTATCCTTCGTGACCCTGCCCGGTATATAATATCCAAAGGATATCGTCCGCCCGGGGAGGGTTCCAGCTTGGCCGATCGGTCCGCGGGGGGGCCGCCCGACGAGGGCGGACTCGCCTTCACCGAACTCGCCAGCGAGAATCCCGACGCCACCCGACGGTTCCTCGAGAAGGTCTTCGGTTGGAAGTTCCGCTCGATCCCGATGCCGATGGGCGAGTACCTGGCGTACGAAACGCCCGACGGGCGCGGAGGAATCCGCCCCGTGCAGCCGGCGGAGCCGCCGTCGAGCCTCTCCTACATCCGGGTCCGAGACCTCGACGAGGCCAGTACGCGGGTCCGGTCCGCCGGGGCCCAGATCGTCTTGCCTCGGGTCGACGTGCCGGGCATGGGCAGCTTCTTCTGGTTCCGGGTCCCGGGAGGGCCGCTGCTCGCGTGCTGGCAGGACCTTCCGGTAAGTTCCGGAACTGGAGGGGAGGAGCGTCGATGAAGCAAGCAAAGGACGTCGTGATGAGCTACCAGGCGGCGATGGGGAAGGGCGATTGGAAGAACGCGAGGGCCCACCTCCGGGACGACCTCGAGTTCCGGGGGCCGCTCGACTCGTTCCACACCGCGGACGAGTACCTCGCGGCGCTCCAGCGTCTCTATCCCATGGTCGAGAAGGTCGACGTGAAGCGGATCTTTGCTGAAGGGGACGACGTGGCTGTCCTCTGCGACCTCCACTTCAAGCCGCCGATGCCGACGATGTACGTCGTGGAATGGTACTCCGTCACGGGAGAGAAGATCTCCCGAGTGCAGGTCGTCTTCGATCCAAGGCCGATGGCGGCCGCGCCATCCCGATAGACGAACCGGGGCTCGCCCCCGATGCCGGGACGACGCATCTTCGAACCCGACCTGTTCCGGTTCCTCTGTGACGCGGTGGGACTTCCCTGCTAAGTCGGGGTTGCCCCGATCGGACTCACCGGCCGGCGGTGAGCGTACGGCGCGTCAGATGTCGGAGGGGGGATTTGAACCCCCGACCCCAGGATCTCTCCCGGGACGCGGCCGCGCGTCCCGCTATGAGTCCCGTGCTCTACCGGGCTGAGCCACTCCGACAGCGAACGGGCCGACCATCGGTCGCCCCGAAGACC
>DATJUJ010000036.1:0-130392 GCA_035502475.1 Thermoplasmata archaeon
TCGGTGGCGGGTTCATCCGGGAGAGCGTGTCGTTGATCTCACGAAGTCGTCGCGACGTCGTGACGGCGAGCGCCAGCACACCCCCCGCGATCAGGGCGAGCAGGACCACGAAGAGGAGCCCACCGATGAGCGCGAGCGTCAGGAGGCCGCTGGGAAGGGAGAACGACCCGTTCCCACCGCTGTTGTTGTTGCTGCCGTTTCCGTTGTTGTTGGAGTTCGAGACCGAGGCGAGCGTCAGCGCGGAGGAGGACCGTCTGGGCACGGAGGCGCCGCCCAGGAGGCCGGTGAGGGTCAGGCACAAGACCGCCACGATCACGATCGCCAACACTCCGGCGCCGAGTCCCGTCCGTCGGCCCCGTCCTCGAGTCTGCACGACCGGGGGTGCGGGCCCGAGCTACTTGAGGGTACTGTTCAATCGGGTTGAGCCCCGGGCGACACGAACGAATCCCTGCGATGGCCCCAGCGGGCGGCGAATGTCGGGTGCGAGTCGTGGACGGAGTTCGGCCCAGTAGGACCGCACACGTCGGGTCGCGGGATCGAGGAAGGCCTGAGGCGCGCGAGGCCCACGATCCCGGTCCGGCGCGCCCGATGCACCGAGTATAACGAACCCATTAATTGTCCGGACTGGCGCCCGCCGACAGGCGTCGTTGCCGCCCGCCACTCCATCAGTGCTGGCTCGGGCCGAATCGAACTCGACCAAACACAATATATACCAATTGAGTTATGTGAGTGCGACTGCGAGCGATCGCGAACTGGAGAAGAACCGATGCCGATGGCTACCGTGACCCCGAAGACCCGCCTAAAGAACCCCGCGACGATCGTCCCGGAGGCGATGGGCCCCCTGCAGGCCCTGGGCCAGTTGCTCGGACTGCTGCAGGGCCCGGCCGCGCGCGCGCTCTCGCTCGCCATGCTGCGGGCCAGCCAGCTGAACGGCTGTGCACTCTGTCTGGATGGCGCGTGCCTGATGCTGAAGAAGTTCGGGGAGACCGACGAGCGTCTCTTCGCGGTCTCGGCCTGGAGAGAGTCGCCGCGGTTCACGGCGCCGGAGCGCGCTGCCCTGGCCTTGGCGGAGTCGATGACCCGGTTGAGCGATCGCTCGGACCCCGTGCCGGACGCCGTCTGGGATGAGGCGGCGCGTCACTTTGCGGAACGCGAGCGGGCGTTCCTGGTCCTCGGCATCGCCCTTCAAAACCTGTACAACCGCGTCAACGTCACGACCCGCCAGGTCACCGCCGACTGGGGCGACGACGAGGCCGGCGCCGGTGCGTCGCGAGGCGGCGAAGCGGCCAAATAGTCCGCGGCCCAGCCCGCCGCTGTATGGCAACCACGACACCGTCCGCACCGGCGACGCCCCCGACGGGCGAGAACACGCGGGGGCCGTCCCTGCGGATCTGGGGCGTTCTCGTGTTCGTGCTGTTCCTGATCACGTCCACGGTCGGGGGGTCGCTGGCCCTGGAGAGCAGCTACCTTGCGGTGACCCTGGCGAGCCATATCGGGCTGGCCCTGGTCACGCTCGCAGTCGCGACCTACGCGACGATGTTCGTCGGTCGCCAGTACCGCTCAGTGCCTCGCGCGTCGGCGGGGATCGCGGCGCTCTCCGCCCTCGTCGCCACGATCGCCGGGACCGTCTTCCTCCTCGGCGGGCAGAGCAACTCCGCCCTGTACGCCATGGAAGGATTCGCGGGGCTCGGGATCCTGGCCGGCCTCGTGATGATCGTGGTCGGTGGACCGTCGGGCCGGAACACCGCCCCGACGGCCACGTCGCCTCCGTAGCCCCCGGTCCCGTCCGTCCCGCCGGGCCAGCCTGCTCGGCGAACGACTGGCGGCCCCACGCGTCCGGGGGCACCGGACGCGGTGCGGACTTGTCCTCTGCTCGCGGACGGCTCCGGCCATCGGCGAACGAGTCGGAACCTCTTTGTGAACGCGGGCTCTGACGGCCTCGTGGCCGGAGTCCTACGTTCGTTGGGGATCCTCGGCGCCACTCTGCTCCTGGTCGGCGCCTTGGTGACCGGTGTCGGGTTTGCGAACGCCGCGTACGCCGAACATCAGGTCGTGAACTGCACCGGCAACTGCAACTCCCAAGACCGGGCGGAGGCCAACTCCTCCTTCGAGTCCGACATACTCTTCGGGGTCGGCGTCGCGATCGTCGGCGTGGGCTTGGGGATCGTCCTGGCCGTCGCGACTCGGTACATGAGCCGTGGTCCCACGGGGGCCTCCGGACCGGAGTGAAGCCAGCGAGGAAGCTCTCGGAGTCGCGGACGGAGCGGGAAACGGGGTCGAGGGGGGAGAGTAGAGTATCATGAGCACTCGTGGCGGACCAATGTGGGTAAGGTTGGGTCGCGTCGGCGCGGTCGGTGCGGCGATCCTGCTGGTGGGCCTCGTCCTGGTCGGGGCGGGATTCGCGATCAGCGCGCTGGCCGCGCAGAGCGAGTTCAACTGCACGGTCAACTCCATTTCCAACAACTGCCAACAGACCGACGACAACGCCGAGAACACGTCGATCGGCGCCGAGTTCGTCGTCTCCGGGGGTTTGGTCGCGGCGGGCGTGGGCGCGTTCCTCGTCGTGTTCGCGATGATCTCGCTCATGGCGCGGAGGGATGAGGCGCTCCGCGCCACACCGCCCCCGCTCGCCGGGGGCGGGTCGATGTCGTCCCCCGTGGCGTACGCCCCGGCTCCCCTGCCCCCTCCGCCGTCCGCACCACCGGGTCCCGGGGGATCGTCCCCCTGACGCCGTGCCGGCGCGCCGGAAGGAGGACTCCGGAGGAGGCGCCGGGGGTACGGCGCTCCGCCCGTTCCCCCGGGCCATCGCCCGCGCTCAACCAGTCCCGCCGGAGCTCTAACGGACCCGATCGACCGACTCATCTCGGACGGGCGGGGGGCCACGGTTGACGAACGCCACCCCGCCGAGCACCGACCCCAGTTGGGAGACCCCGGCCGAGCGATCGGGGTATCGGACGACCCCCGACTACGCCGAGACCCTGGCGTTCCTAGGGCGGTTGGCCGAGGCGTACCCTCGGCAGCTCCAGCTCGAAGCGTTCGGGTCCACGGGCGAAGGTCGACCGCTCGAGCTCGCCGTGCTCTCGAAGGACGGGATCTTCGAACCGGAACGGATCCATGCCTCGGGGCGGGTCGTCCTGCTCGTCCAGAACTCGATCCACGCCGGCGAGATGGACGGCAAGGACGCGTGCCTCGCCCTGACCCGGGACCTGCTGCGCCGCCCGGAGATGGCCCCCCTCCTCGACCGGGTCGTCCTCGCCTTCATCCCCGTCTACAATGTGGACGGGCACGAGCGACGCTCGGCGTTCACGCGGTTCAACCAGAACGGACCGGAGCTCGCGGGCTGGCGGGCGAACGGGACGAACCTCAACCTGAACCGGGACTACCTCAAGGTCGATGCGCCCGAGACCCGAGCCTTCTTCCGGATGTTCCGCCGCTGGCTTCCGGATTTCTTCGTCGACGACCACGTCACCGACGGCGCGGACTTCCAGTATGACGTGACGTTCGCCCTCGATGCCACGCCCGACGTGCCTCCCGAGACGGCCGACTGGATCCGGACCTCGGTCACCCCTCAGCTGGTGCGCGGGATCGACGCGGCCGGGCATCGGGCCTTCCCCGGCGCCGTCTTCCTCAAGGACGAGACCGATCCCGCGAAGGGCCTCGCCTTCAACGAGAACCCTCCACGGTTCTCGACCGGCCGGATGATCCTCGAGAACCGCCCCGGCCTCCTGGTCGAGCTCCACATGCTGAAGGACTACCGGACCCGGGTCACGGGGAACTACGCGCTGCTCCGCACGCTCCTCGAACTGCTCCACCGGGACGCCGACCGATTGCTCGAGCTCAACCGGCGGGCGGACGCCGCCGCGTCGTCGATGGGCCGATCGCGGGCTCCGTTCCCCCTGATCGTCGGCGGCACCGGAGCGGCGACTCCGACCCCGTTCGCCGGCGTGGAGTTCGAGCGCTATCGCAGCGAGGTCTCCGGCGGAACGGCCGTCCGGTTCGGCTCGAAGCCGTGGGACACGGTGCTGCCCGTGGAGGCGAGCGCCCGGGTCGTCACGTCCATCCTCCCGCCGGTCGCGTACATCGTCCCTCCCGCGTGGGTGCACGTCCTCGACGTCCTGTCCGTGCACGGGGTCCGGATGCGGATCACCACGACCGACTGGACGGGTCCGGTCGAACGCTACCGGCTCTCGGGCATGCGGCGCCCGGGGCGACCGTTCGAGGGCCGCTATCCGATCCTGCGGAGCGGGAGCGTCGAGTCCGAGCTCGGTCACTTCGGGACGTGCACCCCCGTGACCGAGACCGTGACGTATCGTGTCGGCTCCGCGGTGGTGCCGCTCGACCAGCGCCTCTCGAAGGTCGCGATCCACTGGCTCGAGCCGGAGGCACCGGACTCGGCGTTCCGGTGGGGGTTCTTCGACGCGGTCATGGAACAGAAGGAGTCGGGCGAGGCCTACGTGCTCGAGCGGTACGCCCGCGAGCGGCTCGACGCGGACCCCGCGCTGCGGAAGGAGTTCGAGGGGCGCCTCGCGACGGACGCCGCGTTCGCGTCCGACGCCGGGGCGCGGCTCGCCTTCTTCTTCGACCGCTCTCCCTGGGGCCGCGAGAACCGGGTCGGCGAGTACCCCGTGGGCCGACTCGCCTCCCTGGAGGGCGTGCCCCTCGCCTGACGCTTGGGCCGCTCGGGCGCAGACCGCCACCCGCCCACGCTGGCGGAGGTTCCAACCTCCCCCGCGTCCCCGCGCGACGACGCGCCCCCGGGGGAAACCCTTCGGAGCGCGAGCGGACTCCCGGGGCTCAGGCGCGCATCGGGGCCGTGCCCGCCTCGATCTTCGCGCGTCCGCCCCGCAGGAGCTCCTCGAAGGCGGCGAGGTCCTGTCGTTCCACGATGGTCCCGAGCCGATCGAGCGCCGTGCGGAGCTCCTGGTAGAGCCCCCCCGAGTGCGGGTTGAGCGCCTGGATGTCGAGGTACAGCTCCGCCCCTTCGCTCGCCACGGCCCCGGCGAGCGACGACTGACGGTGGAAGGTCGTGCTCGCGGCCCGCGCGAGCTCGTGGGGGGACGCGGGGTCGGCCGAGAGCGCGGCCAGGAAGAGGAGGTTGACCGCGTGCGCGAGCCCCAGCGACTCGGCGATCAGCAGGTCGTGCCGTTCGATCGGCACGTCCGTGATCGTGAGCGCGGAGCCCTCGAACAGCGCGCGGGCCGCCCGGTCGGCCTCGGGGTTCCCGCAGGAGACGATGAGGAGGTTGCGTCCGGAGAGGGTCCGGGCCGACGGACCGAACATCGGATGGAGGCTCGTGACGCGCCGACCGCTCGCGGCGGCGTCGCTGAGGATGCCGGTCAGGGGAGCCTTCACGCTCAGCACGTCAAAGAGGAGGGCCCGGGTGCCGGTGGCGAGCGCGCGCCGCACGAGCGGGGCGGTGGCCCGGATCGGCGTCGCGAAGACGAGGACGTCGACGCGTTCCGCCGCAGTCTCCACGTCGGGCAGGATCGGGTGACCGCCCTGGGGCGCCCGGGGGTCCACGACCGCCACTCGATGGCCCGCGTCCTCGAAGAATCCGGCGAGCCACGTCCCCATCGCCCCGGCCCCCCCGACGATCGCGATGTCGGCGCGCTCGTTCGGGGTCCGGGGCCCCTCAGCCCGTCCCTCGTCCTGGACCCGGACCGACTCCTCGATCATCCAGCGAGCGAGCGCATCCGACCGCTCCGGTCCGATCCCCGCGCCCGCGAGCCCTCGGCGCCACCGATCCAGCACGATCCCCTCGGTGCCGAAGTCCCGGGTCGACTGGCGACGTCGGACCTTCTCTTCGCCCACCCGACGGGCCAGCGCGAGACGACGTGCGACGGCCGAGGCGATCTCCCGGTCGACTTCGGCGATCTCCTCGCGCAGCCTCTCCAGGGACGGCTCGGGGTCGGACATGTTCGTGCCGGGGACAGTTGCCGTGGGTCCGATAAAGCCGGCCGAACGGCCCCCCTCGAACGGCGAGGGGGATCCGGCCCGGCGCCCCTCAGCACGGCGGCCGGGAGGGGTCAGTCGGGCGGAGGGGGAGGCGGAGGAGGGGGTGGAGGTCCGGCCGTCCACGCTCCCGGAGGCGGGACGGGGGCGCTGGACCCGGGGGCCGGACCCTTCGGCCGCCGACGGCGGCGGAGGCCGATCGCGACCAGCCCCACGAGGACCGCCCCGACGGCCACCAGGATCCCGACCAGCACGATCGTCGGCAGCGCGTTCGAAGGGCTCCCGGACGTCGGGGGAGGGGGGGTCGACGTGACGTTGGCGATCACGAAGCTCTCGGCCTGGTTGGCGCCGTCGACCGTGACGCTCCCGGAGGCCGGGGTCGCGTCGTAGCCCGAGGGGAGCGAGACGCTCCAGGCGTAGGTCCCGTTGGGGAGCAGGAAGTCGACCGGGCCGCTCGGCGATCCGCTCTCATCCGGTCCGATCGTCACCTGCCACGCCGGGAGGGCTCCCGAACCCCCGGCGGCCCACGACGCGGAGAACGAGACCGAGTAGGCGAACTCGTAGAACACGAGTCCGACCGTCTGGGCCGCCGTGCCGACGTAGATCGTCCGGTGGACCGGGTTCGTCGTCCAGGAGGCGTTGTCGGTCCCGAGCGAGTAGGCGTCGAGCCCGGGCGAGAACTCGACGACCTGCGAGGTGCCGGCGGTCTCCGCGGGAGCGGACCCGGTGACGTTGACGAACCAGTCGACCCCGGCGCCCAATCCGGTCGCGGTGAACGTCACCGCCGTCCGGAGCGTCGTGGGCAACAGATCGTCCGTGAAGTTGAGCGCGTCGAGCGAGCCCCAGCCGGTCACGAGGTCGTAGCCCGCGAGCGCCGAGTACGCATAGTTCGAGCCGACCGTCACGTCGCGGACCGCCGAGTGGTTGGACGTCCCCTCGAACTGCGCGTTCGCGATCGCGTACAGCGCGGGGTCGAAGAAGCCCAACCGGGGTTGGGCGGCGACGAGCAGCGCGCGGTCGATGGTCGCCACGATCCCCGCGTCGAGCGGGCAGGCGATGCTGGTCCCCCACGCCCAGGCGAACTCGGCCAATGGGCTCGAGATGTTGGTGGCGTTGTACTGATAGCCGTCCTGCGAGAGCGTCATGAGGGTGTTGTTCGCGAGCTGGGCGAGGTCGGGGACCCCGCGTCCGGCCCCCTCGAGGACCTCGTTGGCCTCCGTCGAGCGCTGCCACGAAGGCTCCGGGTAGAGCGCGCTGATGCCGCCCTCCGATCCAGCGGGCCCGCCGTCGGTCGAGTCGTTGGCGGAGATGTTCCAGGCGACCTCGGACTGGATCGCGAGCGAGGTCGGATCGAGCGTCACGGTGGTCCCGCCGACGGAGACGACCCCGTAGGTCCCGCTCGCGTCCGTTCCCGGGAACGCGGCCCACTCGCCCGGAACGCCGAAGGCCTTCGAGCTCGCGTTGTTGTCGTCGGAGTCCCCCGAGCAGGCGAGCACCGAGATCCCCCGCATCTGGGCCTGGACGAGGTCGTCCGTCCACGTCGTGTCGTTGATGTCCTCGCCGTACCACGAGTTCGAGACGACGCTGACGTTGTCGAGACCGGACGCGGTCGCGTTCGGCTGGAGGACGGTGGTGAACGCCTGATCGAGGTCGGCGAACGACGCGCCCGGGGCGTAGACGTTGAACAGGTGCGCGCCCGGCGCGGTCGAGCCCACCATCTCGAGGTCCAGCGTGTTCTCGAACACCGCTCCGATGGAATCCCAGCTCGCGAGCTCGCTCGGGTACGGCGCCCCGTCGATCGGGATGGGCTCGACGGTCGGATGGGGTTCTCCGGCGGGCAGGGTCTGGTTGAAGTACGAGTCGACGTCGGAGGGCACGTAGGGCCCGAGCAGCTGGCCGTCGGTGAGCGGCCCGTACGGGGTCGTCTCGTTCACGCCCTCGTAGACGCCCGCCCACAGGATCGTCGCGACCGTCTCCGTGGTCGGGTATCCGTACAGCTGATAGAGGGGGGCCACGTCGTCCGCGATCTGGAAGTCGGGAGCGAACTCGTACTGCGTCCCCGCGTACTCCCCCGGGGGCAGGTAACCGGAAACGGAGGGTTCGATCGCGGCGGGGTCGGGCGCCGCGCGGGCGACGTGGGTGCCGAGGTCAAGGCCGATCGTCGGGTCTGAGCCGGTACCCAGGCCGAGGACCTGGGTGACCGCGGACGCGATCGGCGCGGGAAGCGAGAGGGGTCCGACGGGCGCGACGTACGAGGAGGATCCGCGCGCAAACTCCTCGAGGGACGTCCCAAAGATCCGATCGAGCACCGGCGCGGGAGCCTCGAACGAAAGGGCGAGCCTGTCCTCGAACGTCGAGAGCCGCGTCACCCCGAAGGACGCGAAGTACGACACGGCCTCGGCATAGGGCGCGCTCGCCCCGCCGAACTCGGAGTCGAACTGCGCCCGGCTGAGATAGTGGTGGTACTCCGGCGAAGCCGGATCCGAGAGGGCGGCCAGCAGCGGCGCCACCCGGCTCGCATTGGACAGAGCGAACGCGACGTCGACGAGCAGGGAGACCGAAGGGTCCGACCCGATCGGCCGGGCCCCGGCCGCGGCGGCATCGCCCGCCCAGTCGGCCACGGGACCCCGCGGCGCGAGCGAAAGCTGAGGCACCGTGAGGGATGGCGGGGCTCGGAGCGGCGCGGCCGAGGACCCCGCCAGCGCGCCGGTCGGCGCCGGGACCAGCACCGTCAGCCCCAGGAGGGCAGCGATGGCGAGCGCGGTCCAGGCCGGGCGATGAAGCCGTTCGAGCACGAGGAGACCCCCGAGGGCCCGTCGGGGGCAGACGGGGCATGCCCCGCCATTAACCTTCGGGCCGGCCGGAGATCGGCCCGGCCTGCCGCCCATGGGCGCGGTCCGAACGGGATGGGTCACGGTAAAGTTCCCGCGTAGCTCTTCGGACTTCGAAGGTCGGCGACGATGAAGCGAACGTTGGGCGAGCTCCTGCTCTTCACGTCCGGGATCCTCGGCGTGGCCCTGCTCGGGCTGGCCGTGGCGACGTACGCGAGCACCCGCCTCGCGCACGACTCGCTGATCTCGGTCGACGCGCTCCTCTTCCTCGACCTCGCGTTCATGGCCAGCTTCCTCGCGGGCTTAGTCGCCGTCTAGGACACGCGACCGCCGGCCGCAGCCTTCGGCCGGTCCCGAACACCTTCGGAGGCGCGCGAGCGCGCGGCTTTGTACTGGAGCCCGGGTGGGGAGCCCGATGCCCGAATCCCCCCCGCCGCCGACGACCTGGACCGTGAATCATCAGTATTTCGTCCATGTCCCCCCGAAGTCGGTCTTCGAGGCGTTCTCGACCCCCGAGCAGCTCGTTCGATGGATGTCGGACACCGCCGAGATCGAGCTCCGCGAGGGCGGTCGGTACGCCCTCGGCTGGAAGAACGGGCCGACCCACCGCGGGACCGTCCTCGAGTTCGTTCCCGGCCGCAGCGTCACGCTCTCCTGGGATTGGCCCAATGTCGACCTTCACGGGACCCGGTTCAAGCTCGCGGTGGAGCCGAAGGACGACGGGGCCCTGTTCTTCGTCGAGCACTCGGGCTTCCCAGCGGAGGCCCGGTGGGGCGAGCTGTACGGCGGCGCCGAGTGGGGCTGGACGTTCTTCGCGATGAACCTCAAATCCGTTCTCGAGACGGGCTGGGACCTGCGGACCCCACTCGACGGCTAGCGGCGCCGGCGCCGCCCGTCGCCCCGGGGGCGAGCTCATCGGTGACCCCGGCCTGCGACTCCTGTGACGGACACCACTCCGGGAGGTCCGTTCCCGGGACCGCGAGGCGACCCCGACCGCTCCGAGTCGAGGTCCGGCGTAGGGGCCGGACGGCTGGCTCAGCCGTCGCGGATCCCGCCGGGGTGGTTCGGCCGCCCTCCCTCCAGGAGGGCCTGGTGACGGCGGTTCTGGCGAGGTTCCGGGACATCATTGCCCGTGTACCGCGGGGCCGGGTGATCACGTACGGAGCGGTGGCCGCGGCCGCGGGCCATCCCCGCGCGGCCCGGCTCACGGTCTGGGCGCTCCATCGGTACCCGGGACTCCCCTGGCACCGGGTCGTGGCCGCGGGGGGCCGGATCGCGCTTCGCGGCGAGGAGGGGGCGGAGCAGCAGCTCCGCCTGAAGCTCGAGGGCGTCACGTTCCGCGGCGACCGGGTCCGCATGGAGCGGCACGCCTGGACGCCCCGCGCCTCGGCCGCCTCGCCGCAGCGATCCCCCTCGAACGCCCCCCGAACCCGGCCCGCCATGCGTTCGCGCGGCGACGCGGGACCGGGGCCGAAGGAGCGGCGGAGCGCGTCCCGCCGGTCCGCGGGCCACGGCCCCGCGGCTCGACCCGTTCCTTCCTAGTCCATCCGGCGACCGCCGGTTGGTGGGCGCCGCCCGGTCATCCCGGGCCGGGACCGGCCCGCGGGGTTCGCGTGGGGCCTTACCAGTCGACGGTGGTCCGACCCGACCACTCGCTCACGATGTCCCGGCCCTCGGGGGTGAGCCGGAGCGTCTCTTCCGACTCGGCCTCCTCGATGAGGTGCTGATCGTCGGCCCACTGGACCTGCTCACGGAACTCGGAGGGCACCTCGGCCCGGGAACCGAAGATGAACAGCTGCAGGAGCCGCACCGCGGGCTCCGCCGACGACGAGAGCACGACGTGGGAGTGGTGCTGCCCGAGTTCGTGGAGCATCTCGGCGGCCTGGTCGACCGGCACGCGACGCAGGTCGTACGGGCAGATGAACCGGGAGCCGTTGCGGGGCTGGTCGTCGAACCAGCACTCGTACTCCAGGTGCGCGGGGACGGTCTCGGGCTCGAGGTACATCGACATCGTGTCGCCGCCCGCCGTCACCCCGTCCTGGTGGGTCTCGAAGAAGGCGCGCACTTCGCGTGCCGGCCGGAGGACCCCGCCGACCGACTCGACCTGCTCGTGCCCCAAGGCCATCACGCAGCCGACGTGCTCGGGGGCGACGTCGGAGAGGTGTTCGTTGTACCGGCCGGACGTCGCCTCGTCCGGGACGAAGTAGACCGCGGGGATCCCGGGCGGGCTCCCCGAGATGAAGCGCATCGCGTGGTCCTCGGCCTCGAACGCGCTCGAGTGGAAGCTGAGCGCGTGGCAACCGAGGGGGAGGTCCGCGGGGTCCCCGAGCACCTGGACCATCACGGAATAGATTCGGTTTCGGGTTATTTGTAGGTTTGGAGTTGGGCTCAACGGTTCCGAAGGGGAGTCCGGGGTCCGTCGGCGCCCGGGAGCGCGGGTCCGGACCCGAACCCCGATCCCCGCGCGAATGGGCCGAGCCGTTCCGTGCCTCGGCGCGCAAGCCTATAGCCTCCCCGACGGCCTCGCCGGGGAATGGCCCGCCGCCCGGTGCTCGACTGGCTCCTCGAGGACGACCAGCCGTCGGTCCGGTACCTGACGCTGACCCAGCTGCTGGGCCGGCCCCAATCGGACCCCGAGGTCCGGGAGGCGAAGGCCCGACTCCCGAGGACCGGTTGGGTCGCCGACCTCCTCGCCCGCCGGGACCCTCAGGGCTGGTGGGTCGCGGCGAAGAGCCTCTACCGGCCCAAGTACCTCTCGACCAACTGGAACCTCCTGGCCCTCTCGGATCTGGGCGCGACGCGCGCGATCCCGGCGGTCCGAACCTCGTGCGAGCTTTGGATGGCCCGCTCCCCGCTCACCGGGGGCGGGGTCGGAGGCAACTCGGCCGGAAAGGGCCATCACTGCTACACGGGCAACATGGCCCGCGCGCTCGTGAAGTTCGGATACGGCCGCGACCCGCGGATCCGGAAGGCGTTCGAGTGGCTGGTGGCGACCGCCGACCCGCGGGGCGGCTGGAGCTGCTTTTCCTACTCGCAGGGCCCGTCGCAGTCCCGGAACCTCGACTCGTGGGAGGGCCTCGGCGCCTTCGCGGTCTACCCCCGGTCGATGTGGTCCCCCGCCATGCGGTCGTGCGCCGAGGCGGCGGCCGAGTACTTCCTCGACCGGGAGCTCCACCGTCAGGGCGCTCGCTATCCGCCGTGGTACCGGTTCCACTGGCCGGTCCACTACTACTACGACGTGCTCGTGGGGCTCGACCTGCTCACGGCCCTGGGCTACGGGGGGGATCCGCGGCTCGACTTCGCGCTCCGGCTCCTGCGCCAGAAGCGACGGGCGGACGGCCGGTGGAACCTGGACGCGGAACACCCCGATGCGCCGGCGTCCTACGAGAAGTTCTACCGGGAGCATCCGACGCAGCGGCCGGTCCCCCTGCGGATCGAAGCGCCCGGGCGCCCCAGCAAGATGATCACGCTCCGGGCGCTCACGGTGCTCCAACGCGTCGGAGAGCCGCTCCCGAAGGGTTAGAAGGCCGACCGGATGTGGGCCCCCGTGGCCGCGGAAGCTCCGATCCGGCTCCACGTCGAGCTCCCCGGGATCGAGGCCCTCTTCGGGCCCGACGTCCGACCGGCCTTTCCGCATGCGGGCCGGCCGCTGAACGCCCGGCTCTCCACCTACCTCGAGAACCTCGCCCGCGAACACCGCGGACCCCGACCGCTCGCGCTCGAGTTCCAAGTCCACGCCCGGCCGAGCGGACCCCCGGAAGAGGAGGCGGCCCGCCGGGACCTGAAGGCGTACTTCGAAGCCGAACGGAAGCTCGCCGAGCTCGAGGTCCGGGTGAACCGACGCGAGGGCTGGGGGTTCTTCGCCCGGACCTTCCCGGCCCTCGTGCTCGCCCTGGTCCTCGCGGGCCTCTTCTACGTCTCCGGCCCCACCCTCGTGACGGGGAACGTCGGAACCCTGGTGACCGCCCTCGGCTACCTCGTCATCATCACGATCGTCTGGGTGCTGCTCTGGGACCCCGTCGAGAAGCTCCTCTTCGACGCGTATCTCCTCAGGGCCCGCGTGCTGGCGTTCGAGCGGCTCGCCCGGGCGACCGTGAAGTTCGTCCCCGGCGGCCCCTGAGCTCCGCGCCCGGGGCCGTGGGCGCTATACCCGCTGCCGCCCTGGGCCAGCGCCGAGGCTCGGGGCCATGCCGTTCTTCGTCGTGAACTCGTTCCACGGGCCGGCCTGGGTCGAAGGGCGCCCGATGCGCGAGCAGGACGGCTGGCCGGCCCACCGGAACTTCATGAACGCGCTTCCGGACGGCTTCGTGCTGCTGGGCGGGCCGGTCGACGGCCACCGTCGGGCGATGCTGGTCGTCCGGGCGGCGGACTCGGCCGAGGTCCACCGTCGGCTCGACCCGGACCCCTGGGTGCGTTCGGGCCACCTGGTCGAGGTCATCGAACCGTGGGAGATCCTCATCGGAACGCCGGAGTGATCGGAGCGCCCCGCTCCAGAGCGGAGACTACCGGGGCGTCGCCTGGAAGCGCACGATCAGATCCGTGACCTCCCGCGGGTTGCGATAGAAGAAGCTCGCGTGGCTCCCCTCCACGGTCACGCACCGCACGCGAGGGAGTTCCCGGCGCAACCGGGCGATCGACTTCCGCCGGAACGGCCGCGCATAGTCCCGCTCCCACGCCCGGTTCTTCGCCCGCTGGGTCGGTGACACCCCCTCGATCGGGGCGAAGGTCCGGGCGAAGATCGCGAGGGCGGGGGCGCGGACCCGGTCGTATCGACGGGGGATGGAGAGCAGCGCCTGGGCGAGCGCCGCCAGGCGTCGATCGCTGATGTACGGCCGAACGGTCCCGTTCGCCCGCACGGCCACCGACCCGTCGACGTAGGCGTCGATCGACGAAGCCCGGGGAACGTCCGGGAGCACGGAGCGGATGAAGCGACGGTAGGCCGAATGCGATCGGAGCGCGCTCTTTGGGACGGCCGTCGGCCCGGGGAAGGCGTGGGTCGCCCGGATCCAGTCCGGGTCCGACCAGTCGTAGCCCCCGTCGAGGTAGACGATCCGGTCGACACGTTCGGGGTAGGTGCCGGCCATCTCGGTGATCTCGTTGCCGCCCATCGACCAGCCGGCGAGCGTGGCCCGTCGGGTCCCGAGCGCGTCCAGGAACGCGCGGAGGTCCCGGGTGAATGTCTCCGCGGTGTACGGCCCGCGAGCGCTCGAGCGCCCGTGGCCCCGGCGGGCGTACGCCAGGACCCGAAAGTGGCGACGGAGCGGCTCGGCGAGTTCATCGAACGCGTGCGGGTTGTCCCCGTACCCGTGGATCAGGATCAACGGTGGGCCGCGACCGCCCCAGTCGAGATACTGGAGACGAGCGCCGGGCACGCGCACGTACCCGGTGCGGTGGGGCGATCGGTCGGTCCATTCGGAGCTCATCGGACGGTCCGCCGTCCGGCCGTCGTCCCCGGGTGCGGCGGCCTAGCCGATCCCGGGCAGCGCGCGGCCGTCGACCTCGACGCGGGCTCCGACGTTGATCGCGAATCCAAAGAACGGCGAGCGGTTCTTGCCGCCCGCGAAGCCGTTCCCACCGACCGTGACCATGACGGCCCCCCGCTCGATGTCCTCGAGCTGCGGCGTGTTGTGGAGCTTCGGGTTGAGCCCGATCCCGAGCATGCCGGGCTGGTCCCGACCCTTGCCGCCCTTCGCGAAGTCCTGGTCGAACAGCTCCGCGCCGTGCTCGAAGGCGTGGTTCACCAGGCGACCCTTGCGGAACTCGAACGTCCCGCCGGTCGCGGTGCCGACGCCGATGTAGTCCGTCCGGTTCGCAACGAATGTGCCGTCCGCGACCGTCTCGTCGAGGGCGACCCGCATCGCACCGCTGGGCAGACCCTGCATGCGGTCGAACGGGCTCGCGAGCGCCTTCACATCGACCCGGCCCCAGGCGACGCGCGCCGGTCGGCGGCGCAGGCCGAGCGTCAAGTCGGTGCCGTTCGAGTCGCGGATGCGCACCTTGCGTCCGGTCGACAACGCCCGCGCGATGGGCGTGGCGGCGCGGCGGAGCGACTCCGGATCGACCTGGGTCGCGGCCAGCACCTGACCCATCCACTCGTCCTCGTCCACCCCGTACGCCTCGGCCAGGTTCGGGAACGGTCGACCGAGCTCCAGGCGGAAGCCGCGCAGCCCCGCCTTTCGGGCGGTCTCGTACCAGGCGGAGTTGAACGCGACCGTCCGCTCCTGGCGCGCGTTCGGCAGCTTCGAGAGGCGGACCTTGTCGCCGATCCCCCACATGTGGAGGTAGACGTTGGTCTTCCCGAGCATCGCCCACTCGTGCATCGGGGCGGCCCCGAGGAGCGCGTCCTCCCGTCGGTCGAGGGCGTCCCAGTACGCGTCCTCGTTCTCGTAGAGGATCAGCGGGTAGGCGCCGAGATGTCGGGCCTCCCGGGCGATCGCCACGGCCCAGTCGAGCGTGTGGCTGAAGCCCTCGACGACGAGGTTCTCTCGCTTCTTCAGCTGAACGTTCTTCGTGAGGATCGAACGGGCGACCTTGGCCATCTCTTCGGGAGCGATATCGCGCGCCATGCTCCGAGCAGGGCGCGGTCCTACTTAGCCCCGGAGCGTGAGCCGGGCGAACGGCCCCGCGCAGACCGTTTCACGACCCGGTCGCCGACTTTTGTAGGGTCGGAGCGCCGTCGGGCCCCTGTCATGACCGCGACCCGCAGGAAGGCGAAGGGGAGAGCTCCGAAGCGATCGCACGCGCGCCCGATCGAGGTCCTGTTCGTCGCCGGGTTCGGTCCGATCGCCCGGGAGCCCGAACGGAGCCAGAAGCTCTACGGCGAGCTGCTGGGGCTGCCGTTCGAGGAAGCGGACGGCGGCTACCTGCACACCGATCGGCTCGACGGGACCAAGTCGTTCGGCCTCTGGCCGCTGGCGCAGGCGGCGGAATCGTGCTTCGGGACGTCCGAGTGGCCGGGGTCGCTGCCCGTGCCGCAGGCCTGGCTCGAATTCGACGTCGCCGACCTCCGGGCGGCGACCGAGACGCTGCGTCGGCGCGGCTACGAGCTGCTCGTGGAAGCGCGCGAGGAACCCTGGGGGCAGACCGTGACGCGGCTCCTCAGTCCCGAGGGGCTGCTCGTGGCGGTGACCCACACGCCCTGGCTCCGCAAGCGGGGCCAGTGACCGCGCGCCGGCCTTATGGGGGCCGGTCGTTCCTTCGCCCCCGTTGGGTTCGTCCGTGAAGCGCTGTGCGTGGGCCTCCCTCGACGATCCCGAGATGCGCGCCTACCACGACCACGAGTGGGGGGTGCCGGTGCACGACGACCGGAAGCAGTTCGAGTTCCTGCTCCTCGAGGGCGCCCAGGCCGGCCTCAGCTGGTCGACGATCCTCCACCGGCGAGCGGGCTACGCGGCCGCCTTCGCAGAGTTCGACCCGGCCCGGATCGCGCGGTTCTCGTCGGCCAAGAAGCGGGCCCTGCTCGCCGACCCCCGCATCATCCGCAATCGACGGAAGATCGACTCGGCGATCCAGAACGCCCGGGCCTTCCTCGCGGTCCAGCGCGAGTTCGGCAGCTTCGATGCCTACGCCTGGGGCTTCGTGGGCGGCGCACCGAAGGTCCACCGGTTCCGCTCGTGGCGGCAGGTCCCGGCGACCTCTCCGGAGTCCGACGCCTTCAGCGAGGACCTTCGCCGCCGCGGCTTTTCGTTCGTGGGCTCGACGATCGTCTACGCGCACATGCAGGCGGTCGGGATGGTCAACGACCACCTGGTCGACTGCTACCGTCACCCCCCGGTCGCGCGACGCGCCCCGGCTCGCTCCGGGCGCGCGAGGGGTCCGTCCCGGTCCGGAGCCGCCCCTAAGGGCCGGGCATGAGGTAGAGCGCACTCCCCTCCGGGTCGCGGACGGTGGCCTACCGGCCCCCCGGGACCTCGGTCCGATCCTGCGCCAACTCGACCTCGGCCTCCGGGAGGCGCCGACACTCGGCCTTGAGCTCCCCCGGATCGGCGATCACGATGCCCGGGACCCCGGGTGGGAGATCGGCGAAGGTGTCTGCTCGTGGGCCGGGCAGAGATGGATCTCCCCGCCCCCGATCGGTCGCCGCCCGTCACCCCATGGTCCTCCTCGTGGATCAGGCTGGCCCGAGCGTCTCGGCGAACCCACGCTCCGACGCGCCGCGGTCGGAGACGACGATCAGGACCCGTACGACCCAGACCGACGGCCGGTGGCCGACCGCGTTAAGCGGGCCCCGAACCTGCCGCGACTGCCGGAGGTGCTCGATGCCCGAGATGAACCGGATCGCCCGATTCTTCGTCAACCGCTCGGCCGCCCGCCGGGCGGACGCGCGCGCGCGGTGGATCGCGGCGACGGTCCCGATCGTTCCGCACGCGACGTGTCTCGAGCTCGGAGCAGGGAACGGGGCCGTCGCGGCCCGGTTCGTCGACCGGTTCGCCCCGGCGCGCTACGTGGCCACCGACGTGGACCCGCATCAGGTCGAGGAGGCCGGTCGGGCGCTCGATCGCCGCTACCCGGCGGGCCGGCCGTCGTCGCTCGAGCTGCGAGCGGTCGATCTCCTCGACGTCCCGTTCCCCGATCGCGCGTTCGACGTCGTGCTGGTGTTCGTCGCGCTCCACCACACCGGCGCCGCGCACCGGGACGGTTCGAAGGTCCCGCGGGCGCTGGCGGAGATCGATCGGGTGCTGAAGCCGGGCGGCCTGCTGCTCTACTCCGAGTTCCTCCACCAGGAGGCGATCCGCACCTGGTTGACCGGGCACGGCTACCGTCTCGAGGGGATCGCCCGACGCTTCCGGCTCGAGTCCGTGGCGGCTCGCAAGCCGTCCGACCCGCCCCCGGCCGGCGGGACCTAGGCCCCGGTCGGGGCGTCGCCGGCTCGAGGCCGTCGGACCGCGGGTCCGCGCGAGTCGCCCGGGCCAGGAGGCCTCGGCTTGTTATACCGGTCTGCGTTCCCCGTGGCATGCCGAGCCCGACCGCGACGAAGATCCAGTGCAACACCTGCGGAACGACGTTCTCTTCGGCGGACCCCGCCGCCGCGCAGGCGCACCTCGGGCACGACCTCGAGCACATCCAGCAGGGCTGAGGACGCTCGGGGCTCGGGCGACGGGACGGCTTCCTTGGGCGAACGGCACGACGCGGGGGTCTTTCGCGGGGCGCACGGGCCGCACGGCCGTCCGGAGGTCGGGCCGATCCGATGACTCCCTCGAAGACGGGCGACGCCGGCCTGCCGACGATCGATCTGCCCATCGGACCCGACGAGCACGCTCGGGGCCCGCGCACCGCGCGCTACGTGCTGGTGGAGTACGGCGACTACGAGTCGCCGGCGTGTGCGGAGCTCGAGGGGACCGTGGCCGAGCTCGTCCGGGAGCTGGAGGATGACCTCTGCTTCGTCTTCCGGAACTTCCCCCTCGTCGCGGAGCATCCCCACGCGGTCGCGGCGGCCGAGGTCGCCGAAGCCGCCGACCTCCAGGGCAAGTTCTGGCTGATGCACGATCGGCTCTTCCAGCATCAGGCGGAGCTCGGCGAGCCCCTGTTCGTGCGGCTCGCCCGGGAGCTCCCGCTCGACATGGCCACGTTCAGCCGGGACCGCGCCTCGCCGGAGCCCGGTCGGAGGGTCGCCGAGGACCGGGCCAGCGGCGCTCGGGCCGGGGTGGAGGCCGTGCCGACGCTCTTCGTCAACGGGCGCCTGCACGCGGGCTCGTACGAGTTCCTTCCCCTGCTCGACGTCCTGATGAAGGGCGAGTAGCGCCGCGGCCCCGGTCGACCCCACGGTCGGGGATCACTCACGTCGGCGCGACGCGGGGAGCGCGGCGCGCTTCCTCCTCGCGCACGATGCGGACGAGCAGCGCGAGCAACAGGACGGTGAGGAGCACGCCGGCGAGCTCGTACGGCCACCAGACGCCGTGGCCCAGGCCGAGGTACCAGACGCCGTACGTCTCGTCGAGGAACGCCGCAGTCCCGTAGGCGAGCAGCCAGCCGTTGACCCGGGGCCCGAGCAGGAGGACCGGGACGAGCCAGACGACGAAGTGGTAGGTGAGGTACTGGGAGATCGCCACGACCCCGACGAGCGGGATCGCGATCCCTCCCAGCGTCGAGTAGCCGCGCCAGATCGGGAAGAGCACGAGCGCGAGCAGGAGGGCGCCCTGGACGGCGGCCGAGACGAGCGAGGGGTGCAGCCAGCCCTGGAGGAGGAGGAGCGCGAAGAGGTTCAGCGACTCGGCCGGGGTCCGGGAGAACTGGCCGAGGTAGACGATGTTGATCGCGTCCCAGCCCCACAGCGCGTAGGCGAGCCCGGCGCAGCCGAGGAAGAGGCCCAGGACGAGGATCCAGTGGGCGAGCCGGCCCCGGCGCAGGGACGAGGACGCGCCGAGCAGCGGGAACAGCGCCGGGAACCGCGCGGTGCTGAGGAAGGCCGCGAGCCCCTTCCAGAGCGTGGCGCGACGACCGGTCTGCGACAGCGCGAAGACCATCGCGAGCACCGAGACCGGAACGATCGCGTTCTCGACCCCGATGTTGGTCGCGATGTTCGGGAGGTAGAGGATCGAACATCCGACCAGGACCGAGCGGTAGCGCCGGTCCGCGCCCGAGACGGCCCAGACCAGCGGCACGACGGCGAGCGCGAGGAGCTGCCAGACGAGCCACACGCCGGCGACCGAGCCCGCCGTGGCGCCGAGCGCGTTGAGCGCGACCTCCGCGAGGCCGTAGGGGATCTGATCCGGCATCGAGCCCCCGCAGTACGAGACGAGGAACGGGTTCCCTCCGTGAAGCGCCGCCTGGCCGGAGGCGAGGATCGCGAACGAGTCGTCCGCGCACTGGACGGTGGAGACGCTCCAGACGATGTTGGCGGCCGTCAGCACCACGAGCGGGACCAGGAGATGCCAGAGGCGGAGCCAGCGCCAGTCGTGCTCCGCGGTCCACCGGTCGCGCAGGGTGTCGATCACGCGTCGGACCGACGGCGTCCGGTCCCACCGGTACGCGAGGACCAGGACCGAGAGCAGGAAGCTCGCGAGGAACAGGAGGGGCGACCCGAGCGCGGCGAAGGAGACCATGGCCGGTCGCGCTACGGCTCCGTCCGGGTCTTCGGCCGAAGGTCCATCGTCCGGGCCACGACCGCACCTCGCATAAGACGGACCGGGCCCCGACGCCTCCGCGCGGCCGTCGGGCCGGCTCGGGCGTCGGTCGTCCGGCTCCGGTCTCCCGGGACCGTTCTCCACCCCGCGTCACCGCGGGGAATGCGGAGCCAGACCGTGCGGCTTCCCGGGCGCGTCCCTCGTACGAGAAGATTCTTATACGATGCGCCACCAAATCTTCCTCCGTTCGCGGCGCGTCTTCCCCGACCGGGTCGGGTCGGTTCCCGACGCGCGGCCGACACCGAGGCCCCGGGATGCACGAACGACTCGCACGACTCCGGCACGGACGCGGGGTCTCCCCGATCATCGCCATGATCCTCCTCGTCGCGATCGTGGTCGTGCTCGCCGCCGTCCTCTACGTCCTCGTGATCGGCGTCGTGCACGGTCCGGGCGAGGTGCCGCTCGGGACGGCGTTCTACGCGGGCCCCGCGGGGAAGCTCGTGGGCACCTCGAGCTCGAACGCGTATTGCCAGACGAACCACTACTGCTACAGCGTCCCGATCGACTCGGCCGAGCAGGGGCTGACGATCAGCAACGTCGGGTTCACCGTCGACACCGCCTCCGGCACTCCGCACGTCGTGACCAAGAACTACGCCCGGATCGCGCTCGTGAGCGGCGTCGGGACGGTGCTCGCGTACACCGAGGTCAGCAACAAGCAGGCGTTCGTGGTCACGAGCTGGGCGAAGTTGAGCTCCGGGGTGACCGACCAGACCCCGCTCACGACCGAGCTCACCATCTGGGTCCAGTTCGGCGCGACCGCGACCTCGCCGTACGGGACGGGGCTCTCGCTCGCCGCCCTCGGACAGAACGGCTACAGCGGCGTCGTGTCGATCGCCCTGCCGTGACCGGCGCTTAGCGCGGGCGGCTCCACGCCCGGGGTCCCGCGCGCCTAGCCCACGGCGGGCGGCGACGACCGTCTTAGCTCGTCCCGCGTGAAGAGCACGAGCCACTCGACCTCGTAGACGCCCGGGAACAGCAGCTCGAGCGCGAACCAGGCCGGTACGCGCACGGTCGGGAGGCGCTCGGTGTCCGTCCAGATCGCCTTCGAGATCCGATGCCGCCCGTCGAGGGCGATCTGGTACCAGCCCCGCCCGGCGACGATGATCGGGAAGCGAAGGTCGGCCCGGTCGAGGAAGTGCGGGAACCAGCGCAGGGCGAGCCCGATCATCCGCTTCGAGAGCCGGGGGAGCTCCGCGAGCGGCGTCTCCTCGACCGGCACCGCATGCGTCCGCAGGTAGTGGACCGCCAGGAAGACCCCGGCACGACGATGCCAGGCGACGGAGGCGGACGTCTGCATGCGCGCTCGGGGGCCCCCGCCGGTGCCACGGCGAACCCGGCGGAGAACCCCGGCGTCGAATCGGATTGACTGTACCCTTAAGCCGCTCTGCCCCGCTCGTGCTCCTCGAGGAACGCCCCCCGGGAAGGAACGAAGATGGCCGCGCACCAGCTCAGCCCCGAAACGAGCAACCTGACCCCGCCGACCGGCCCCCACTGGGTCACGCCGACGCCGAAGGGGCGCGGCTCCTCCGACGACCAGTTCGGCGCGATCGTGCGGGACCTCATGACCCGCAAGGTCGTGACGGTCGAGGTCGGCGACACGCTGCGGTTCGCGGCCACGCTGCTGAGCCAGAAGGGGATCTCGGGGATGCCGGTCCTCGGGAAAGACGGCCAGGTCGTGGGCGTCCTCAGCGAAAAGGACATCGCGAAGGCCCTCCGCGACAAGGGCGGTCTTTCCCTCCCCGGCAGCCTGTTCGACCTCATCCTCGAGCCCTCGGAGGCCCGGCAGAAGGACCTCCTCGCCCGGTGCCGCTCGGTGCTCGATCACACGCTCGTGAGCCAGGTGATGACCACGCCGGCGAAGACCATCGGGCCGAACGCGCCGAGCCTCGAAGCGGCGAAGCTGATGCTGAACGAGCGGATCAACCGACTGCCCGTGGTCGAGCACGGGAAGCTCGTCGGGATCGTGACCCGCAAGGACGTCCTGGCGATGTCCTACTCGATCTAGCGAGCGGCGCCGAACGGACGGGGTCAGCCCGGGGGCGGCGCCGCGCCGATCATCGCGCTCCAGTGGGCCCGCAGCGCGTCGCGGCGGGGTCGGTAGACCCGGTCGAAGAATCCGCGGCCGGACGCGAGGTCGGCGGGGTTCGCCTCGGTCACGACGGCCACCGCCTCCGCCCACGCCTTCCGGAACGACTCGGCGCTCCCGAACCGTCGAACGATCTGCTGGTCGAACTCCGCCTCGGTCTGCACGTCGCCGCCCATGGTGAAGGCGAGCGTCGGGGCGGTCGGGTCGACGTAGGCGAGCTCGTCGCCGAGCCGGTACTCGGCCCGGGACGGTGCGGCCGGGCGAGCGCCCGACGGCCCCTCGGGCGGGCCGCCCTCGTGCCCCCCGGACTGAAAGCCCCGCTTCGCCGCCGCGAAGAAGATCGCGCGGTTGAGCCCCCAGGAGTAGGCCGACGGCCGGGACAGCCCCATCCGCTCGGCGCGGGCCGCCTGGAGCATCGCCATGACGATGAACCGGGAGATCGGACGGGGGGCGCTCGCCCCGGCGGGATCCGCCGACGCGCGGCGGGTTCCCCGGGGGGCCGAGCGGCGGGGCATGGGGTCGCTCGACCGGGAGCCGTCGGGTTTACTTAAGGGCCGAACGGCCCGAGGTCTCGGGGGCGTCGGGAAGGGGTTGACGACCGGGGCGCTGCCCCGGTCGTTCGGTGTCCTCGGTCGCGACTAGGCCGTCGCGAGGCTCGCGACCGCCTTCTGGGCCGGCTGCACGAGGTAGAGCACGCCCGCCAGGAAGACGAACAACGAGCCGAGGAGGCCGAGCAGGTTCGCGCCGAGGCCGACGATCGCCCACCCGATGGCGGCGAGGACGACGAGCAGGATGCCGCTCACGAGCGGACGCGCGCTCCAGTCGTGGCGTCCGAGCCACGCGAAGAACGCGGCGAGCCCGCCGACGACGAGCAGGACGACGGCGGCCGAGGCCGCCCCGAGGGCGCCTACCGGCCGACCGGCGGCCAGGTCCACGGCGCCGATCACGAGGCTCACGAGGCCGCCGAGCGCGATGAGCGCCGCGCCGAGCAAGCCGAACCCATAGCCGATGCGCTGTTCGGTCAGGTCTGTCATGTTTGCTGATTCACCTCCTGAAAATTGGCTCCGGAGGACCCGGCCGCGCCTGCGGCCGTTCCGCTCTCGGGCGATCTGCGACGCGTGCTCACAGTACATCAAGACTTGTCCAACGTCCCGCGGGCCCGAGGGCCGCGGGGTTCGGTAAATACCGGTTCCGGCTGTCCGGCTCGAGGAGAACCCATGCCGAACGATTCGATGGACGATGTTCTCGAGGAGACGAAGCGGGCGGCGAAGGACCTCGCCCGCTCGAGCGCGCGACTCTCGAAGAAACTGCTCTCGAAGGCCGAGGGGGCCGCTCGGAACCCGGGCCGCTCGGTCAAGAAGGTCGGCGACCGCGTGGCCAAGGAGCTCGAAGCGGCCTCCCGAGAGGTCGAACGGATCCTGAAGGACCTCTGAGCTACGTCCCTTCACCCGTCCGGATCCACGGCCCGGGGGGCGTCCGACCGCGTGGGGGCCACCGCGCGCGGGCCGACCCGGCCCCGGAGCCCCGCGTCGTCCCCGCGCGCCCGCATCGACAATCGGGGAACTCCGGCCCGGTTCGGTCCGGCGATCGCCGGCCGACGGGCCGTTCGTTGGACGAAACTACATAACCGATGGACCCGGGAAGTACGCCCACGGAGGAGTGACATCGATGGCAGAAGAATGCGCCGACTGCGGCGCGACGTTCGGCTCACCGGCCGAGCTCGTGCGGCATGTCGAGCACGACCACCACGGCGGCGATGCGGTGGCGAGCATGGAGATGAACCCGGAGTCGGACACCCAGGGTCTCGTCTGCGCGCTCTGCGGCCGCCGCTTCGCGGACCGGAACGCGCTGGCCCACCACAACCTGAAGCCGCACTACCGCGGGAACCGGCGCGCGGGCCCGGCCCCGGCGACGGGCTAAACGCCCCCGCGCGTTGGTCCGGGCGGAGTCCGGCCCCCAGGAGGGGGGACTCCGCCCGATGACCGAGGCGGAAGCTCTGGCCGCACGCCGCGCCGGCCGCTCGTCGTCCCCGACCGGTCGGCGCCGGCGCGTCCCGAGCGGGCCCGCCGACCGGACGCCGCCGCTGCCCGACCTCGGGATGGTCGGGAATCTCCACACGGCCGCCCTGATCGACCGGGAGGGGTCGATCGACTGGGCCTGCTTCCCGCGGTTCGCGTCCCCCAGCGTCTTCGCCCGGCTCCTGGACCTCGCCCGAGGCGGGTCGCACCGGATCGCGCCCACGGAGCCGTTCCGGTCCACGCAGCGGTACCGGACCTCGTCGGCCGTCCTCGAGACGGTCTTCGAGCTCCCGGCGGGCCGGACGTTGACGCTCGTCGACTTCATGCCCGTGCTGCCGCCGCCGCACGGCGAGTCCTCGCCGATGATCGTGCGGGTCGCGGAGGCGACGGGCGGACCGGTCCCGATCCGGGCGACGATCGACGCGGCCTTCGACTACGCCCGACGGCGGCCCGAGTGGTCCGGTTCGGGGACGAACTGGCAGGCCCGCTCGGGCGACGACCGCCTCGGCTACCGGACCGCGGAGCCGGTCGCGCCGGCCGACGGGGGCCTCGCCGGGAGCGCAACGGTCGTCGAAGGGGCCCCGGCGGTCTTCGAGCTGTTCTGGGGCGAGGACCGGCCGACGGACCTCCCGGCGCTCGAGCTCCTGCGCCAGACCGATCGGTTCTGGACCGCCTGGGTCCACGGGCCGACGAGCGTGATCCACCTGCTCGCGGGCCGCTGGCACCCGTGGATCGAGCGGTCCGAGATCACGCTCAAGCTGCTCTCGCACGCGGACAACGGGGCGTTCATCGCGGCGCCCACCACCTCGCTCCCAGAGTGGCCGGGCGGTCCGCGGAACTGGGACTATCGATACGTCTGGATCCGGGACGCCGCCTTCGCGGCGCAGAGCCTTCTGCTCATGGGGCACGTCTTCGAGGCGCGCGCGTTCCTGGGCTGGGTCCTCGACCACCTCAAGAAGACCCCCTCCAGCGAGGGGCTCAAGGTCGTCTATCGCGCCCACCCGGATGCGGACCTCACGGAGTTCGAGCTGCCGCATCTCACGGGCTACCTCGGGTCCCGGCCGGTCCGGATCGGCAACGGGGCGGAGGTCCAGTTCCAGCTCGACATCTACGGCGAGCTGCTCGACGCGGCGCTCCTCCTCTGCGAGATCGACCGGGAGGCGCTCGCGAGCGCGTGGCCCGCGCTCGAACAGCTCGCGGAGGACGTCGTCCGGCGCTGGCGTGAGCCCGACCAGGGCATGTGGGAGATCCGCCAGCAGCCCCAGCACTACGTCCACTCGAAGGTCATGGCGTGGGTCGCGCTGGACCGCGCGATCGCGCTCGGTCATCGCTACGGCGACTCCGCCCGGGTCGCCCGCTGGGAGGCGGAGGCGCGGGCGATCCATGCGCTCGTGCTGGAGCGCGGATACGATCCCCGGCGCGAGACGTTCGTGCAGGCGTTCGATCGCCCGGCGCTGGACGCCGCGAACCTCCGCATCCCGCTCGTCGGCTTCCTGGCGCCGGACGACCCGCGGGTCGCGGGGACGATCCTTCGGATCGAGAGCGAGCTTGCCGACGGACCGTTCGTGTACCGGTACCGGTCCGAGGACGGCTTTACCACGCCCGAGGGCGCGTTCCTGCCGTGCTCGTTCTGGCTCGTCGAGTGCCTCGCCCGCGCCGGCGAGCGCCGGCGCGCCCGGCAGAACTTCGAGCGCCTGCTCCGGGTCGGGGGCCCGCTCCGCCTCCTGTCCGAGGAGTACGACCCGCGACGGGACCGCCCCCTCGGCAACTATCCCCAGGCGTTCTCGCACATCGGCCTCCTTCGGGCGGCGCTCGCGCTCGGCCTCCCCGGTCTCGCGGCCTCCGTGCTTCGGCCGTACCCGTGGCTCGCCCACGCCACCCGGAGCTGGCCGTACTCCGACGCGACGCTGCCCGACTCCTCCTCCGAGCGGACCGCGCCCCACTAACGGTTTATCCGACCGGAGCGTGCGCCCGCCGGTCCGAACGGAGTCGTCGGGACCGGGTCGAGGCGGCGGGCGGCCCGAACGGGCGGCGGTCGTCGACCGGCCGGCGCGCATCGCCGGCTCCGAGGGTTGGGATGATCCGAGTCTGCGTCAACAGCCAAACGCCCCCGATCGTCCCGGTGCCCGGGGCGCATCCGCGTCGCCGCGGGGTCTGGGAACTCGGTCGGGACTACACGCCCCAGGTGGGTGGCGTGGTCCCGATGATGCGCGCGCTCCTCCGCGCCGGCCAGGGCTCGTGGATCGCCCCGCGCGCCCGCTGGGTCGCCCTCGGCGCGCCGAATCTCCCCGAGGAGGTACGGACCAGCGAGGGCTACACGCTCGAGACGATCCGGCTCGAGGCGGCGCACCGCGCCGGGTACGGTCGGTTCAAGGAAGCGGTCTGGCGCTCGTTCCACCGCCCCCAGATCCCCGAGCACTTCGACCGGGACTACCGGTCGTTCGTTCGGTACAGCTACCTCACCGCGGACCGTCTGCTCCAGCACGCGGGGGACTTCGACGTCTTCTACATCCACGACTTCCAGCAGATCCTGGTCGGGGGGCTCATCGGCTCGTCCGCCCCGACGCTGCTCCGCTGGCACATCCCGATGGACCTCGAGGGATACCCGGAGCCGGTCCGCCGGTTCTTCCTCAAGTCGCTGGAGGGGTTCGACGCGATCGTGGTCAGCACCCGGGCGGGCCTCGAGGAGCTGATCCAGTCCGGGTTCCAGGGCCGGGCGTTCCAGCTGTATCCGTCGATCGACCCGTCCGAGCAGAAGATGGCGACCGACACCGCCCGGGGCGGGTTCCGGGAGCGCTTCGGCATCGGCGACTCGCCGTTCGTGCTCTCCGTGGGGCGGATGGACCCCGTGAAGCGCCAGGACCTCCTCATCGACGCGCTCGCGATCCTGCGACGGCGCTTCCCGGACCTCAAGCTGGTGCTCGCCGGGGGCGGCAGCTTCTCGACCCAGTCGCTCCGGGCGGGCGGCGCCGACGCGTCGAAGGCGACCGTCTGGACCCAGGAGCTGCGGCGGCACGCGCGCGTGCGCAAGGTGGAGCGGCACGTCGTCTTCACCGGCTCGATCTCGTCGGACGACCTCCAGAGCGCCTACAGCACGGCGACCGTCTTCGCGCACCCGGCCCCCTGGGAGGGATTCGGCCTCGTCGTCGTCGAGGCGTGGGCCCACCGGCTGCCGGTCGTCGTCAGCCAGGGAGCCGGGGTCGCCGAGCTCGTCGACAACGACGTGAACGGCTTCACGGTCCAGCCCGGATCCGAGCGGGCCCTCGCCCAGAAGATCGGCGAGCTCCTCCAGCGGCCCTCGGCGGCCGAGCGGATGGGCCAGGTCGGCGCGATGACCGCGCGCCGGTGCTTCGTGGAGTCGTCCGCCCCGCGCGAGCGCGAGCTGTTCGAACGGACCATGCGCCTCTACGAGACGAGCGGCCTGCGGCCGCGGGGCGTCCCTTCTTAGGGCCCGGTGCCTCCCGGCGCTCGACCGCGATCGGTATGGCGTCCCCTCCTCGCTCGGCGCACTTCCGGCTCGAGACGCTCGCGCCGGGGGTCCACGTCGCGATCGCGCTCCCCGACGGCGCCTCCCTCTGCAACGCCGGGATCGTCGACCTCGGCGGACAGACCGTCGTCTTCGACGCGATGCTCACACCGCGGGGCGGGGCCGCCCTGGCGCTCGCCGCCCGACGGCTCACCGGACGCTCCCCGGACTGGGTGGTCCACAGCCACTGGCACGGGGACCACACGTGGGGCACGTCGGCGATCGGCGCCCCGCAGGTCGCTTCCACGCGGACCACCCAGCGGCTCGTCGCGGCGCAGGGTCGGGAGCAGTTCGAACTCGCCCGACGGACCCTGCCGAAGGAGATCCTCGAGCTGGAGCGCTCGGACGCCGGGCTCTCTCCGAGCGATCGACGCTGGCTCGCCGGCTGGGCCCGGGGGCTCACGACGGCCCCCCGGCGGTTCCCGGTCACGGCCGCGAACGTGACGTTCGAGGACCGGCTCGTGCTCTCGGGCCGTCGACGGTCGATCGAGCTCGTGAGCTTCGGGGGAGGGCACTCCCCCAGCGACGTCTTCGGCTACCTGCCCGACGAGCGGACGATCTTCGCGGGCGACCTCGTGATGAACGGGCTCCACCCGTCGGTCGGCGACGGCCGACCGAAGGAGTGGGGAGAGATCCTGCGCCGGATGGAGCGCCTCCCGTGCGAGCACGTGCTCCCCGGTCACGGGCCGGTCGCTCCGGCCCGGGAGCTCGCGACGGTGCGGACCTACCTCGCCGACCTCCGGGCGATCGCCCGCGCGGGCCGACGCCGGGGGGCCCGGCTCTCCGAGGTGAGGGCCGCGCCGATCCCGGAACGGTACGCCGGGTGGGGCTTCGCGTTCATGTTCCCCGACAACCTCGCCCGGGCGTTCCGGCTCGAGCCGACCGGCCGGGGCCCGCGGGCCCGGTCGAGCTGAGGGCTCTTGACCCCGCGTGCGCTGGGGGACGCGTGGAGCCCCCGGCGCGCCCCCTACGGCCGGGGACCCTCACGACCGAACGTCTCACCCTGCGCCCCGTTCGACCCGGGGACGCGCCGGCGATCGAGGCGATGTTCCATGACCCCCGGGTGAACCGCTTCCTGCCGGCTCGACGCCGCACCGAGTCGGGGATCGACGGGGTCCGCAGGGACCGGCGCGTCGCCCGCCTCGGCAGCGCGGTCCGCTTCGCGATCCGGACCCGAGAGCATCCCCGATTCATCGGTACGGTCATGGTCTTCGGCATCGACCGGGACTCGGGGCGGGCCGAGCTGGGGTACGCGCTCGTGCGGGACGCCTGGGGCTCGGGCTACGCGAGCGAGGCGGCGGGGGCGGTGATCGACTGGGCGTTCTCCGCGCTGCGGCTCCATCGGCTCGACGCCAACGTCGCCGACCGGAACCTGGCGTCGGTCCGGGTGTTGCGGCGCCTCGGGTTCCGCGCCGAGGGCGTGCGCCGCGAGGCGGTGCTCGACGGTCGACGGTACGCCGATCTCCTCGAGTTCGGTCGGACCGTATCGGACCGGGGGCCCGGGGCCCCGTCCGTGCGCGGGGGTCGGCCTCGACCGGTACCGAACCCTGGCCGCGCCCGACGGGGAGCGCGATGACCGGACACCGACTCTCGCCCCGCGCACCCGCGACGTTCCACGTCGACCGGTCCGTGGGGGCGGGCAGCCACCGTTTGGAGGCCGTGTTCCCCGGCCTCGACCGGCTGCCCGAGCTCGCCCGGCTGCCGCTGCCCTCCCGGGCCCGAGGGGCCCTCGTGCGGACCACGCGGGCCGAGGTGGTCCGGGGCCCGGTGTGGATGTACGTGGCCCCCCACGAAGTGCCGGAGATCCTGCGTCGCGCCGGGGTCTCGCCGAGGACCGCGCCCGACGATCGGATCGTGATCGGTGCGTCGCACCTCCGACGCAGCGCCCGGATGGTGCTGATGATGGACGTGCTGCACGAACTCTGCCACGTGATCCAGCGGCGCGCGGGCCGGGACCTCTGGCAGGAGGGGTATCGGTACGCCGATCGGCCCACCGAGATCGAGGCGTACCGCGTCGTCCTCGACCTCGCCCGCGCCCACGGGGCGTCCGACCGATTCCTCCAGGAGTATCTGCGGGTCGACTGGTTGACCCCGAAGGAGTACCGACTGCTCCTCCGGAACGTCGGCGTCCCTCCGCCGTCCCGCGCGAGCCGCCGACGGTCGGCGAGACCGGACGCAGAACGCCCTTGACCGACACGAGCGTCCCAACCGGCCGGAAGGCACGGACCGCGGCCGAGCCCGCGCGCGATCCGGGCGACCCGGCCGAGGGATCCGGGCCGACAGACTCGGTTCCCTGTCCCGCGTGCGGCGCGCCGCTGGGCCCTCCCGTGAGCGGGGCCGTCCACTGCCACCGAGACTGCCCGCGATGTGGCGGCGAGTTCCAGCTCGACGATCCCCGCCTCACGACCGGGGGCCCGAGCCCCCGAGCCCACCCCCGCTCGTGAGCCGGGGCCCCGCGGTCCCCCTCCGGGAACGGTCCCCGGGAGGGGGGGCACGCTTATGCCCCGGTCGGGTTCCCCGTCGTCCCATGCCCGGCATCTCGTCCCTCAAGGCCAACGCGAACGCGAACATCGAAGCGACGATCACCGCGGTGTCGACCCCCCGCGACGTGACGACCGTCCGGGGACCCTCCCGCGTCGCCGACGCGACCCTGCAGGACGCGACCGGCACGATCACCCTCACGCTCTGGGGCGGGGACATCGAGAAGTATTCCGTGGGCCAGAAGGTCCGCATCACCGACGGCTGGGTGAAGGACTTCCGGGGCAAGCTCCAGGTGTCGATGGGCCGCTCCGGCCGCATCGAGATCGTCGCGTAGCGACGCGGACCCGACGGTCCGTCAGGTCCCGCCGGTCGGTTTCGGCCCGGGACGCGCCGGCCCCTTGCGGGACGGGCGCACGACCATCACCGGGCACGGCGCCCGATCGACCAGGGCCGACGAGACGCTCCCGAGCAGCAGGCGACGGCCGGTCGAGAGACCGCGCGAGCCCACGATCGCGAGGTCGAAGTGCTGCCGCTCGAGGAAGCCGATGAGCACGTCCACGACGTTGCCGCGCAGGACCACCGACTCGACGGACGCGGCGCCCTTCGCGAGCGCGCGGGCCTTCGCGCGCTCGAGCACGATGCCGAGCGGGGTGGCGTCGTCCCCCAGCGGGTAGAGCATCTCGAGCGCCCCCGCCGCCTCCTCCGACTCGGGCGGGCGGACGACCGCGATGGTGAGCGCGGCCTGGAACCGACCCGCGATCTCCACCGCCGCGTCGATCGCCCGGTGCGCGTGCGCCGACCCGTCGAACCCGACCAGCACCTTCCCGAACACGGGGACCCGGCCGCCCCATCCGTGGGGTCCCTTTAGCCCGGGGGGACCGGGGGCGGAGCGGGCGGCGCAAGGCTTAGGCGTCCGGGGCCGGTCCCACCGCCATGCCGCCCCGGGGCGGACGAACACCGAGGACCGTCCCGCCGGGCCGGGGCGTCGTGGCCGTCGTGCTCGCCGCCGGTCTCTCGTCCCGGATGGGACGGCCGAAGCCGCTCGTGTCCCTCGGCGGACGCACGCTGCTGGAGCGGACCCTCCGGATCCTCCGCGAGACCGAGGTCGGTCGGATCGTCGTGGTGCTCGGCAGTCACGCCGACGAGGTCCGGCGGGCGGTCGACCTCGAGGGCACGCTCGTCGTCGAGAACCCCCATTTCGCCGACGGGATGAGCGGCTCCCTGCGGGCGGGCCTCGCGGCGTTGCCCCGGGGCGCGAGCCACGTGCTGACCGTGCTCGCCGACCAGCCGTTCGTCGCCCCGTCCTCGATCGATCGGCTCATCGCGGCGGCCCGGGCCGGAGACGGCCGCATCTACCTTCCGACCTTCCGGGGCGTCGCCGGCAACCCCGTCCTGTTCGACGCGTCGCTCGTGGCGGAGGCGGAAACGATCGAGGGCGACCAGGGCTGTCGGGCGATGTTCCCCGGGCACGCGGCCGAACTCCGCGAAGTGCCCGTCGACGACCCCGGCATCCTCGTCGACGTCGATACGCCGCAGGAGCTCGGGGCGCTCGAGCGAGCGTTCCGGGACGGGGCACCGGTCGCCGAGGCGGTCCTGCGTCTCGCCGGCCCGCGCCTCGCGCTCCATGCCTCCCCGGCCGAGCACCCGGTCCCGCGCCGGCTCTGGCGACCCCCGGACGTGCTCGCTCTCGCCGCGTCGCTGCGCGCGGAGCGTCTCCCGTTCGCGCTCGCGACCGTCGTGCGGGCCGTCCGGCCGACCTCCGGCCGGCCGGGCTATCGGGCGGTGATCCGACCCGACGGCCGCGCGACGGGCTGGGTCGGGGGCAACTGCACCGAGCACCTCCTCATCGCCGAGGCCCAGGCCGCGCTCCGGGAGGGGACACCCCGCCTCCTGCGGGTCTCGCCCGGCGGGGCCCGGGGCCGACCCGAGGAGGGCGTCGTCGAGCGCCCGATGGTCTGCGAGAGCGGAGGGACCGTGGAGATCTACATCGAACCGAACGTACCGAAGCCGGAGCTCGTCCTCGTCGGAGATTCGCCGGTCGCCACGACCCTCGCGACCCTCGGGCCGGTCCTCGGCTACCGGGTCGTGCTGGTCGCCCCGGGAGCCTCGGCGCGCGACCTCCCCGAGGTCGACGAGCTCGTGGAGCGCGTCGAGGAGCTCCCGTCGCACGTGGGCCCCGCCTCCTACGTGGTGGTCGCGAGCATGGGCAAATACGACGGGACCGCGCTCGCCCTCATCGCGAAGGGTCCGGCCGCGTTCGTGGGCCTGGTCGCGAGCCGCACCCGCGCCCGCGCCGTCTTCGCGGGCCTGCGCGAGGACGGGCTCTCGGCGGACGAGATCGCGCGGATCCGCAACCCCGTGGGGCTCGACGTCGGGGCCGAGACGCCGGAGGAGATCGCGCTCAGCATCCTCGCCGAGATCACGAAGGTGCGACGGACCGAGCGGCCCGCGGTCGCCGACGCGCGCACCCCTCAGGAGCCCTTGACGACCCCGGCGCCGGCGATCGACCCGGTCTGCGCGATGGAGGTCGAACGCTCGAGCCCGCTGCACGCGGAGCACGCCGGCACGACGTACTACTTCTGCTCCGAAGGGTGCCGGCGGAAGTTCGCCCGGTCCCCGCGCAAGTTCCTCGCCACGCCGGGAGCCCCGGGGTAGGCGGTCGGATGCCCCCCGGGCGTGCTAGGGTGGGTCACGGCTTCGCCCGCTATTCCGTGGGAACGCAAGGGGCTTAACCGTGAACGAAGCTGGTTCGACCGACCTTGCTCCGTGCCCTCCGGGGAACGGAGACCGACTACCGGGTGGTCGGGGGTTCGAAAAGAATGGGAAGCCGAAACGGGCGTAAGCGGGAACGAGCCGTGCTGGCCGTCTATCTCGAGCCGAAGCTGGCAGCACGCCTACGAGAGATCGCGACGAAGGAACGGCGGTCGGCGTCGAGCCAGGCTGGGCTCTTCATCGAGCGAGGCGTGGAGGAGTACGAGTCCTCCCGCCACTAAGTCGAGGAGTGGGGGCCGCCCCGGACCCTCCGGGACGGCCCCCGAGAACGCCGACGGGCCCCGACCGAGCCGAACGGCCCGCCGGCTCGACCGCCCGGGCGACGCCCCGCTCAGGCCGGGCCCTCGAGCTTGCGGCGGGCGTTCTCGAACAGCGCGGTCGACTTCTTCTCGACCGTGCCGCGGACCATCCGCTCGCCGAGGGTGGCGGCGGTCCCGGTGAGCGTGAGATCGCCCTTCCATCCCACCTGGGTCTTCCCGTTGGCGGCCGCGAACTGGATCGCGAAGTCCGCGTCGAGGCCGCTCCCCATGCCCGTCCCGGAGAGGTGCGCCGTCAGCGACTGGTTCGGCGCGCCGGGCCCATAGTTCCCCCGGACCCGGAACGTCCCGCGGATGAAGGCGACGCCGGTCGTGATCGTGCCCTCAAAGTGGTCGGCGTCCGTCGGATGGATCGCGTGCGGGTCGTCGAGGCAGTCCGTGAACGCGACGGGGTCGCGAAAGAGGGCGTAGACCCGGTCGATCGGCGCCGCCGTCTCGAACGTCCCCTCGACGTGCATCGCGACCCCGTCCTCTCAGGGGCCGCCCTTCGCGTGGATCGCCTGCCAGACCTTGTACGAGGTGATCGGGATGTCGATGTTGGTCACGCCGTACGGCTGGAGCGCGTCGACGACCGCGTTCGCGATCGCCGCCGGGGCGCCGACCGTCGCCGACTCGCCGACCCCCTTCGCGCCGAGCGGGTGGTGCGGCGACGGGGTCGTCGTCTTCGCGGTCTCCCAGTGGGGGGTCTCGACGGCGGTCGGCAGCAGGTACTCGAGGAACGAGCTCTGCCGGATGTTCCCCTGGGGATCGTACTGGATCTCTTCCATCATGGCGGGCGCGAAGCCCATGGTCAGCCCGCCGTGGATCTGGCCGTCGACGATCATCGGGTTGATGATGTTCCCGCAGTCGTCGACCGCGACGAACCGGCGGACCTTCACCTGGCCCGTCTCCTTGTCGATGTCGACGACGCAGATGTAGCTCCCGAACGGGAACGTCATGTTGGGCGGATCGTAGTAGTCGACCGCCTCGAGCCCCGCCTCCATGCCCGGTGGGTGGTTCGTGTACGCGGCGAACGCGATGTCCGCCATCGTCTTCGACTTCCCGGGCACGCCCTTCACCTGGAACTTGTAGTCCTTCCACTCGATATCGTCCGGCGAGACCTCGAGGAGGTACGCCGCGATCTTCTGGGCCTTGTCGCGGATCTTCCGGGACGCGATCGCCGCCGCCGCCCCCGCCGTCGGCGTGCTGCGGCTCGCGTACGTCCCGAGGCCGTAGGGCGCCGTGTCGGTGTCCCCTTCCTCGATCGAGATGTTCTCGACCGGGATCCCGAGCTCCTCGGCGAGGATCTGGCCGTACGTCGTCTCGTGGGCCTGGCCCTGCGACTTCGTGCCGAACCGCGCGAGGACCTTCCCCGTGGGGTGGATCCGGATCTCGGCGGAGTCGAACATCTTGATGCCGAGGATGTCGAACGTCTTCGAGGGGCCGGCGCCGACGATCTCGGTGAAGCTCGAGATCCCGATGCCCATCAGCTCGCCCTTCGCCCGCTTCTCCGCCTGCTCCTGGCGGAGGGCGTCGTAGCCGATGATCCCCTTCGCCTTTTGGAGCGCGCCCGCGTAGTTGCCGCTGTCGTACGTCCAGCCGAGCGCGGACTGGAACGGGAACGCCTCGGGCGGGATGAAGTTCTTGAGGCGGAACTCGGCCGGGTCGATCTTCATCTGGTGCGCGAGGTTGTCGATGAGCCGCTCGATCGCGAAGACCGCCTCCGTGACCCGGAACGAGCAGCGGTACGCGATCCCGCCGGGGGGCTTGTTGGTGTAGGCGGCGTCGACCTCGACGAACGCGGACTTGAACGGATACGAGCCGGTGATGATGTGGAAGAGCCCCGCCGGGAACTTGGACGGGTTCGCGGCCGCGTCCGTGTAGCCGTGGTCGGCGAGCGTCTTGACGCGCAAGGCCGTCACCTTGCCGTCCTTCGTCGCCCCGATCTCGGCCTCGATGTGGTAGTCGCGGGCGAACGAGTCGGAGGTGAGGTTCTCGGTGCGGTCCTCGATCCACTTGACCGGCTTACCGGTCGTGAGGGCGGCGACGACCGCGATCACGTAGCCGGGGTAGACCGGCACCTTCCCGCCGAAGCCGCCGCCGATGTCCGGTGAGATGATCCGGATCTGGTTCTCCGGCAGGCCGCTCACGAGGGCGAAGACGGTGCGGATCGCGTGCGGGGCCTGGGTCGTCATCCAGACCGTGAGCTTCCCCATCACGTCGACCTGGGCGACGCAGCCGCACGTCTCGATCGAGGAGACGTGGATGCGCGGGATGTACAGCTTCTCCTTCACGACGACGGCCGACTCCTTCAGGAGCTTCTCGGTGGCCGCCTTGTCGCCGACCTCCCAGTGCCAGATGTGGTTGTCCTTCTTGCCCTTGTCCGGGCGCAGCACCGGCGCCCCGGGCTCGAGCGCCTTGAACGGGTCGACGACGACCGGGAGCGGCTCGTAGTCGACCTCGATCGCCGCGGCCCCGTCGGCCGCCGCGTAGCGGTCGGTTGCGACGACCGCGGCGACCTCCTGGCCCTGGAACATCACCGTGTCGGTCGGGAGCACCATCTGGGTGTCCGACATGAGGGTCGGCATCCACGCGAGCTTCGCTGCCGCGAGGTCGGCCCCGGTGATCACCGCGAGCACGCCCGGGGTGGCGAGCGCCTTCTCCTTGTGGATCGCCTTGATCGTCGCGTGCGGGTAGGGGCTCCGGGCGATGTCGAGGAACAGCATCCCGGGCAGGTTGACGTCGTCGATGTAGTTCCCCTTCCCGCGGATGAAACGGGCGTCCTCCTTCCGCTGGATCGACTGGCCGATGCCGCCGTGGATCGCTTCGCCCATGGTCACGCGCCTCCCTTCGCGGGCGCGGTCCCCTGCGCGGCCGCGTACTGGATCGCCTTCACGATGTTGACGTAGCCCGTGCACCGGCACAGGTTGCCCGAGATGCCCCGTCGGATCTCCTCCTCGGTGGGGTGCGGGTTCTTGGCGAGCAGCGCCACGGTGGCCATCATCATGCCCGGAGTGCAGTAGCCGCACTGCAGGCCGTGCTCCTTCGTGAAGCCCTCCTGGACCGGGTGGAGCTTGCCGCCCTGCTCGAGGCTCTCCACCGTCCGGACGTCCTTGCCGTCCGCCATGACCGTGAGCATCGTGCACGACTTCACGGCCTTCCCGTCGACGAGCACCGTGCACGCCCCGCAGTGGGACGTGTCGCAGCCGATGTGGGTGCCGGTGAGGCGGAGGTGCTCCCGCAGGTAGTGCACGAGCAGCAGCCGGGCCTCGACCGTCGACGCGCGCGGGACCCCGTTCACCGTGAGGTGGACGACCTTCACCGAGTGGCTCGGCACGGACGAGACCGCTTCGACCGCATCGATCGCCATGGTCAGTGCGCCCCCTTCGCGCGGTCGAGCGCCCGACGCAGGGTTCGGCGCGTCCAGACGCGGACCATGTCCTGCTTGAAGTCGACCGGACCCCGGTTGTCCGCGATCGGGGCCGAGGCCGCCTTCGCGAGCTCCGCGGCCTGGGCGATCTCGGCGTCGGTCCCGGTCTTGCCCTGGAGGAACTCCGCCGCCGGCGCGGCGTAGATCGCCGTCGGCCCCACGTTCGTGAGCCCGATGCCGGCCTGGGCGATCGCCCCGTCCTTCCCGACGACCAGGGCGACGGCGACCGCGGCCGTGGCGAAATCGCCGACCTTGCGTTCCATCTTGGAATAGGCGCTCCCGCAGCCCGCGCCCTGGCGCGGGACCCGGACCTCGGTCAGGATCTCGTTGGGTTGGAGGGCCGTCGTGAACGTGTCCTGGTAGAACTGCCGGGCCGCGATCGTGCGCGACCCCTTGGGGCCTTCCGCCTGGAACTGCGCGTTGAGGGCGAGCATGCACGCGGGGAGATCGTTGCCGGGGTCCCCGTGGCAGATGTTGCCCCCGACCGTGCCCATGTTGCGGACGGTCGGGTCGGCGATCTCCCGGCCCGCGTCGGCGAGGATCGGGTAGCGCATGCGGACGATGTCGGAGTCGTTGACCTCGTTGATGCGGGTGGTCGCCCCGAGACGGAGGAACTGGTCGTCTTCCTTGAGGTAGGCGAGGCCCGGGATCCGGTTGATGTCGATGAGCGCGCCGGGCTGCACGAGCCGGAGCTTCATCATTGCGATCAGGCTCATCCCGCCGGCGAGCACCTTCGCCTCGCCGGGATTCTGGTCGAGGAGTCCGATCGCTTCCTTCACCGTCGTGGGCGTATAGTACTCGAAGCTCGGTGGAATCATGCCCGCATCCCCCTGAGACAGGGTAGCACGCCGACACCGCCGGTCCCGTATGAAGGTTGGGATTTCGCTCGGTCCGTCGCGCGTCGGGACCGAAAGTATAGAGAGGCGCCCATCGATTCTCGGCGCGTGCACGCCGGCCACTACGCCCGTCATCTGGGCGAGCTCGTGGCGCGGCACGAGCCGTTCGCCGTCGCCACGGTCACGCGGACCGAGGGCTCGACGCTCGCGAAGTCCGGCTTCAAGATCCTGATCACCCCCGACGGGAAGATCGCCGCCGGAACCCTCGGCGGGGGGTGCCCCGAGGGCCCGATCGTCGCGGCCGCGCTCGAGGCGCTCGAGCGCCGGGAGCCCCGCGTGCTGCGGATCCACCTCGTCGACACCGACCGGGCGGTCGCGGGGACGGTCCGGGAGACCGATCCGGACGAGCTCTGGGTCCAGACGAACTGCGGCGGCACGCTCGAGGTGTTCATCGAACCGATGTTCCCGACCGATCGGCTCATCCTCGTCGGACAGGGCGGCCGCGACGACGTCGAGGGCGCGCTCGTGCACCTCGGCCGACGGGCGGGGTTCGAGGTGATCGTCGTCGACCCCGCGCCGAACCTCGCCGAGCCGCCGGACCGACTGATCGAGAGCGGAACGATCGACCCGGCCCAGCTCCCACTGCACGATCACGACTTCGTCGTCGTGCTGACGAAGGGCGAACGGGACGTGGCCGTGCTGGAGGCGCTCGCCCGCTCGCCGGTCCGGTACGTGGGGCTGCTGGCGAGCCGTCACCGGCTGCAGCAGAACCTCGAGGCCCTCGCGCGCCACGGCGTGTCCGAGCGCTTCCGGACCTCGCTGCATGCGCCGATCGGCCTTGATATCGGCGCGAAGACGCCCGAGGAGCTCGCCGTCGCGATCCTCGCGGAGGTCATCGCGACGAAGTACGGCCGCGCCCCGGCACGCGCCCCGGGCGGCTCCTGAAGGGGCCGGGCGGTCTACTCGGCGACCGGATCGATCGCGGCGAGCTGCACCAGCGGCGCGACGCGGCGCTCGCGGATGGAATAGTCGGTCAGGTAGCCGCCGTAGTACGGGACGCGCCGGGCGACCACGGTGCGGAACGCCGCGCGCAGCCCCGAGTCGTTGAGGCCCCGCGTCGGGATGAGATCGTCGTTGCGATTGAGGCAGCCCTTGAGCTCGCCGGCGTGCGTCACCCGGATCCGGTGGCAGTTCATGCAGAACTCGTTGTTGTAGACCGGGTCCACGACCTCGACCTCCGCGTGGTTGAACAGGTAGATCCGTCGGTGGTGCATCTCGCGGACCAGCACCCGGTCGGCGCGCCGCTCGAGCCAGGCCTTGACCCCATCGATGTCGACGGCCCAGTCCTTCTTCGGGCCCACGAGCTCGGGCATGAACTGGATGAGCTGGAGCCGCAGCCCGTCGTTCTGGGCGACGAAGCGGATCAGCTCGGGGATGTGCTCGACCGTCGGCCGGAAGACGACCATGTTGAGCTTCACGGGCGTGAGCCCGACGCGCACGGCCTCCTCGATGCCCGCGAGGACGGGCGCGATCGACCCGCGGCGGATCTCGTGGAACGCGGTCGGGTCGAGCGAGTCGATCGAGACGTTCACGCGCTTGAGACCGGCGTTCCGCAGCGCCTCGGCGCGGCGGGCGAGCATCGAACCGTTGGTCGTGAGCGACACGTCCCCCACGTGGGCCACCGTGCGCGCGACGATCTCCTCGAGGTCCGTGCGCACCAGCGGCTCGCCGCCGGTGAACTTCACCGAGCGGACCTCGAACTCCCGCGCGACCCGCACGAGCCGCTCGACCTCGAGCGGCGTCATCTCGTCGCCGTGGGGCGCCCGGGGGCTCGCGACCGGCCCGAGCCCCTCGTCGTGGCAGTAGATGCACCCGAAGTTGCAGCGCTTGGTGACGCTGATGCGGATGTCCGTCACCGGACGGCCGACCGAGTCGACCAGCATGGATCCCCATCGAACCGTCGGTGGGGTATAGGGGTTCGCCTCGGAGGCGCGTGTCGAAAGGTTGAATGGGGCCGGCCGGCTCGCGGGGCCACCCGATGGACGGAGCATGACGACCGGCCCGGAACCGTGGCCGAGCCCCGGCGAGGCGGCGCGGGCGCTCGAGGGGCACGGCTACATCGCCGACGCGTCGCTCGCGATGGCCGTCTACCTGGCGGCCCGACTGGGGAAGCCGCTCCTCCTCGAAGGGGAACCCGGCTGCGGCAAGACCGAGGTCGCGAAGACCGTGGCCGCGGTGACCGGCGCGGAGCTCATTCGGCTCCAGTGCTTCGAGGGGCTCGACGCGCGCTCGGCCCTCTACGACTGGGACTACCCCCGCCAACTGCTCACGATCCGGCTCCACGAGCACGACAGCGCCCGGGAGGTCGTGGAAAAGGAGGTGTTCAGCGAGCGGTTCCTCCTGCGGCGGCCCCTCCTCCGCGCCCTCGAGGGGACACCGCCCCACCGACCGGTGCTCCTGATCGACGAGATCGATCGGGCCGACGAGGAGTTCGAGGGACTCCTCCTCGAAGTGCTCTCCGACTTCCAGGTGACCGTCCCGGAGCTGGGGACGATCCGCGCGAAGGTCGTGCCGTTCGTCGTGATCACGTCGAACCGCACGCGGGACCTGAGCGACGCGCTGCGCCGACGATGCCTCTACGCCTACCTCGACTACCCGACCGCCGAGAAGGAGGTCGCCATCCTGCGCCGTCGGCTCCCGGCGCTCGAGGGGCGGTTCGCGGAGGAGATCGTGGGGTTCGTCCAGCGCCTCCGGGCGGAGCCGGATCTCGTGCGTCGCCCCGGGGTCGCGGAGACGCTCGACTGGGCGGCGGCGCTGCTCGCGCTGGACCGGGCGAAGCTCGACGGCCCCACCGTCGCCTCGACGCTCGGCTTTCTCGTCAAGGACGCGGAGGACCTCCGCCTCCTGACCACGGAGCGCCGCGCCGCGCTCGAGACGAGCGGATGAGCGTCCGCCCGAGCGCGCCGGGCCTCGCGCGCTTCGCCGAGTTCGCGGCCTACGCCCGCGCTGTCGGCGTGCCGGTCGGCATCGAGGCGGAGCTCGACCTCGGTCGGGCCCTCCACCTCCTGCCCCTGCTCGATCGAGCCTCGGTGCGCTCGGCGTGTCTCGCGACCTGGGCGAAGTCGCCCGAAGCGGTGGAGCGGCTCGGACGCGCCTTCGATGCGTTCTGGTCCTCGGGCGACGCGCTCCCGCCCACCCCCTGGCCGTCCGGCGAGGAGGTCGTCCTGCGCCCCCGGCGGCGGCCGCCGCGGACGGGGGGCCGGACCCGGCGGAGCGGGGCGCCCGAGCCGGAGGAGCGGATCTCGGTCCCGATCGGGACGTGGAGCGCGCACGCCCCGGGCGGCGGGCATCCGGTGGAGCCGCTGACGGACCCGGAGGTCCGCGCCCTCCGCCACGGCGCGCGCCGGTTCCGCCGCACGGTGGCGACCCTCCCCGGGCGACGGTCGTCCCGGGCCCGCCGCGGAGAGGTCGACCTCCGGGCGACCCTGCGGCGCGCCCTCGGCCACGGCGGAGAGCTCACCGAGCTCCGGCACCGCGCCCCAGCGCCGCGCCGGGCCGAGCTCGTGATCTTCTGGGACGTGAGCGGCTCCATGCGCGAGCACGAGAGCGGCCTGTTCGCGCTCGTCCACGCGCTCGAGACGACGTCGCGGAGCGCCCGGGTGTTCGCCTTCAGCACGCACGTCGTCGAGATCACCCCGGAAGTACGACGGGACGGCTACCTCCGCGCCGCCGAGCGCGTCGGCTCCCGGATCGACCGGGCTGATGGAGGCACCCAGATCGCGGCCTCGCTGCACGAGCTCGGGGAGCGCTTCGAACGAGCCCTCGGGGACCGGACGACGCTCGTCATCGTCAGTGACGGCTGGGACCTCGGGGACCGCGACGCGCTCGGTCCCGAGCTCGAGCGGATCCGCCGACGGGTCCACGCGATCGTCTGGGTGAACCCGTACGCTCGCCGCCCCGGCTTCGAGCCCCGGGTCGCGGCGCTCGCCTCCGCCCTGCCGTACCTCGACCGGCTGCTCGGCCCGGAGGACTTTGCGAGCCGCCGGCCCGGTCGACGCGGCCCGGGCGCGCCCGTCGCCGCTCAGTCGTAGCGGGCGTCGGAGTCCATCCGCACGATCACGGCGTGGCACGCGGGGCACTCGACCATCCGCCACTCCTCGGGCACCGGCACGAGCTTTCCGCAGGTCGGACACAGGGCGACCGGGGGCTCGGCGGCCATCGGCCAGGGCAGGGCGCCGTCCGCTAAGGAGTTCGCGCCCCCGCTACACGATCGGCTTCAATGGGGCGGGGGCGCGTCGGCGCACCAGGTACGCCGCGATCCCGGCGCCGAGGCAGAGCACGCCCACCAGCAGGACCGCCAGCACGAACGCGGACCCGAGGACCGTCGGGAAGTACTCCGGGATCGGGAAGAGGTAGCCGCGGACCATGAGCTCAAGGATCACGGTCGCGACCAGCAGGGCGGCTCCCGCGACCACGAGGATCTTCCACGCCGCGCCCTCGACGAGCGGCACCTCGTAGAGGCCCCCGGCCGCGAGCGCCTCGTCCTGCGCGACGTCCGCGTCGTACTCCTCGGAGGTGCGGGCGTCCATCCGCGCCGGATGCGGCGGCGGCAGGATGAGCCTTTCCGTGGCCGGGACGACCGGGCGGGCCCGCTCCGCGCTCCGCTAGTCGTCTAGCTCGCGGGGGGCGTCGAAGCCTCCGACCCGGGCGACGACGCCGGGACCGCCGTCCGCTTCTTCCGGCGGGCCACGAGGAAGACCAGGACCAGCGCCGCCACCCCGATCGCCGCGCCGAGGGCGGCCCACTCCCACGTCGGGGTCCCGGAGGCGGGCGACGACGCGGACGACGGCGGGGCGTTGAGGCTCGTGAACGTGAGGGTGACGGTGAACGGGGCCCCGTTGACCACGAGCGGGCCGGACGCCGGGGAGACCGAGTAGCCCGAGACGTTGCCGACGAAGAACGTGTACGACCCGTTCGGGGCCGAGAGGTTGTGCTCCTCGCCGGTCCCGATCGCCTCGACCAGCCGCTCGATCGAGACGTTCCACCGGGTGAACGGCGCGAGCCCGGTCTCCTTGAAGGTGATCGTGTACGCGGTCCCGCCCGACGTCGCCGTGAACTGGATCCGCACCAGCACCGGGCCTCCGGCCACGTCGACGCTGCCGCCCGTGACGTTGGGCCGATAGCCGCTCACCGGCCCCACCGAGAACGGGGCGCTGCCGTTGAACGACTCGAACCCGATCGAGGCGTGAGTCGAGTTCACGGTACTGCCGTTGAAGTCGATGCTCCACGGGGTCGCGGCCGGCAGTCCGACCTCGTCGAACGTGACCGGGTAGGCCACGTCGCCCGGAGCGTACGCGAAGGCGATCGCCTCGGCGACCGAGGCGTTGTCAACGACGAACGTACCCGAGGTGACGTTCGCGGCGTAGCGGGAGACCGCCCCCACCGTGAACCCCCAGGTCCCGTTCGTCTCGCGGAACCCGATCGTCGCGTGGGTCGAACTGTTGAGCGCGCCGTTGACCGTCACGCTCCAGTCCGTACCCGACGGCAGGCCGGTCTCCGAGAACGTAACGGAGAAATTGAACGGGGTGAACTGGAGCAGCACCGCGGCCGGTCCGTCATAGACGGAGACCGTACCGACCGTGACGTTCGCTCGGTAGCCGGGCACGAAACCGACCGAGAACTGGTAGAGGGCGTTCGGCTCGGAGAACAGGATCTCCGTCCCCTGGGTCACCTGCACCGTCTCGTTGAGGGTGACGGACCACTCGGTCCCGGCCGGCAGTCCGGCTTCCGTGAAGGTCACCGGGTACAACGCGGCCCCCGGATTCCCCAGGACCGAGACCGACCCCTGGTACTCGGACGAGACGTAGAGCTCGCCGTTCGCGGGATCGAAACCGATCCCGTGCGGATAGGTCGACGTCCCGAGCGCGATCGGCACCGCCTCGAGCGCGTAGGTGGAGGCGTTGAACGCATCGACGTCGCCGGCGAAGTTGTCGGCGTTGTAGACGAGGTCGTTGGCGCTGTCGTACGCGAGCGCGGACGCGTAGGAGAGGGTCACCGTCGTCGCCACGGTGTTCGTGGCATCGGCGATGACGGTCACCGAGTCCGATCCCTCGTTCGCGACGAACAGCGTGTCGTTCGTCGGATCGGACACGATCGAGACGGGTTCCGACCCCGCGGCGACCCACGCGACGATCTGCTCGGCCGCGGGGTCGATCACCGCCACCGTCCCGTTGCTCTGGTCGCCCACGTAGACCTCGTCGCTGTGCGGGTCGTAGGCGACCGACACGAACTCGGCGGTCGTCGGGTCTTGGATGACGGTCACGACCTGGTCGTCTGCCCCATCGAGGACGGTGACGTTGCTGCCGAGCTCGTCGGGCACGTAGAAGTAGCCGTTGGACGGGTCGAACGCGATCCCGCTGGGATCGTAGCCGGTCGTCAGGTTCTTCGCAAAGGCGAAGGCGCTGGTGAGGAAGGTGACGCCGCCCTCGTACGGGAAGTCGAGTCCGTCCGCGACGAACGCGAGCGCGCCGGTCGTCGTGTCGACGGCGACGTCCTGGGGCAGGAGCCCCACCGGCACGACGTCGACGATCGCATCGGTGCTCGGGTCGAGCAAGTAGGCATCGTTGCCCCCGCGGTCCACGACGATCAGCAGGTTCGCGACCGGGTCGTACGTCGGCGCGACCGGATAGACGTTGAGCGGGATCGAGGCGATCGCGGTGTTCGTCGCGGGATCGATCACCGTCGCGTTCGCCTGCGCGTGCGGGGGTTCGCCGCTCAGACTGTACGACCCCTCGCTGACGGCGAAAAGGTCCCCGGTCGCTCCGTCGACGGCGAGGCCGTAATCGTACGAGTTGTCGAGCGCTACGGAGGCGACCAGGGTGTTGGTCGAGACGTTGAGGACGCTGACGTTGTACGACTCGGCGTTCTCGACGTAGACGTCCCCGCTCGCGGCGTCGAACGCCTCGGCCTGGGGCGCCGAACCCGTCCTCGGGTTCGCGACCGCGAGCCGGGTGCTCTGGTTGAGGATCGTCACGTTGCCGGATGCGCTGTTCCCCACGAACAGCTCGTCGGCGACCGGCACGTAGGCGAGCGCCGCCGGGAAGAGACCGGTGCTGAGGTTGTACGCGCTCGACGGATCGGCCGGGGGTACGACGGTGACGGTGCCCGGGGAGCTCTCGGAGTTCGCGACGTCCACGAGGTCGTCGTCCGTGTCGAGGGCGAGGGCGTTCGGATGGGCGCCTGCCACCACGGTCGCGACGAGCGTTTCGGTCGAGGGGTTGAGGATCGAGACGTTGTCGGACCCGTAGTTCGCGACGATGACGCGGTCGCTGATCGGATCGAACAGGATGGCCCCGGGCTCGGTGCCGACGTCGATGGACGTGACCAGCGAGTCCGAGGCGGGGTTCACGACCGCGACCTTGGGCGCGGCCCACTCGGTGACGTAGAGGAAGCCGTTCGTGGGATCGTAGACGATCCCGTTCGGGGCGCCGCCCACCGTGACCGTGCCGAGCAGGGTGTTGGAGGTGCTGCTGACGATCGAGAGGTTCGAGGATTGGGCGTTGGTCGTGTAGAGCGCCCCGGTCGCGGGGTCGACGGCCATGGTGACCGCCTCGCTGTAATCGTTCTGCGAGGGCGGTATCGCGATCTCCTGCAGGACAGAGTCGTCCGCCCCGTCGACCACGGTGAGCGACGTGCCTGGGTCGCCGCGCACGTAGAGATCGCCGTTCACGGGATCGTAGACGACACTCTCGGGGGTGTCCTGCGTCGCCGGCTGGTTGGCGCCGGGCAGGGTCCGGTTGTCCACGAGGTCGATCGTGGAGAGCACGGAGCCCTCCCCGGCCGACGGTCGCGGCCCGGCGGGCGGCGCTGACGGCCCGTCGAGCGCGGATGGGACGGTCACGGCGGACGGGTTCGCCGCTCGATCGATCGACGGAGCGCCCGGGACCGCGACCGCCACGGCCGCGAGGCTGGAGCCGAGCAACAGCGCGACGAGGGCCGGCACCATCCATCGAGCCGACGGCGGCGGGCCGACCACCGTCGCCGACCTCGCTTCCGGTAGAAATAGGCCGCGGCGTCGCGCCCCGAGGACGGCCGGACCGCGCGCGACGCCAACGCCCGCACGCTCGCCCGTCGGCAGGCCCTTATAGACGCCTCGGGCGTGGGGGGACGAGTTCCATGGAGCGACCGATCGGCGCGGCCGTGCTCACGATCCTCGGCGGGATCTTCGTCCTGCTCGCGGGCCTGCTGTTCGCGGTCATCGGGCTCGTCGTGGCGGCGTTCGCGCTCCCGTTCGGCGGATTCTTCTTCATCGGGCTCGTCGTGGGGCTCTTGCTGATCGTGGACGGCCTGCTCATGGCCGCCGTACCGGCGCTCCGGATCCTGTGGGGGATCCTCGCGATCGTGCTCGGCGTCATCAGCCTCCCGTTCGCGCTCGGCGGGTTCGTCATCGGCTTCCTGCTGGTGCTGATCGGCGGACTCCTGGCCTTGTTCTGGAAACCGGTGGTCGCCACGACCACCGCCCGGGTCGTCCCGCCCTCGACCGGTCCCTAAGCGGGGTGCCCTTGCCTCGAGGGCCCGCGACGGACCCCTCGGTAGGCGAACAGACCGCCTAACATGAGGGCTCCACCGACCGCCGCGGCGCCCACCGCCCACGTCCCGGGGATGGGCGCCCCCGGGAACTGCGTGGCGTTGCCGAGCGAGACCCACACCATCCCGCCGACGGCCAGCGCGCCGACCGCTTCCGGTCGCTCGAGCCCGGCCACGACGCCGGCGGCGAGGAACAGCACCACCCCGCCGATCGCGGTCGCCTCACCGAACCCGGCGGCGCACGCGCCGGCCGCCGCCGCGACCAGCGCCCCCAGGCCGACGAGCGCTCCGCTCCATCCGAGGGCCGTGCCGCCGTGCTCGAACGGGGAGGGGCGGAATCGCGATACCGGGGCCCCCCCATCGTGGACCGGCACGGCCGGTCGGGAGACGGAGTCGCCGACGTCCATCGGACCCACGAGGGACGCCGGGGGCTTAGGGTGCTCGCCCCGGGCGGGCCCGGGACTTATGAGAGCCCGGCCCCTCGGGGCCGGGGGGCGGGACGATGGCGGAACCCGAGAACGGGGTGCGGTTGGTGCAGCAGGAGAACTACCGGTTCCAGGCGACGTTCGAGGGCGCGACGATCGCCCCCCTGGTCGTCGACGAGCCGGCGCCCACGGGGGGCGGCGCGGGGCCGTCCCCGGTCCAGTCGCTGGCCCTCGCCGTCGGGCAGTGCATGTCGTCGACGCTGCACGCCTGCTTCGTCCGGTCGCACGTCGGCGTCCGCCCGATCACGACCAGCGTTCGCCCGATCCTGGGCCGGAACGCGAGGGGTCGCCTGCGGGTCACGCGCCTCGAGGTCACCATCCGGGCCGAGCCCATCGACCCGGCGGACGAGCCGAAGGTGAAGCACTGCCTCGAGATCTTCGAGGACCTCTGTCCGGTCTCCGGGGCGGTCCGAGAGGGCGCGACGATCACGCTCACCGCCCGGACCGAAGGCGATCCGGTCGGGATGTGACCCCGCCGCCCCGCGCCCCCGACGCGTGAGGTGAGGCTGCCCTGGCCGCGGTCTACGATCTCGTCTTCGGCATCGCGCTCGGGCTGTCGCTGACGATCCCTCCGGGCCCGATGAACGCGCTCATCGCCTCGCTCGCGGTCCGCAGTCCGACGGCCGGCCTCGTGACGGGCCTGGGCGCGATGGCCGCGGACCTCATCCTCGGGGTCCTCGTCTTTTCCCTTCGGTCCGCGATCGACCTCGACGCCGTCCTTCGCCCGATCTACGCGCTCGGGGCGGTCGTGATGGTCGTCATCGCGTACCGGGTCTGGAGCCACCGGCTCGAGCCCGCGGGGACCCCCGTCGACCGGGTCCACACGTTCTCCTACGCCCTGGGCGTCGGGCTCAGCAACCCGTTCCAGATCGTCTGGTGGCTCACGGCCGGTCTCGCGTTCGCGTACCTGGGCGGGATCGTCCTGTTCGTGGGCATCTTCGCCGGGATCGCTGCGTGGATCGTCGCCTTCCCGCTCGCGATCTACCGGGGCAGCCGACGCTATCCGACGATGGGCCGCTGGGTCGCGGTCCTGTCGACCGCGCTGTTGGCAGGGTTCGCGGCCTACTTCGCCTACCTCGCGCTCGCGCTCTAAGGCGGGGCGCGCGGGCGACTACACGCCCGGCCGCAGCCGGTCGGCGTACTGCTTGCGGAACTTCGCCACCTTCGGGGCGATGATCGCCTGGCAGTACGCCCGCTCGGGGTGCTCGCGGAAGTAGTTCCGGTGGTACGCCTCGGCCGGATAGAACGCCTGGAACGGCACGATCTCCGTCACGATCGGGCGTCGATAGAGCTGGGCGTCGGTGATCTCCTGACGCACCCGCTCGGCGGTCGCTTGCTGCTCCGGATTCCGGTAGAAGATCACGGACCGGTACTGGGGGCCGACGTCGTTCCCCTGGCGGTCGCGCGTCGTCGGGTCGTGGGTCGTGAAGAAGATCGAGAGCAGGTCGTGGTACGACAGCACCTTCGGGTCGAAGACGATCTGGGCGACCTCGGCATGACCGGTCGCGCCGGCGCAGACGTCCTCGTACGACGGGTGCGCGACCGAGCCGCCGGAGTAGCCGGGCAGGACGCTCGAGACGCCGGCGAGGTCCGAGAACACCGCCTCGGTGCACCAGAAGCAGCCGCTGCCGACGGTCGCGATCTCGTGGCCGGGGGGCACGGGAGGAGGGGCTTCGGGCATGGGGTCGCTCCGGTGGCCGGCCTCGCGCCGGGCCGCTTTACGCTTGCGTCGGGCCGCCCGTCAGACGTCCCGGGCGGAGAGCACGAGGGCCGGCGCGGCGATCGAGAAGACCGGGACCAGCACCACCACGTACTCGATGCCCGGGACCGTCGTGACGAGCGAGACGAACGGGCCCACCAGGAGGATGAGCAGGAGCGCGTAGAGCGCCCCCCCGGCGGAGATCGCTCCCCGCTGGAAGCGGCTCCCCGCGAAGAACAGGCCCAGCACGAGGCCGACGCCCCCGATCCAGCCGAGCCAGAACCCCACGAGCGCCGTGTAGGCGCCGAGCGGCTCCCCCGAGCGGAGGCACGACAGCGCATGGGACGGTTGGCCGTGGACGCACGACAGGAGCGAGCTCGAATTGCCGACCACGAACGCCGCGGCGACGAGGATCAGGAGAAAGCCGATCGAGCCGATCAGGCAGAGGACGGAGGCCGCATAGAACCGGGGGTCGACCTTCCGGAGGGCCGCGAAGCTCCGACGATAGAGGAAGAAGGAGAGCAGCAGCAGGATCGCGCCGGCGAGGACCAGGATCGAGGTCGTCTCCACGAGCTGCGGCGCGAGCGTGAAGAAGCCCCCCGGGTTGTACGTGGCGAGCAGGACGAAGACGATCGGCAGCACGATCCCCAGGATCGCCCCGCCCAGCCCGAGACCCGCGGCCGTGCTCAGCCGGAGGGCGCCCTTCTGGTCCTGCTCGGTCTTCGGCGGCGGAGGAGCGCTCATGGGGGGACGGCTCCGCGAGGGACCGACGGGGATATCTAGCCTACTACCTCGACCCGCCGGGTCCGGACGGTGCTCACGGCCATCGAGCGCCGGACGTGCGTCAACGCCAAATACAGGTATCGGAATTCCGATATCGGAAATCCGATGTGGCACACCCACAAGAAGCGGGGGCTCCGCAACTGGGTCGTCATGATCGTCCGCCGCCGGCCGCGCAACGGCGCGGAAGTGATGGACGACATGGAGCTCATGACGCGGGGCTGGTGGCGCCCATCGCCCGGCTCGGTGTATCCGCTGCTCGAAGAGATGGTCAAGGAGGGGACGTTGCGCAAGCGCGACGACGGGCGCTACGAGCTCGTCGAGACGAAGGAGGCGAAGGAGTGGGACTGGGCGCTCCCGCATGCCACGCGCTCCGTCCAGGACGTCGCGCGCGAGCTGCGGGGCCTCGCGTCCTATCTCGAGGACCTCCACCGGGCGGAACCGGCCTCCACCGCGTCGATCGAGGGCCAGATCGACGAGGTCGTCGAGCGCCTGCGCCGGCTCAAGAACAACTAAGGAGGAACTCGAACCCGATGCCAGCACCCCAAGCGGTCGTCACGGACAAGCTCACGAAGATCTACGGCGGGAAGGTCAAGGCGGTCACCGCGATCTCGATCCATGTCGAGCCCGGCGAGGCGTACGGCTTCCTCGGCCCGAACGGCGCCGGCAAGACCACCACGGTCTCGATGCTCACGGCGGGGCTCCGACCCACCTCGGGCAAGGCGCTCGTCGACGGGCTCGACGTGATGCACCAGCCCGAGCAGATCAAGCGGCGCATCGGCGTCATCTTCCAGGAGTCGACCGCGGACGGCGACCTGAGCGGCCGGGAGAACCTCGAGGTGGCGGCCGGTTGCTTCCAGATCGCGCGGGGAGAGGCGCGCTCGCGCGCGAACGCCCTCATCGAGCGCATGCAGCTCAACGACGCCGCCGACCGGCTGGCGAAGACGTACTCGGGCGGCATGCGCCGCCGGCTCGAGCTCGCGGTCGGTCTCATCAACCAGCCGAAGATCCTGTTCCTCGACGAACCGACCTTGGGGCTCGACCCGCAGGGCCGGGCCGGGTTCTGGGACTTCGTGCAGAAGCTCCGCAAGGACACGGGGCTCACCGTGTTCGTCACGACCCACTACCTCGACGAGGCGGACACGATGTGCGACCGGATCGCGATCATCGACCACGGGGAGATCGTGGCCACCGGTTCGCCGGGGGAGCTCAAGGACCGGCTCGGCGGCGACGTGGTGACCCTCAAGGCCGCCTCGGCCGACAAGGATCTCTCGGACCCCCTCAAGGCCCTGCCCGGGGTGAGCACGGTCCAGCGCCAGGACAGTAGCTACCGGATCAAGTGTTCGAGCGGGGAGACGCTCGTCCCCCTCGCGGTGGAGACGGTCGCCGGCGCGGGCGTCGGCGTCACCAGCGTGAGCGTGAAGCGCCCCAGCCTCGACGAGGTGTTCCTCGAGTTCACCGGCCGGGAGTTCCGGGAGGACGGCGAAGGGATGACCGCGACCGACCGCGCCGTGATGCTGAACCGCATCCGCGGGCAGATGAGGCGCTGATGTTCCGGGAACTGGTCGCCCTCACCCGCCGCGAGTTCCTCAAGCTCGGACGCAACCCGGCCGCGATCTTCACGTCGCTGCTGCTGCCCATCCTGTACCTCTTGCTGTTCGGCAACGGGTTCACGATCAACGCGAGCGCGTACGTCGGTCCGTATCCGGGGCAGTTCCCCACGCTGCAGGCCGCGCTGGACTACCTGTTCCGGGGGGCGCCGTCGTACTACTCGTACTTCGCGTGCGGGATGGTCGGCTTCGTCGCCGTCACCGCGACCCTCTTCGCCGGCGCGAACGTGATCTTCGACAAGCTGTTCGGGATCTTCAAGCGCGTGCGCGGCACGCCGGCCCCCTCCGCCGCGGTGTTCGGCAGCCGGCTCATCGCGAGCGCGGCGCAGCCGATCCTGCTCGCGTTCTTCGTCCTCGGGCTCGCCCTCGCCTTCGCCCAGCTCCCGCCGCTCCACGGGCTCGACATCACGGCGAACGTCGGGGTCACGGGCGCGCTCGAGGTCGTGGCCGCGATCGTGCTGTTGTCGCTCATGTTCGCGACGCTGTTCCTCACGTTCGGGATCCTGATCGACGTCCCGCAGACCTACTTCGCCGCCGTCAACACGATCAACCTGCCGGTGCTGCTCACGTCCGACGCGCTCTACCCGTGGGGGACGATGCCCTCCTGGCTCCAGGCGATCTCGCAGTACAATCCGGTCTCGCTGGCGGTCAACGTGCTGCGCGAGGTGTTCTTCGGCTCGGCCGCGTATCCCTACGGCCCGGGCATCTACCTGCTCGGCCTCTTCGGCTGGATGGTCGCCCTGTTCGCGATCGCGATCGTCCTCGTCCGGCGGGCCCTCCGGCCGCTCGAGTGACGGACCGGGTCCGTCGACCTCGGTGACGCGGGGCTCCGCCTACGGGCGGACCGTGTACTGGGTGTCGACGTGGGCGGCCGCCTTCCGGTCCGTCCACGGGTCGCCGTCGTAGACCTCGCGCGAGGGACCGACCGAGCGGATCGTCCGGTCCTTGCGCCGCGCCCGGGTCCAGTCGTTGAGCGCATGGTAGACGACCTCGGGCGAGACGACGCTCGGATCGTAGACGACGCTCGCGACCCGGCACGCGGGCAGGGTCCGCACGCGGATCCCCCCGCCGCTCTTCGCCGGGCCCTTCACCTCGAGCCCGACCTCCCACGTCCGGTCGGCGGGCTCGAGGAAGATCCACTTGCCGGTCCGGAGCCGGTGGTCGTTCGCCCAATGCGCGACCTTGAGGAACTGGGCGTGGATCTTCCCGTCGCTCCACGGGCCCTTCCAGCGGATCGACGCGATGCGGTAGTTCGGGGCGCGCTTCAGGGTGAACGTCACGGTCATGGGGGGCTCCGGTCTCCCCACGGGCCGGAAGGGGTTAACCTCGCCGGGACGGATCGGCTCACCGGGCGGCGGGGGCCTCGGGGCTCTCCTGCAGGGGCACGCTGGCCGACAGCGCGCTGCCGCGCCGACGGAACCCGATCGCGACGTCGGACCCGACCGGGAACTTCGACATCGCCTCGAGGAGGTCCCGCACCGAGCGGACCTCGAACGGCCCGAACTGCTGGACGACGTCGCCCGCCCGCAGCCCCGCGCGGTGCGCGGGCGATCGGGGCACGACCTCGGCGACCAGGAGGCCCGAGCGGGGTTCGAGGGCGTACTGGCGGGCGAGCTCCGGCCCGAGGTCCGCGACCTGCACGCCGATCCACGGCCGCACGACCCGCCCCTTCTGACGGAGCTCGTCCGCGATCCGGGCCACCGCGTGGAACGGGATCGCGAAGCCGACCCCCTGCGCGAACGGGACCATCGCGGCGTTGATGCCGATCACCGACCCCGAGAGGTCGACGAGCGGGCCCCCGCTGTTCCCGGGGTTGATCGCCGCGTCGGTCTGGACGAGCCCCTCGAAGATGAAGTCCGAGCCCGGAAGGGGTCGGCCGAGGGCGCTCACGACGCCCGCCGAGACGGTCGGTCCGCCCGGGAGGCCGAGGGCGTTGCCGACGGCGAGCACGAACTGTCCGACCCGCAGCGATTCCGAGCTTCCCGGCCGGGCGGCCGGGAGGTCCGAGGCCTCGACGCGCACGAGCGCGACGTCGGTGACCGCGTCGCCGCCCACCACCTCGCCCGGGAGCTCCCGGCCGTCGGCCAGGTGGACGCGGAGCTGGGAGGTGCCGTCCACGACGTGCTGGTTCGTGATGAGGTAGCCGGCCCGGTCGAGGACGACCGCGGAGGCCGCGGCCGGCGCCGCCACGACGCGTCGTCCGCGTCGACCGGTGAGCCGCAGGGTCTCGACGGACGCGACGCTCGGCGAGATCGCCGCGATCGCGTCCGTGATCTGGGTCTCGAGCGCCGACAGCGCCACAGGACCTCCTAGGCACGCCGGCCGCGCGGCCGGGGCAGCATCGGCTCGGGGCCGATCGGCGGTCTCGGGTGCGGCGTGAGGGGGAACGGCGCCGACATCGCCCTCACTCCGAGAGGAGCTGGTCGAGCTTCTGGAACAGCTCCTCGGACGTCCGCTCGTTCTTGCGGCCGCCCTCCCAGCGCGCGTTCACGATCTCGACCAGGAGCTCCGCGACCCGGTCCATCCAGGGGCCCTCCTGGGCCTCGAACCGCTTCTTGACCTTCTCCCGCAGCAGCTCGTTGTATGCCCGATACGCCGACCAGATCCAGGGGCCGTAGTTCGATCCGCCGTCCTCGTCGCCTTCGTGGTGGGTCATCGTTTCGTTCCCGGAACTTTCGTTCCGGTCTCCGAGAGCCGGCGTGCAAGGATATTGACCGGGTCACCCCGGACCCGCTCACATGCTCACGGGGCCGGCCGGGGGTGCCCGGGCGGGCGCGCTCGGTAACCGCCGAGTTACCGCCCGCCTAAATCCCGGGGTCCGGTGGGCGAGCGATGAGCTCGGCCGACGGTCCCCTCCTGCCTGCGGCGTCGCCGCGGCTCGACGACCGGGTGCTCGCGACGCTCCAGGAGCTCCACGGACGCATCGCCTTCAGCGGCCTCCGGCGGGCCCTCCAGGCCCACCCGGAGTCGCTCGCCCGCTCGCTGCGGAGGCTCGAGCGGGAGGGACTGGTCGAACGCGTCGACGGCGGTTATCGGGCGCTCGAGACGGACGGGGGCGCGGCCGACGGCCTCGCGGCGAGGCTCCACTCGATCGCGAGCGTCGGCCTCCCGCCCGGCGCCGACCCGGGGCCGGTGCTCGCTCGGTTGACCGGGCACTGGTTCGGCGGGCTGCGCTGGGTCGGCGTGGTCGAGCGGCCCGAGGGGCGTCTCTTGGTCTGGACCCGCCGGGACGGCTCGAGTCCGGTGCTGGCCGGGATCCGTCGCGGCGTGCTGCACGTCTACCTGCCCGAGGACTCTCGCCGGACGGACGAGCCGGAGGAGTCCGAGGACGCGGCGTACGAACTGCTGGTCCATGCGGTGGGCGCCCTGCGCCCGCCGGCGGACGGCCCGCTGGGCCCCGTGGTCTTCCTCGGCGCCCGGGCCGTCCGGCTGGCGCCGGCCCAATCCGACAACTGAGCCGGGACGCACCGGCCGTTCGACCGGGAGCTAAAGAGGCGCGGCCCCCCTCGTGCTTCGCTGATGACGGGCACGCCGCTGGCATCGGGTCCGGTCCCAGCGACCTCCGCCCCCCTCGTCCTCGAGGTGGACACGGTCTCGAAGTCGTACGGGAGCGTCCGGGCGCTCGTCGACGCCCGGTTCGCCGTCGCGCGGGGCCAGATCGTGGGGCTGCTGGGTCCGAACGGCGCCGGCAAGTCGACCTGCATGAAGGCCGTGATGGGTCTCATTCGTCCCGACGCGGGCCAGATCCGCGTCCTCGGCCGCGACCTCCAGGACGATCCGGTCGCGGCCAAGCGGAGCCTCGGCTACGTGCCCGAGTCGCCCTCGCTCTACGAGTTCCTCACCGGCGCGGAGTACCTCGACTTCGTGGCCGACATGTATGGGCTGGACGCCGCCGCGCGCCAGGAGCGGATCCCGCCGTTCCTCGAGGGGCTCGAGCTCGCGGGCCACGAGAACGCGCTCATCAGCGGCTACTCGCAGGGCATGCGGCAGAAGGTCGCGCTGATCGCCGCGCTCCTCCACCGGCCGCGCCTGCTCGTCCTCGATGAGCCGCTCAACGGGCTCGACCCGCGCTCCGCGCGGGTCGTGAAGGACCTCCTGCGGTCGCTCGCGACGCGCGACGGGGTCGGGGTCCTCTTCAGCACCCACGTCCTCGAGATCGCCCAGGCGATCTGCGACCGCGTGGTCATCCTGAGCCACGGCCGCGTGCTCGCCTCGGACACGGTCGACGCGCTGCGGGCCCGGGCGGGGCTCTCGGGCTCGGCGCTCGAGGACGTCTTCCTTTCGCTCACCGGCACCGGGGACCTCGGCGAGGTCGTCGAGGCGCTCTCGCGCGCGGGGTGACGATGGACCTCCACCGGGTCCGCCGGATCGCGGACGTGCTCGTGGTCTCCCAGCTGCGCAGCGGACGGTCGAGCTCCAATCCCCGGAGCGTCCTTGGCCGCTCCCTCTTCCTCGCGATCGTCGACGTGATCGTCTTCCTCGTCGCGTTCGCCGGCGCGGACTTCGTGGTCCGAGCGGGGGGCAGCGCGATCGGTCCCGTCGCGTCCCTCGTGGTCTCGTTCCTCCCGTTCGTGCCGTTGGTCGGCGTCGGGGCGGTCCTGGTGGCCGGCGTCATGTTCGAGCTCACGACGACGCAGAAGTTCTCGATGAGCGACGCCGTCAACTGGCTCCCGATCTCTCCGGCCGAGTACGTCGCCGCCTCCTCGACGGCCATCGCGTACGCCTACTCGCCGGCGGTCGTGCTCTTGCTCGGCCTCACGCTCCCGTTCGCGATCGGGAGCGGGGCGTTCCTCGTCTGGGGGCTCGCGGCCTTTCTCGCCGGGGTCTCGCTCTACGAAGGCGGCTTCCTGGTGGAGATGGTCCGCGCGGCGACGCAGCGCGCGACCTCGGTGAGCGTCGGTCGCCGGGGGCACGCGACACTCGTCCTGCGCGCGGTGCTGCTCATCGTCGTCATCCTCGCCCTCCAGCTCGCCTTCAACCCGATCTTCCTCCTCGACGTCCTCCAGGGGTTCTCCGCGCTCGGGCTCGTGACCGCGGTCGTTCCGTTCTTCTGGGGCACGGAGGCGGTCCTCGTCGGCCGGACGGGGAACGTCCTCGGTGCCGTGGGGTTCGCCGCCGGGCTCAGCCTGTTCTCCGCCCTCCTGTTCGGGCTCGCGGTCCGGCTGCGGGGCCGCTACTGGGTCGTCTCGGCCAGCGAGATCCGACTCGAACCGATCGAGTACGCGGCCGGGCATCCGGCGCTCCGGGCCCTCGGCCTCTCGACCGCCGAGGCGGCCCTCGTGTCGAAGGACCTCCGGGGCCTCGTCCGTCGCCGCGAGCTCCTCCCGCTGCTCGTCGTGCCCGTGATCCTCATCGTCCTGGTGCTGGTCGAGGGGCGCTCGATCGGCCTCGTCGGCGCGATCGTCTGGGCCGGCTGGGTCGCCGGGTTCTTCGCGCTGTTGCTCGCGGCGACCGCCGTGGGCCAGGAGCGCCGCGCGCTCCAGACCCTGTTCGCCTTCCCGCTGACCCCGCGCACGATCTTCCGGGCGAAGGCGATCGCGGTCCTGGTGCCGTCCCTCGTCTCCGCGCTCGTCCTCGGCGTGACGGTCGGCGTGCTGTTCGGTCTCGCCCCGGCCCCCCTCGCCGGCCTCGTGGGGCTCACGCTGGTGGCCGCCGCGGTGCTCACGCTCTGGGGACTCGTGTTCGCGGCACGCTTCTCCGACTTCCAGGAGCGACCCCGGCCCCAGTACCTTCGGCCGTCGGCGATGCTCGCCGCGATGGGGAGCGGCATGGTGCTGCTGTTCGCGATCATCGTGCCGGGCGCGATCGCGGTCGAGGCGCCGTTCTTCGCCGTGGCGGGCCCGGCGCTCGTCACCGCCCTGGTGGCGGCGATCGCCGGGGCGCTCGCCCTCCACTTCGCCCGCACCGGGTTCGACCGGTTGTTCCGCGAGCTCCCGTTCTGACGGCGGTCAGAGCGGGGCGCCGCACGCCGGGCACTTCCGGTCGACCTCGGGCGCGAGCGAGCCGCAGAAGCGGCAGCGGACCTTCACGACCTGGCGCTCGATCGTCACCCGTTCGACGACCGTCGCGCCGGGGACCGGGAACGCGCGCTTCGCGAGGGCGATCGCGTGGGCCCAGCCCGCCGGATCGAGCAGTTCGAACGACGGCTTCCCGTGCGTCAGCTCGACCCGGAGGCGCGGGGCCCGGAGACGACGGGGCGGAACGGCGACGTCGTGGACCTCGAGCAGCGAGGAGTTGACGACGGTCGACGTGGGCCGGGCCCGGCCGAGCCGGTGGGGGCGCCCCTGCTCGAAGACGATCCGGTGGTTCGTGAGGTAGAGGACGCCCGGTCCGAGCGACGCCTCCGGGACCACCCCGTCCTCGAGGACGGCGTACGCGCTTCTCAGGACGGTCTCGCCCGGCTGGAGCAGCATCGGCGTCGGGAGGGGCGTCCCGCCGCTTAAGGTCCGGGGGCGGCGCCTAGCCGGCGGGAGCCGCGCGTCGGTTCTGCTCCCGGAGCCACGCGGCGAGGGGCGCGAAGTAGTCGAGCAGGCCCTGGGCGTCCATCCGCCGCTCGCCGGTGATCGCCTCGAGCGCGTCCGGCCACTCGCGGCTCGCGCCCAACGCCATCATCGCCTCGATGCGGCGCCCCGCCTCCTTCGAGCCGTAGATCGAGAAGCGGTGGAGCGGTCCCGAGTACTGAGCCGCTCGGGCGAGCGCCCGGTGGAACTGGAACTGGAGGATGTGGGCGAGGAAGTAGCGCATGTACGGTACGTTCGCCGCGACGTGGTACTTCGCCCCGGGGTCGAAGTCGGCCTCGGAACGCTCCGAGGGCGGGCGGATCCCCTGGTACTCCTCGCGCATCGCCCACCACGTCCGGTTGTAGTCCGCGGGGCCGATCGCCCCGGAGAACACCTCCCAGCGCCACCGGTCGACCAGGAGGCCGAACGGCAGGAACGCGACCTTCTCGAGTGCCCGCCGCAGCAGGAGGCCGACGTCGAAGCGGGCGTCCGGCACCTCCGTCACGAGGCCGATCTCGCGCAGGTACTCCGGGGTCACGGAGAGCGCGATCGTGTCGCCGAGCGCCTCGTGAAAGCCGTCGTGGGCGCTGTCGCGGAAGAGGAACGGCTGGCGCGCGTAGGCGCGCTGGTAGTAGTTGTGGCCGAGCTCGTGGTGGATCGTCGAGAAGTCCTCGTCGGTGATCTCGATGCACATCTTGATCCGGAGGTCCTCCACAAAGTCGATGTCCCACGCGCTCGCGTGGCAGATGACCTCGCGGTCCTGGGGCCGGAGGAACATGGAACGCTCCCAGAACGACCCCGGGAGCGCGGGCAGGCCGAGGGAGACGAAGAACCGCTCCGCGTACCGGACCATCGCCTCGGGCGTCGTCTGGCGGGCGACGAGCGCCGCGGTGAGATCGACCGTCGGCCCGTTTCCCGACGGCGCCACGAGCGGGTAGATCCCCTCCCAGGACTGCGCCCACATGTTCCCCAGGAACTGCGCCGGGATCGGCCCGTCGGGCGGGACGCGCTCGGGGCCGTAGAGGGCCGCGAGCCGGTGCCGCACGTAGGTGTGGAGTTCCGTATAGAGCGGCCGGACGGCCTGCCAGAGCCGGTCGACCTCCCGGGCGAACGAGTCCGGGGTCATGTCGTACTTCGACCGCCACATCGCCCCGGTGTCGGCGAAGCCGAGCTCCCGGGACCCGCGGTTCGCGAGCTCCACGTACCGGACGAAGTCCGTGCGCATCCCCCGGCCGACGCGATGCCAGCCCGTCCATGCGTCCTCGAGCGCGGCCGGGTCGCGGCTCTCGGTGAGGATGCGCGAGAGCCCCTGGAGGTCGATCGGCTCGGTCTTCCCGAGCGGGACGTGGCGCCCCTTCGCGTAGGCGCCCTGCATCGTCGCGATCAGCCGAGTGAGCTCGTCCGATTCCCGCGCGTCCGACGGAGCGATCAGCGGCAGCGTGAGCTTGAGGAGATGGAGCTTGCGGCGCTCCTCGGGAGCGAGCGCTTCGGGCGCCAGGGCGGTCGACTCCTTCGCGAGGTCGACCGTCGCCCCGATGAGCCGCGAGAACGCGCGGGCGCTGAGCGTCTCCGTGTCCGGCGTGATGAACGTCGCGTACACCCAGTCGGCCCGCTGCGACTCCACCGAGAGGTCGAGCAGGCGGGCCTCGGCCCGCCGCACGAACTCCGACGCCTCGATCGCCATCGTCCCCGGCTCCGGCCCGCCCCAGCGTCGCGTCACCTAAGAAGGGGCCGGGCTCCCGGGCCGCCACCGGTCAGCCCGTTGTCCGCCAGGATCCCCCGATAGGGGACCCCGGGCGGACCCCCTCGCTTCCAGTCGAAGTCACGGGTTTATGTATGACGTGCGTCTGACAACGCCTGTCGAACCGTGTCGGACAATCCCGACGGCCGAACGCTGCTCGCCGCGGCGCCGATGACCGCGGAGCCCGACGCGGTCGAGTTCGTTCCGCTGGCCCTCCTGCCGTCCCTCTCCTCCCACCGGACGCCGACCACGTTCTACTGGGGAGCTCGGCCGTGAGCGCGGTGCTGCGCAAGCCCGAGCCGCCGATCCCGACCGGACCCGAGGCCACGGAACCCCCCCACCCACGACTCGTGCTGGGACAGGGAAGTCCGCGAGGGTATGGCATGCGGCCGAAGCTCTCCCTGGACGCCGCCGCCGCGTTCGCCACGTACGTCGACTCCGCCCGCGCCCGGGCGGCGGTCGAAGGTCGAACGCTCGTCTACACCGTCCGCTGGAACTGACCGCTAGGCTCGGTCCGGGTCGGGCTCCGCGTCGGATCCCGATCCCGCGGTCGGTCGACCGTTCGGGCGGTACGCGCGCGCCCCCGTGCGGTGCTCCTCGAGCGCCTGCTTCGAGAGGGCGTCGGCCTCCGCGTTCTCCTCGCGCGGCACCCACTCGAAGACGACCTTCCGGAACCTCCCCGCGAGCTGGCGGAGCCGCTCGTGGTAGGCGCGCAGGTGCTCCGCCCGGACCTCGTATGCCCCGTTCATCTGGCGGATCACGAGCTCGCTGTCGCCGCGGACGAGCACCTCGCCGTCGTGCCCGTGCTCGAGCAGCCATTCGAGGGCCCGGATCGCGCCCACGTACTCCGCGACGTTGTTGGTGGAGTGCTCGGCGTACGGCCGCACCGCGAGCCCGTGGTCCTGGAAGGCGAGCCCGACCCCCTCGATCGTGAAGCCGTAGGCCGCGAGGCCGCCGCCTCGGGGCGGCTGGCAGGCGCCGTCGAAGTGGACGACGACCGGCGCCTCGGCGCCGAACGCCGCGATGCCCCGCGGGATCTCGTGGTCGCGCATCCTCCCCCTACACCCTCGGGACGCGACGCCCGACGGGCGGCCCCCGGTTCGGCCGCGGCAGGGCGGGGCACGCGCAGAACACCTCGGCCCGGGCGCACGTGGGACAGGTGGGCCGATCGAGCACGAGCCCGAGGGGCCGGCCGCAGGTGCGGCACGCGCGCGGGCGGGCGCAGCGCGGACAGATGGCGATGTCGTACGGGATGATCGTCCGGCAGTACCGGCACGCGACCGGCTCCTTCGGATTGTAGCCGAGCGGCGCTCGAGCCGGGGGCGCCCGACCGCTCCCCCCCGGCCGGCGGGGGGCGTCGTCGAGGTTGCCGAACGCTCCGCCGACCGTCGTGGCCTCGGGGTTGTGGCCCATCGCCCCGAAGAGGATGATCAGGAGGCCGACCGGCAGCACGAAGATGCCCGCCTCCTGCTCGAAGTCGAACGTCTCGGCGCCCGTGACCACGATCGGGAACGCGAGGAGCATGAACGAGAACAACAGGATGACGAGGCCCATGCCCACGATCGTCCGATTCATGCCCGGTTCGGGCCGCAGGGCGGCCCGATGGGCTTCCTTAGCCGACGTCCGGCAGATAAACCGACCGGCGGCGGCGCAAGGGCCGCCGCGGCCGCCGCCCCGGCCCTTGCCGCTTATCCGTCCCCGGGCCTCGGGGGGGTCATGCCGAACCCGACCGTGACCCTGCGGACGACGCAGGGCGACATTCGGATGGAGATCTACCGCGACAAGGCCCCGAAGACGGCCGAGAACTTCCTGACCCTCGCCCGCAAGGGATTCTACACGGGGCTCACGTTCCACCGCGTGATCCCCGGCTTCATGGTGCAGACCGGTTGCCCCCGCGGCGACGGGACCGGCGGACCGGGCTACGAGATCCCGGACGAGTTCGGGGCGGGGCTGCGCCACGACGGGCCGGGCGTCCTCTCGATGGCGAACGCGGGCCCGAACACGGGCGGCAGCCAGTTCTTCATCACGCTCGCCCCGACGACCTGGCTCGACGGAAAGCACGCGATCTTCGGTCGGGTGCGCGGGGGCCAGGATGTGGTCGAGAAGATCGCAGCCGTGCCGCGGGATGCCAACGACCGACCGCGGTCGCCCGTGCGGATCGTCGAGGTCCAGGTCCAGGGCGTCTAGGTCGGCCCCCGCTCACACCGGGTAGTCGAACGGCAGCCGCTCGCGCGGGTGGCGGGCGTCCTCGAGCGTCGTGACGGACCCCGCAGCGATCGAGAGGAGCGGCACGACGAGCAGCGCGAGGATGAGCGAAGCGTACCCGATGCCGAGCGTGGCGCCGGTGCCCGGCAACGAGAGCACGTACGGGGACGCGCGCAGCAGGACGAGCAGGTAGATCGCCTCGACCGCGCCGAGGGCGATCGAGAGCGGGCCGTAGAGGCGGGTCGGCTTGCCGATCGAGCGCGCCGCCCCCAGGACCGCGATCCCGAAGCCGAACACGGAGACGGTCACGACGGAGAACGGCAGCGAGATCCCGCGACTGCCGAGGGAGGCCAGGACCGCCGCGGGCAGGCCGACGAGCAGGATCACCGTCGGGACGAGCCAGAGCGCCCCGACGAGGATCCGATAGCTGAGGGACGGGATCCGGTAGCTCAAGCGGCCCACCATCCCGATCCCCGAGCCGCTCACGGGATCGCCTCCGTGGGCAGCGAGATCGCGACCCCCTCGCTGGTGACGTACGTCGTCTCGAGCGAGCCGCCGGCCGGAGAGCAGCCGCTCGCGAGGGTGACGTCGGTCGTCTGGGAGAACGGCGAGCCCGGGGGCACGTCGATCGCCAGGTTCCCGCTGCCGCAGGTCGCGCCCTCGCTCGACAGGACCGTGAAGAGGATCGTTCCCTGGTCCGCGAACGTGGCGTGGTTCTGGAACTGGACCGTGACGGGGACGACGATCGATCCGCCCATCGTGGTCGGCGTGCCGACACTCGCGGTGAAGTCCGCGAACGGGGCGCCCCACGCCTTCGACTCGTTCAGCGCGACCGAGATCGGGAACAGGTAGGCGTACGTGGCGTTCGCCCAGACGCCGACCTCGAGATTCTGATCCTCGGTCAGGAGCGAGGTCGCGGGCCCGGTCGAGGAGATCGGAAGGAAGAAGGTGACCGGGAACACCTGCGACGCGCCCGGACCGAAGCTGACGGGCCCGGCGGTGCTCTGGCCGATGAAGATCCCCGAGGCGTTGCGCACGTTGAGGTGCAGGGTGAACCCGTCGATCGGGTAGAATCCTCCGTTCGAGAACGTCAGCTGCCCGGTGACCGCGAGCGTGTCGTTGGTCGCGAAGTTGGTGGAGAAGCTCCCGGCGCTCGGGCTCGAGGTCGCGGTCTCGTACGCCGAGTAGAGCGCGGTGGCGACGAAGAGGAGGACGAGCACGAACACGAGGGTGCCGGCCCAGCGCAGGGCGCGCGCGAGCCGATAGAGGGGCGGCTTCCGGCGGTACGGGGACATCGACTGAGCGGCCACGGGCCCTCGGGGACGTACGAGGGCGGCCCCCTCCATGAAAACCTATCGGGCGCAGCGGGCGGCGGCTCGGCGGACCGCGACCCCCCTCGCCCAACTCTTAGCGGGCCGCGGTGTCGGTCCGCGCCGCGCTGCCATGCCGACCGGACCGCCCGCTCCGATCCCGCCGCCGGTCGGCCCCGCACCGACGAGCCCCCCGGCGGGGCTCACGACGGCGGAGGCGTCGGCTCGGCGGGCGCGCGACGGCTACAACGAGGTCGCGGAGCCGACGGTCAGCGCCTGGCGGAAGGTCCTCTCCTACTTCTGGGGGCCGATCCCGTGGATGATCGAGGCGGCGCTCGTCCTCTCGGTCCTGCTCGCGCACTGGGACGACGTCGCGATCATCGCGACGCTGCTTGCGGTCAACGCTGCGGTCGGGCTCTGGGAGGAGCACCAGGCCGGGGACGCGGTCGCGGCGCTCAAGGCCCGGCTCTCCCCGCAGGCGCGCGTCCTTCGGGACGGGGCCTGGACGACGATCCCCGCGCGGGAACTGGTGACGGGCGACGTGGTCCGCGTCCGGTTGGGCGATATCCTGCCCGCGGACGTCCTCTTGCTCGGCGACGCCGAGCTCGAGCTCGACCAGTCCGCGCTGACCGGCGAGTCGCTGCCGGTGACCCGGAGCGGGGGCGGCAGCGCCTACGCGGGCTCGACCGTCCGGCGCGGGGAGGCGACCGCGCAGGTCACCGCGACCGGGACCCGTTCCTACCTCGGCCGGACGACCCAGCTGGTCGCCCAGGCCCAGACCGTGAGCCACCTCCAGCAGGCGGTACTACGCATCGGCGATACGCTGATCATGCTCGCGATCGGGATCGCGATCGTCGTCGAACTGGTCTCGCTGCTCCGCGGCGTCGCGCTCCTCACGTCGCTCGAGTTCGCGCTCGTCCTCACGATCGCGGCGATCCCGGTCGCGATGCCGACGGTGCTCTCGGTCACGCTCGCGGTCGGCGCGCGGTCGCTCGCCCGCGACCAGGCGATCGTCACGCACTTGGAGTCCGTCGAGGAGCTCGCCGGCATGGACGTCCTCTGCTCCGACAAGACCGGCACGCTGACCCAGAACCGGCTCGCCGCGGGGGCTCCCCTGCCGCTGGGCTCGGCCCAGGCCTCGGACGTCCAGTTGGCCGGGGCGCTCGCCTCCCGACCCGACGACCACGACCCGATCGACGACGCGATCCTCGCGGGATTCGGCTCGACCGGCACGCCCCCGGGGTATCGACGCACCGACTTCCGCCCATTCGACCCGGTCGTCAAGCGCACGGAGGCGACCTACGTCGGCCCCGAGGGGCAGCCGGTCCGGGTCAGCAAGGGGGCCCCGCAGGCGATCCTCCGGCTCGTCGGGGCCGATGCCGCGACCTCCGCCGCGGTCTCCGCCGCGATCGAGGAGGTCGCGCGGCGGGGGTTCCGCGCGCTCGGCGTCGCGCGGGCCGATGCCGACGGTCCGTGGCGGTACCTCGGGATCGTCCCGCTCTCCGACCCGTTGAGGCCCGACTCGGCCGAAGTGATCGCCGGCATCCGGGCGCTCGGGGTCGACGTCAAGATGGTGACCGGCGACCAGAGCGCGATCGCCGCCGAGACGGCCCGCCAGCTCGGCCTTCCCGACCGCGTGCTGACGCCGACCGCCCTCGCCGCCTCGGCCACCCCGGAGGCGCGCGGGGTCGCGCTCGAGCAGGCGAGCGTCTTCGCCGAGGTGTTCCCCGAGCACAAGTACGAGATCGTCGAGACCCTCCAGCAGCGGGGCCACATCGTCGGGATGACGGGCGACGGGGTCAACGACGCCCCGGCGCTCAAGAAGGCCGACGCGGGGATCGCGGTGTCGGGGGCGACCGATGCGGCCCGCGCGGCGGCCGACGTGGTGCTGACCGCCTCCGGCCTTGGCGTCCTCCTGACGGCGATCCACCAGGCCCGGCAGACGTTCGCCCGGATGACCGCGTACGCGATCTACCGGATCGAGGAGACGATCCGCCTGCTGCTGTTCATCGGCGTGTGCATCCTCGCGCTCGGATTCTTCCCGGTCACGGCCCTCATGATCGTGCTGATCGCCCTGCTCAACGACGGGGCGATCCTCGCGATCGCCTACGATCGGACCCCGATCTCGCCGACGCCGGTCTCCTGGCGCATGGGCAGCATCCTGCGCGTCGCCAGCACGATCGGGGTCGTGGGCGTCGCGTCGTCGTTCGCCCTCCTCTCGATCGCGACCGGGCCGTTCCACATCTCGGGCGGCGCGCTGCAGACGCTGCTCTACCTCAAGCTCTCGGTCGCGGGCCACTTCGTGATCTTCGTCACGCGGACGAAGGGGCCGTTCTGGAAGTCGCGACCCGCGGGCGTCCTCGTCCTCAGCGTGATCGGGACCCAGCTGCTCGCCTCGGTGTTCGCCCTCGGCGGCTGGTTCCTCACCCCGATCCCGTGGACCTGGGTGGTCGCGCTGTGGGGGTACGCCGCGCTCGAGATCGTCCTCGTCGACCTCGTGAAGCAGGCGACCTATCGGCGGGAGGACCGCATCGCCCGGACGGCCCCCGCACGTCCGCCCCCGACCGGGCTCCCGCCCCTCCTCCCCGGGCGGTGGTTCGTCCACCCGCGGCACCGGCATCTGGCCCGGCCGGCAAGCCCGTCGACCGCCCGGGCGACCGGGCTCGGCCCCGGACTCGGGCCGGCGACGAACAAGCATATGCCTCCGCTCCCGTAGCGCTGCGCGGATGTCGGGACCCGACGCGCCGACCCTCGGTTCGGTCGCGTCGGAGGTCCGTGCCCTGCTCGCTCCGTTGGGGAACCTCGATCTCGACCGGTTCACGATCGTCGGGAACTACCTCCGGTACGACGAGACGACGCGCTCGACGCTCAAGGACTTCCGCCAGCAGGTACTGGCCGCCTACCGAGCGCGCGGTCACGAGCCGCGGAACTTCCTCGTCTGGGGCGCTCCCGGGAGCGGCAAGAGCTACCTCGTCCAGCAGATCGCCGCCTCGCTCGCGGAGGCGGTGACGTACCGGGAACTCAACTTGGCCCAGCTCGACGAGGCCGCGTTCCGCGACGGGCTGCGGTCCGCGGCGGCCATCGACGGCCCGGTGCTCTGCCTCATCGACGAGGCCGACGCGAAGCCCGACGCGACCTGGCCGTACGAGACGATGCTCCCGTTCCTCGAGCCGCCGACCCCGCGCCCGCACGCCGTCTGCTACTGCCTCGCCGGGAGCGGGGGCCGCTCCCTCGCCGATCTCAAGGCGGCGATCCGGGCCCGCCCCAAGGGCCCGGACCTCCTGAGCCGGATCCCGGCGGACCACGAGTACGTGGTGCCGTCCCTCGGGGTCGGCGACAAGATCCTCGTCGCGACGGTCCAGCTGTGGCTCGCCGCACGGACGGAGGGCCACGACCTCCGCGAGATCGAGAAGCTGGCGCTCTACTACGTCGCGACGCATCCCGTCTTCGCGAGCGCGCGCCAGCTCCGGAGCCTCGCCGCGCACAGCGCCCAGCGGATCTCGCCAGGAGAGGACCGCCTGCGGTTCGACGACCTGTTCGGAGCGGGCGACCCCGAGAACAAGCGGTTCTGGGAGAGCGCGGCCGTCGTGCGGGACGATCTGGCGGGCGCCTTCGTCCACGTCGCCCCGGGCAGCCTCGGCGGGCCGACCCCATCGGCCGCCGCCGGGCCGGCGCGAAGCGCCGCTCTCGCCGACCTCGACCCGGGTCGGATCGTCGTGCTGCCGTTCACGAACATCAGCCCGGACGCCTCCGACGAGTACTTCGCGGACGGGATGACCGAGGAGCTCATCGAGAAGCTGGCGCACGTCTCCGGGCTCCGGGTCATCGCGCGCACGACCACGATGCACTACAAGAACAGCCACGAGACCGCGCTCGAGATCGGGCGCGGGCTCAAGGTGGGCTCGGTGCTCGAGTGCAGCATCCGCCGGGCCGGGCCCCGACTGCGCATCACCGCCCAGCTCATCGATACCCAGACCGAGGAGCACCGGTGGGCGGCGCGCTACGACCGTCAGCTCGACGACATCTTCGCGATCCAGGACGACATCGCGACCCAGATCGCCGACGCGCTCGCGCGACACGTCCCGACGATCGCCGGGAAGCTCCGACCCGAGTTCGCGCCGCGCCCGCCAGACACCCGGGACCTCGAGGCCTACGCGCGGTTCCTGCAAGCCCAGAAGCTCTGGGGCGAAAAGGCCTCGGAGACGAGCGTCCGTCACGCTCTGCGGCTGTTCGAGGAGGCGAGCGAACGGGATCCGACGTTCGCCCGGGCGCTGGTGGGCAGTGCGGAGTGCCTGCTCTGGCTCATCACCGAGGGGGCGGAACCGGTCGGGCGGACGACCCGGGTCGCTCGCGAGCGGATCGAGCGCGCGCTCGCGCTCGACGACCGGCTGGCGGAGGCCCACTCGGCGATGGCGGGGCTGCTCCTCGGCGAGGACGAGACCGCCGCGAGCGAACGCGAGGCGCGACTGGCGATCGAACTCAATCCGAGCGCCGCCGACGCGTACCGGTGGCTGGGTCAGATCGAGGCGGGGGAGGGCCGGATCGACTCGACCGCGCGGCTCCTCGAGGAGGCCTACCGGTTGGACCCGCTCGACGTGAACGTGATCGCGTTCCTAGGACGCGCGTACAGCTACGCCGGGCGGGACGCCGAGGCGTTCGCGTTCTGGGAGCGGACCCAGCCGCTCGTCCCGTTCCGCACGATCGCGCACCGCACCGAGTACTACCTCGGTCACGGGGAGCTCGAGCAGGCCGGCGAGGGCATCCTGGAGCTCGAGCGGCTGCGCCCGGGAAGCGCCTGGACGCACGTCTACCGGGGCATCTATGAGGCGAAGCGGGGGCATCGCGAGGAGGCGCTGCGGTCGATCGAGCGCATCCGCGAGCGGCAGAAGGCCGGGGACGGCACGCCGTTCTTCATGGGGTTCATCCGGTACGCCCTCGGAGACCTCGACGGGTTCGTGGCCACGCTGGAGGAGTCGTTCCGGCTCCACCAGCTGCCCCTGCTCGAGCTCCTCTACTCGAGCCTGTTCACCGAGGCGCGTAAGGACCCCCGGATCATCGACCTGATCCGGCGCCAGCAGGCCCTCCACCCGGGCTCCACCGGGTCGCCCTGACCTCGGGCGGGTCCGCGCCGGCGCCGAGGGCGGCGGTCGCGCGGAGTCGGTGGGCCGTCGCGGCCGGTGCCTCGCCCCGACGGCGAGCCCGCCCGCGAGGCGGATGGAGCCAAGGATCTAGCGCGGCGGCGTCCGTTCCGCGAAGGGGAGGAGTTCGGGAGGGCGTGTCCCCGAGGGCCGTGGCCGGTCCCGAAGGCGGGATTTCCATCGCGCTCACGGGCGCGGGCTCGACCGCTCGAGGGGTCAGCCGAGGGGCGGACTAGAACGAGGGGTCCATGGCCACGCCGTGGGGGCGCGCTCGGACTCCTCGCTTCGAGGACGGATCGCGTCCCCCGCGCGCCCGCTCGCTCCGGTCGACTCGCAGCGGTAACCCCACCCCGCGTTCAGACTCGCCGAGCCCAGAGGAGCGTACCGTACTCGGGGCCGAAGAGGAATCGATGCGGCCCGGGGACGCCGACCTCCTTCGCGAAGGGTCGAAGGTCGGGGTGGTCGATCCGAACGTCGGAGTAGCCGGCCCGTCGGGCGAAGCGGGCCAGCCCCCGATCGTCGTAGAATCGCACGCCGCCCTTTCGTTTCGGCCCGGCCGTGGGAGTTCCGTACATCTTCGGGGTGCCGGTCCATACCACGAACCGCCCGCCCGGACGCAAGGTCCGGAACACCTCCCGGAACGCGTGCTCCGGGGCCGGGAGCCACGGAAGGACTCCCGACATGGCCGCACACGTGAACCGCCCGTTCGGAAACGGCAGAGCGGTCGCATCCCCCAACCGAAGGTGGAGGTGCCCCGCGGCGATGGCTCGTGCGTTCTGCTGCGAGGCGACCTTCAGCATGTCCGCGCTGTGGTCGACCGCGGCGGCACGGCACCCGGTCGCGAGCGCTCGCTTGAGCAGCGCCCCGCCTCCACAGCCCACCTCGAGCAGGACGTCCTCCCTCCGGAGCGCCAGGCCTTCCAGGATCGCGCGAAAGCCGGGCAGGTGATAGACGGGTTCCTTCCAGTACCGCTTGCTGGACGGCCCCGACGGCCGTCCTCCTGATCGATCGTCGGACCACTCCGCCAACCGCGCCGGGGCGACGGCCAGGAGCAGGGGGGCGACGACCTCGGACGTGAGCCAGCCCAGTCCCTGCTCCTCTCTCGGATCCCCCCGCAACCCGGTTCCCCCGCCGTGTTCGATCACGATCGTCGTTCCCGAACCCGCGCCCTCGCACCGAACGCGGAGCCGCGGGGCCGGCCCCTTCCGGTCGGCCTCTGGGTCCCAGACGATCTCCAGCCGTCGGGGGGGCTCCCATCGAACCAGCCGCGCGCGGCCCCGGCGAGGTTTCCGATCCTGGGTGCTCCGAAGCTGACCGCCGCGCTCCCCGGCGATCAGCCAGCCCCGTTGAAGGAGGGAGGAGGAGAGTTCGGCCCAGAAGAGGGGGAAGACCTCCGCGGGCGAGGCGGAGACGCGGGAGCGAATCTCGACCAGCGGACGGGGGGCGATCGAACGCGACATCTCGACTCACCTCCAGCGGGGCCGGGACTATCCTACTTTGGTCGCCCGCGAGAGCGCGGGCCGACGGGTCCCGTCTCGACAGCACCGCGCGAGCGGGGCGGCCCCTTCGCTTGATGGTTTGGTTGCCCGGGGTAACCGCGTTCTGGTGGCCGCTCGCCGGAGCCCGAACGCTCTCCGGCAGTCTCCCCAGTCCCTCGAGGGGACCGGGCCGCAACGGGGTGGAGGGCTCGGTGTCCGGAGCTCGAGAGCGGTGGGGATCGATGTGGGAGGCGCCGGAGGTAGTTCGCTCGGAGGACGGGCGCTCCCGCCGGACGTCAGCGACCGGGACGCTAAGGACCGTTCGGAACCGGGTCGCGGGAGGTCCCACCGAGCTGCATCCGGAGGCGACCCGGTGGTCGGAGCGGATGGGGAAAAGACTCACGACGGCGGGAGTGCGGGCTTCTGCGCGATGACCACGTCCATCGCCTTCCGATGGGGAACGCCGCTCGCGTCGGAGATGAACTCCACTTGCCCGGAGTCCAGGATCTGCCAGTCCCAGTAGTAGCCGAGCAGCTCTCCCGAGCGGAACGGAGTCGCCCAGGGGTTCGTCGTCTGGGGCGGGATGTACGGTTTCAGGACGTCGGCGTTCACGGCGTTGATCCCCCCCGGTGCGGTGTTCGCCTTGAAGTGTTCAAATCGGCTCGCCCGAAGTCGACGAGGGAGGTTGTTCAGGGCGCCCGAGGAGAACACCGCGTCCACTCGATGGCTCAACCGATAGGTCCGGATGTCGCCCACTTGAAATCGAACCGGGACCCCGAGCCGAGCCGCCCGGCGCTCCGCCTTTCCGACTCCCACGCTCGAGATATCCACGCCCAGGACCCGGTAGCCTTGCCGGGCAAAGTAGATCGCGTCCCGTCCCTCGCCGCAACCGAGATCGACCACGGTACGGGGGGGGTGCGGGAGTGAGCGAGCGAGGCGAACGACCTTCCGGGCCAGCTGGGTGGGCTGGCTGCCCCAATACAATCCGGGGCGAGCGTACCGTGCGTCGTAGATCGGCTGCCTCAACGCGAACGCTCCTCCGGACCCGGGGCGTAGCGGCCTCGGCCTGATGAGGGAGACTGCCGCCGGGCCAGCCCTCGACTGAAGCGACTCGGGTTGGAGATCCTGGTTCCCACGACGGGGGGCGGGGACGCGGTCCCGGCGACGGTCGCCCGACGGCCTGTCTCGGCGAGTCGTTCCGTGGTGCCGGAGTACGGGCCGGGGGTCGGCGCTTCCGGCTCCGCTCCAGGGCTCGCCGGGCGAGAGACGCCGACCCGGCAGGGGCTTCGTTCACGCCTCTCGCCGGAGTCCGCCGTCCGAACGGGCGGCGGGGGGAAGGACGAACCAGAGGGCGGGAAAGCCAGCCACTGGAGGGACTTGAACCCCCGACCTGCTGATTACGAATCAGCCGCTCTGCCAGACTGAGCTACAGTGGCGCGCCGGGCCGACGAGAAACCTCGACCTATAAGGGTGCCGGCGCCGACCGGTCAGGCGAGCGGGTCGAGCGCCTCTTGGAGGTCCCGGAGGAGGTCCTCGGGTTCCTCGATCCCGAGGGCGAGCCGGACCAGTCCGTCGTCGATCCCGAGCGCCGCGCGCTCGTCGGCAGAGAGACCCCGGTGCGAGGTGAGCCCCGGCACGCTGACGAGCGACTCGACCCCGCCGAGGCTCGCCGCGATCTCGACCAGACGGAGCCGGTCCAGGAACCGCTCGACGGCGGGGGCTCCGCCGCGCAGCGACACCGCGACCACTCCGCCCCGGCCCGTCATCTGGCGCCGGGCGATCGCCTCCTCCTGGGGACTTCCGAGGCCCGGGTAGTGCACCCGGGCGACGGCCGGATGGTCGCGGAGGGCCGCGGCGACCCGTCGACCGTTCTCGTTGTGCCGGGCGACCCGGAGGGCGAGGGTCTTCAGGCTTCGGTCGAGCAGGAATCCCGCGAACGGGTCGAGCGGCGCGCCGAGCGAGCTCTTGGGGTCGATCCGGTCGAGGAGCTCCCGCCGGCCGACCAGGGCGCCGCCCACCAGGTCGGAGTGCCCTCCGAGGTACTTCGTGGCGCTGTGGACCACCAGGTCGGCCCCGAGGGCGATCGGCCGCTGGTTGATCGGCGTCGCGAACGTGTTGTCGACGAGCAGGATCGCCCCGGCCGCGTGGGCCGCCCCCGCCCACCGGGTCAGGTCGTGGACCTGAAGGAGGGGGTTCGTCGGCGTCTCGAGCACGACGAGCCGGGTCCCCCGGGCGATGTGCGCCTCCGGCTCCCGGGCCTCCGTCCCCCCGATCTCGTGCACGGCGACCCCGAACCGGGGCAGGAACTGGCGGAGGAGGTCGGTCGTGCCCCCGTAGATGCCGCGCAGCGCGACGACCGAGTCTCCGGAGGCGACGAGCCCGAGGACCGCGGAGGAGATCGCGCCCATCCCCGAGGCGAACAGGCGGGCCGACTCGCCGCCCTCGAGCTGGCGGAGGGTCTCGGCCGGCACGTCCAGGGTCGGGTTCTCGTTGCGGGTGTAGAGGTACACCCGTCCGCGCTCCCGGGCCTCCGAGCGCTCCGCGGGAAAACGGAACGTGGAGGTCTGGTAGATCGGCGGCACGACCGCCCCGGCGTTCCAGTCCGGCCGCCGGGCCCCGTGCACGAGCCGGGTCGTGGGTCCGACCCACTCGGGCACGGGCCGGAACTTCCCGCCCTTTGGGGCCTCGTCGGGCGGCTCGGTCATGGACGCCCGGCCGACGGCGCGGGGCGGTCGCCGCGCCCGGCGAGGAGGCGGAGCCGCCCCGGCGCGTCGATCCCTTCAAGGTACGCTGCGACCGCGGGGGGCACCGCGCGCTTCCAGTCGCCGCCGCTGGCGAGCAGGCGACGGATCGCGACCCCCTCGTAGCGCCCCCGGTCGTAGAGCGGCGGGCTCTCGACCGCGTAGCCGGCGCGTTCGAACAGGAGCCTCGTGAGGGGATTGTTCGTGTAGACCCGCTCGAACGGCGGCAGGAGGGCGGCGACGTACGCGACCCACTCCGCGTGCCGCTGAATGTCGGGGATGGGGACGATCGCGCAGCCGGTGATCCCGGCCTCGTCGAGGGCCCGCTCGATCGCCTCGAACCGCTCGCCCGCGGTGAACGGGTTCGCCTCGGTGTACGACTCCTGGGCACTGCCGATCCCGAGAACGAGCCCCTCCGGCGGTCGCTCGCTGCGCACGTGCCGGACGACCTCGAGGTGCCCGCCGTGGAACGGCTGGAAGCGGCCGATCAGCACGCCGCGCACGGGCCCCTCCCCTCACTCGGGGCTCAGGTCATCGACGTCGTCCAGGAACTCGTCGATGTGCGGGCAGCGGGCGGTCAGGTAGTGTCGGCAGTGCTCGCAGCGCCGGTCGTTCCAGGACGGTAGCAGCGCGCCGTTGAACTCGTAGCACGGACGGTTGACGAACCGATCCTCCTCTTCCTCCTCGGCGACGGGCGGGAACGGGGTCGGTTGGGGCGTATGGGCGGGGACCCGGAAACTGCCTCTCACGAACCCGCCGGTCGGCCGGGCGGAGCGGTCGTCGACCCGGCGGGCGTGGCCGACGGGATCTCCTCGGTCGTGCGGCTGGTGGCGTGCACCATCGCGGCGAGGCGCTCGAGCAGCGACTCCTTCTTCGTCCCCTGGCCCACGAGAGCGTACTTGAGCACGTCCCGGAGGGTCCGGACCGGGATCACCTCGATCACGCCCTTGTAGCGGGACTCCAGCACCAGGTCGTCCACGTTGTCCTCCGGGATGAGGACGCGGCGGATCCCCGAGTCGGCCGCCGCCTCGACCTTCGCGGTCACGCCCCCGACGGGGAGCACCTGGCCGCGGACGCTCAGGGACCCGGTCATGGCGACCGACTGGTCGACGGGGACGCCCTCGAGCGCGCTGATGACGGCCGTGGCGATCGAGACCGACGCGCTGTCGCCCTCGACGCCGTCGGACGCGCCCACGAACTGGATGTGGATGTCGAAGCGCGAGATGTCCTCGCCGGTGTACTTCTTGATCAGCGCGCTCACGTTCTGCACCGCCTCGCGCGCGATCTCGCCGAGCTTGCCGGTCGCGACGACGACCCCGCCGTCCCGCGTCTGGGCGGGCGTCACCTCGGCGGCGATCGGGAGCACGATGCCCGAGAACTCGGCCATGCCGGTCTGGGCGTTGATCGCCGCGAGGCCGTTCACGACCCCGACGGTCGCGCCTTCGACCGAGAACATGCGGTACTCCTTGCGGCGTTCGATGTACCGGTCGGCGATCTGCTGCTCCAGGGAGCGGCTCGCCCGCTTTGCCTTCACGACCTGATCGGCGTGCACGAGCGGGACGCCCTCCGAGAGCGCGATGTCGCCCGCGACGCGGACGAGCCCGCCGAGCTCGCGGAGCCGCAGGGTCAACTGCCCCGACCGTCCCGAGCGGCGCTGGGCCTCCCGGATGACCTCGGTGATCGCCGGGACATCGAAGTGCGGGATCTTCTTGTCCTTCGCGACCTCCTGGGCGACGAACCGGACGAGCTTCATGCGGTTCTCGGGCGTGTCGGGCATCGTCGTCTTGACGAACAGCTCGTAGCCATAGCCCCGGATCCGGGAGCGGAGCGCCGGGTGCATCGTCTGGACGCTGTCGACGTTGCCGGCCGCGACCAGCACGAAGTCGGACGGGACGGGCTCGGTCTTCACCATCGCCCCGGCGGAACGCTCGGACTGCCCCACGATCGGGAACTTCCGCTCCTGGAGGGCGGTCAATAGGGAGTGCTGGCTCTCGATCTTGAGGAGGTTGATCTCGTCGAGGAACAGGACCCCGCCGTTCGCCTTGTGGATGGCGCCCACCTCGACGCGCTCGTGGGGCGGCGTCTCGAGCCCGCCCGACTGGAACGGGTCGTGCTTCACGTCGCCGAGCAGCGCGCCCGCATGAGCGCCCGTCGCGTCGACGAACGGCGGTTTCTCGTCCGTCGAGTGCGAGACGAGCAGCTTCGCGACCCCGCTATTCGCGTCGTTCCGACCGCCAGAGAAGCGCACCAGGGCGTAGATGAACACGACGATCAGGATGCCGAACAGGAGCGCCGTGAGGTCCTTGGTCTCCAGCACGATGTAGATCGTGAACGCAAAGACCGCGACCGTGAGGACGATGAACAGGATCGTGCGCTGTTCCTTCTTGGCGGCGGCCTCGAGCTTCTGCGCCGCCACGATCTCCTTGCCCTTCCCCGCCGGGACGACCCGGATCTTCGGCTCGTTGGGGTCGTCGTTGTTGGGATAGGCGAGGATGTCCTGGAGCTGCTCCTTCGGCAGAAAGTCGACCATCGACCGGGCGAGCATGCTCTTGCCCGTGCCGGGTTCGCCGATGAGCATCATGTGCCGCTTCTGCGTCGCGGCCTTGCGGGCGACCTCCACGGCCTCGTCCTGGCCGATCACCTGGTCGAGGAGGCGGGGCGGGATCTCGATCTGCGCCGTCGAGGAGTACGGAAGGGTGCGCGCCCAGGTCTCGAGCTCGCTTTCTGCGGTTTGGTCCCCGTTCTCGACGGGCGGTGTGTCCGCTCCCTCTGCCATTGACGCGGAACGGTCCCGGTCGCAGAGACCCGTGCCGCCGGCCAAACAAGGAGAGGCAGTGTATAAATCCCTTCCCGGCGGGCCCGGGCCCTCGAGCGGCCGTACGGCAGCGGAACCGCAGGCGCGGGGCCGAGGAGCCCGTTATCTACCGAACCCGGCTCGGCCGCCCGGGCTCGTTCCGTGACCGAGCGTCTCGAGGGAAAACCGGTCGCCGAGACGCTCGACCGGGCGACGCGGGCCGCGATCGCGGCGCTGCCGACCGGCGGGGGGCCGCCGACGCTCGCGAGCCTCCACCGGGACGTCGAGAGCCCGTTCCGGTTCTACCTGAGGCGGCAGGAAGCGGCCGCGGCTCGGCTGGGGATCCGGTTCGTGTCGACCTCACTGCGCGCGGACGAGGGGCCCGCAGGCCTGGGGCGCGCGCTCGCCACCCTGGATCGCGATCCGTCCGTGCACGCGGTGCTCGTCGAGCACCCCTTGCCGGCGCCGTACGACTTCTCGGGCGCCCTCGCGGCCCTCCGGCCGGAGAAGGACGTCGACGGCGTCGGGCCGATCAACCTCGGTCGGCTCGTCGGCGGTCGGGCGGTCCATGTCCCGGCCGTCGCGAAGGCCGCGCTCGACATCGCGCGCCACTACGCCCTGCCGATCGAGGGGGAACGGGTCGTGGTGATCGGTCGATCGGAGACCGTCGGCCTTCCGCTCGCCCTGCTGCTCACCGCCCGGGCTCCCGGGCCGAGCGCGACCGTCACGGTCGCGCACTCCCGGACCCGCGACCTCGCCGCGGTGCTCGCGGGAGCCCGCACCATCTTCTCGTGCGCCGGCCAGCCCGGACTCCTGCACCGTCGCAACGTCCCGGAGGGCGCGGCGATCGTGGACGTCGGCCTCTCGAGCGTGCCCGACCCCTCGAAGCCCAGCGGCGCCCGCGCCGTCGGGGACGCGGACCCCGACTCGCTCGACGGTTGGGCCGGCGCCCTCACCCCCGTGCCCGGCGGCGTCGGACCCGTCACGGTCGCCGAACTGATGGCCGAGACCGTGCGCTCTCGTTCCCTGCTCACGAGCCCCGGAGGGTCGGCGTGAGCCCGGCGGGAAGGCGCCCTTCGCGCGCGCGGTCGGCCCCACCGGTCCCGCTCCACTGCAAGGACTGCCCGATGTGGTATGGGGCGGAGGACGACGGGTGGGGCCCCTGCTCGATCAAGAACCGCCGGGGCGACTCCCGCTACCTCACCTGGGGCGGGCACCGGTGCGACGAGGGTTACGAGCTGCCGACGACGAGCGACGCCCGCGCCCGGGCCGGGGCGTTGAGCGGCTCCCGTTCGACCTCGAGGGCGTCGGCGGTCGGGTACTCCTCGACCGCGAAGGCCGGCCAGGGAAGGCGCCGGGCCGCGCGCCGAAGGACCCGCGGGGCGAGTTCCACCCGGCGCCGGACCGGGTCGAGACGGTAGTCCGCGCGATCGACCCCGATCCGCCGGGCCACGGAACGGGCCCAGCGGTCGAGGTCGTTCGCCCGGGTCGCCTCCACGATGCCGAAGAGGACGGTCCCGTCGGGCAAGCGCTCGGCGAAGCCCGGGGCCGTCCGCTCGGCCCGCCGGAGGAGCCGCTGGCGCAGCTGGACGCCGTCCTTGAACCGGGACGAGCAGTAGTGCAGGGGCACGCGGAGCCGGAGGTCCCGCACGAGCCGTTCCGCGACGGCCCGGCTGCCCTCGACACCCCATCCGTTCCGGGGGTCGACGCGGTAGCCCCGCGCCCGCATCGCGTCCTCGTTCGTCTCGGAGAACTCGAGCTCGTTCAGGTTCACGAAATCGACGCCGATCGCGTCCAGGGTCTTCAGCAGGCGGCGGAGTTCGGCCTCCTTTTCGGGCAGCACCGGGATCTCGACCCCGCGCCGGATCCCCCAGGCGGGCGCCTCCTCGAGCACCGCCCGGTAGGCGCCGCCGCTCGCGGCGAGCGGCCCCCAGAGATAGTGCGGGATGTGGAGGCGGAACTCGTCGAGGCCCGCCGCCGCGAGGCGCCGGAGCTTCTCCGGGTTCGGTTCATGCGTGTAGAGGTGGATGTTGTGCTCGGGCCCGAAGGCGCCCTTGAGGAGCCGCACGTAGTGCTCGACGCGGTCGACGTAGCCAAGAGGATCGCCGCCGGTGATGCCGGTCCCGGCCGCCCCGATCGCCCGCGCCTCGGCGAGGACGTCCTCGTCGGAGAAGACCGGTCGTTCGTTCGCGTACACCAGGTCCTTCTGGTTGCGGGTGGGGCTCACGGGGCAGTAGAAGCAGCGGAACCGGCAGATCCCGGTCACGAAGAGGACCATCTTGCGGCCCTCCCGGCACTGGGCGCACGCCGGCGAGAGGGTCCCCCGGTAGCTGGAGGCCATGGGAAGGAGGTGGAGCCGCTCGACCGCCATGGGACCTGAGGGACGCGGGGCGGCCGCCAAAAGGGTTTCCGTCGCGGCCGTCGGTGGCCGAACGCCACCAAGTGAGGTCCGGGAGCGCTGGAGGGCGCACGCTCAAATCCCCGACCCGGCTGGCCGCCCTCGCACGCAGGAGGTTCGACGGCGATGGAGATGCAACCGGGTCAGATGGCCTACGACCGTGCGAGCACCGTCTTCTCGCCCGACGGACGCCTCTTCCAGGTCGAGTACGCCCTCCAGGCGATCCAGATGGGCGGGACCGCCGTCGCGGTCACGTACGATACGGGGATCGTCTTCGTCGCGTACCGCAACCTGCCGGTGAGCTCGCTCGCGGAGGCCGGGTCGATCGAGAAGAGCTTCGCGATCGACGCGGGGCTCGGCTGCGTGACCGCGGGCCTCATCGCCGACTCCCGTGTGCTCGTGGAGTTCCTGCGCGTGGAAGCCCAGCGGCACCGGCTGACGTACGGGGAGTCCGCCCCGTACACGCTCCTCGGCCACGCCTTGGGCACGCTCCTCCAGCAATTCACCCAGTTCGGCGGCACGCGCCCGTTCGCGGTCTCGCTGCTCCTGGGCGGCTTCAACCAGGGCGCCCCGGGCCTCGTCGAGCTCGACCCCAGCGGGGCCACCATCGGATGGAAGGCGTACGCGATCGGTCGGAACCGCCGGGCCGTCGCCGACTACCTGGAAGAGAAGCTCGGCGAGAAGCTCTCCGAGGATGCGGCCTTCAAGCTCGCGGTCCAGGCGGTCGCCGAGGGGTCCCCGACGCCGTTCCAGGCCGAGGCGCTCGACGTCGCGATCTTGGAGCCCGACACGGAGCTCCGCCGCCTGCCCGTCGCCGAGGTCGCCCGGCGAGTCCAGGGCATGCCGTTCATCGGCACCCCCGAGCGGAAGCCGAACGGCCGCTGAGCCGGCCGGCGCGCGGCTAAGAGCCGCCCGGCCTTCCCGACGCATGGCCCGCCCGCTCGAGCTCTCGGTGCGCGACCTCCGCGCGCTCGTCGACTACAACCGCGCAGTGTTCGATCGGTTCGCCCGGCGGGTGCGACGCCTGCCGCTCGACGCGGCGATGAAGCGGCGGGGGACCGGCCACGAGTCGCTGTTCCAGACCCTCGTGCACATCCTCAACGTCCAGGAGGTCTGGTGGGTCTACATCCTCCGGGGGCGTACCTCGGATGCGGAGCTGGAGGCCCTCTTCCAGGAGGCTGCGCGCAAGCCCACCGATTGGAAGGGATTCGATCGATACCGACGGCGGGTCTGGGCCGGGGTCGACGAGACCCTCTCGGCACTCACCCCGGCGCGCCTCGGGGCCCGCGTGTCGGTGTTCTGGATGCCGGGCCGCTACACCGTGCGCGACGGGGCGCTCCAGACGACGTTCGAGGAAGCCCACCACCTGGGCGAGATCATCGGCGCACTGTGGCAGGACGACATCGAGCCCCCCGCGATGACCTGGATCGATGTGCGCCGCGCGGCCGAACGGTCGGCCCGACGCCGCCCCCGCTAGCGCGCCGCACGCCGCCCGGCGGCTCCCGGGAGCTCGGCGGCGGGCGCGGCCAGCAGCGAGTTCATGGCGCTCCGGAGGACCGCCCGCGTCCGGGCCGGGTCGAAGCCCACGCTTAAGTCCCAGACGGCCGCCTGGAACAGGGCCACGACCATGAACGTCAGGACGTCCAGGTCCCCGTCCCACCCGATGACCCGGCGGCGGCGCAGCTCCGCGAGGAACTTGCGGAGGCTCTTGAGGTCCTCCCGGTGGTCGACCCGGATCGCCGCGCGGATCTCCTCATCGTGCGAGGCTTCGCCCAGGATCTCGAAGTAGAGCGCGACCTGCTCCCGGCTCACGGCCTTCCGGAAGACGTCATCGAAGGTCTCCGAGAACCGGTCTGCGGGATCCGAGCGTTCGAGGGCCTCACGCATCCAGGCGCGGGCGGTGCGCCGGTTCGCGGCCTGGATCTCGCGCAGGAGGTCGATCTTGGAGCGGTAGTAGAGGTAGATCGCCGCCTTGCTCACCCCGAGGGCGTCGGCGACGTCCTCCATCGTGGTCCGTCGGTAGCCCCGGGTGACGAAGAGGTGGCGCGCGGCGTCGAGGATGCGCGCCCGGGCCTCGGCCTTGTATCCGGGGACGACCTTCGGCATGGCTCGACCCGGGGACGCGGAGCGCCCTTAACTGACTTTCCGTCTGACACACTGACTCATGGACTGAAAACTGACTTATAGTCAGTATGCTCCTGCCCTTCGACGGGCCCTGGCCCGCACGGAACCGATGGACGCGACGGAGCCCGCCCCCCCGCCGGCCTTGCCGGAGCCCCACTACCTCACGGGGGCCGCCGCGGCGGGCGTCGTCCTCGGCATCTTCCTCGCGATCCTGCTCGCTGGCCTCGATGGCCTCGTCGTCGCGACGGCGCTGCCGACGATCGCGCGGTCGCTGCACGCCGCGGACGGGGTCACGTTCGTGACGAGCGCCTATCTGATCGCGTCGACCGTGGCGATCCCGATCTTCTCGAGGCTCTCGGACCTCTACAGCCGGCGGGACGTCTTCCTGATCGCGCTCGGCATCTTCATCGGCGGCTCCGCGCTCGCCGGGCTCAGCCAGTCGCTCGCGGAACTGATCGTCTTCCGCGCGGTCCAGGGCTTCGGGTCCGGCGCGTTCCTGCCGGTCGGGATCGCGATGGTCGCGCTCCTGTTCTCGCCGAAGAACCGGACGCGCCTCACCGGGATCCTCTCGGCCGCGGGCGGCCTCTCGATCGTCGCCGGGCCGCTGCTCGGGAGCTACATCGTGAGCGTCACCACCTGGCGGTGGGTGTTCTACGTGAACCTCCCGATCGGCGTCGCGGCGATGGGGGTGCTGTTCCTCACCCTCGCGCCGCTGCGCTCCGAAGCGCCGGGGCGGTTCGACGCCCTGGGCGCGGGCCTGCTCGCGGGCTGGGTGAGCGCGCTCATGCTGCCGCTGGTCGAGATCGCCGACGGCTCGTGGGCCTGGACGACCCCCGCGTCGATCGCGCTCCTCGCGACCGCCGCGGTCGCCTTCGGGGCGTTCGTCCGCTGGGAGCTGCGGCACTCCGAGCCCATCGTGCCGCTGCGGCTCCTGGGCCGGCGGGTGGTCGCCGCGACCGGCGGGATCTCGCTCGTGACGGGGATCGTCTTCACGTCGCTGCTGACCCTCCTCGGGCTGTTCGTCGGCCTCGTCCTGTTCCCCACGGACCCCAACAGCCAGGCGCTGATCCGCGACGTCGACTACTTCTTCGCCGTCCCGCTCATCCTGGGCGCGGTCCTCGCGGGCGGGCTCCTCACGCGGTTCTCCTACCGGGCGATCCTGCCTCCCGCGCTCCTCCTCGCGGGCGTGAGCGCGCTGTTCCTGTACGGCGTCCACGCCTCGACGCCGCTCTGGGTCCTCGCCTACGGATTCCTGCCGGTAGGGGGCCTCGTGCTGCCGCTCATCCCGTTCGGGTTCGGCGCCGGCATCGGGCTCGCCGGGGCCACGATCGCGATCCAGAACGAGGTCCCGCGCCACGAGGTCGGCGCCGGGATCGGCATCACCCGGTTCCTGCAGAGCCTCGGCGGAGCGGTCGGGCTCTCCCTCTTCACGGTCTACCTCGCCTGGCGGTCGACCCAGGGCCTGCCCGCGGCGCCGACCCCGGGCGATGCGCTCGCCGCGACGGTCGCCGGATACGACGTGGTCTTCCTCGTGATGGCGATCGTGACGATCGCCGCCGGGCTCGTCGCCTTCGCGATCTCGGGCCGGGCGGTCCCCGCCCCGATCGAGGCGCCGGACGAGCCCGGCGCGGAGGGCGTGGGGCCCGGGCTCAGGCCGACGACGGAGGGGGCGGCGCCGCGGCGAACTCCTCCCGGAGTCGCATCCGACGACGCGTCCGGTGGTACGTGATCGCGAACCGGTGCGCTTCGTCGCGCACCGCCCGCAGCAGCAGCATCGGGGCCGAGTTCGGGTTCGGACGCAGCGGTTCCGGCCGGTCCGACGTGTAGACCTCCTCTTCCCGCTTCGCGAGCCCGATCGTCGGGATCCGGTCGGTGAGGTTGAGCGCCGAGAGCGAGCTCAGGGCCGCGGAGAGCTGCCCGGCCCCCCCGTCGATGAGCAGGAGGTCGGGGAGCGGTTCGCCCTCGGCGGCGCGCCGAAGGTAGCGCCGCCGGACGACCTCCGCGATCATGGCGAAGTCGTTCATGCCGGGGACGGTCCGGATGCGGAAGCGCCGGTACTCCGCCTTCTTCGGGACGCCCCGCTCGAAGACGACGAGCGAGCCCACCGCCTCCGCGCCCTGGAAGATCGAGATGTCGGTGCCCTCGATCCGGTTCGGGATCGTCGGGAGCGCGAGCAGGCTCTGGAGCGCGAGGAGGACCTCCCGCGGGGGCGGTCGGGCCACGACCTGGTCGACCGTCGCGCGCGCGAGCCGCTCGGCGAGCCGCCCGAGCGAGGCGAACCGTCCCGTGGGGCGGAACTGGACGTCGACGCCGCGGGCGCCGAACAGGTCGTCGAGCGTCGCATCGAGGCCGGCGGGTCGCGGCCCCGCGATGTAGATCCGATCGGGGAGTTCGAAGCGCCCGCCGTAGAACTGCGTCAGGAACTGCCGGAGCACCTCGCCCGGTTCGGGGACGTCGTCGGCCGGGATCGAGAGCAGGTGGGGCTCGGTGCCCCGGACCTCTCCGTCCTCCACGCGGAGGAGGCCGATCGCGACACGCAGGGTGCCGGGATCGGTCGGGAAGGCGAGGGCGAGCACGTCCGCGCGTCCCGAGCCCCGGCCGATGACCGCCTGGCGCTCGGCGAGGGCCCCGAGCCCGCTGAGGGCGTCGCGGAGCAGGGCAGCGCGCTCGAACTCCTCGCGGCGGGCGGCGTCCCGCATCGCGTCCTCGAGCGCGGGCCGGACGAGGGTGGTCTTTCCCCGGAGCACCTCGACCGCGCGGTCGATCTGGGCCCGGTAGGTGGGCGCATCGATCGCGCCGATGCACGGCGCGCTGCAGACCTTGAGGTGGTAGTAGAGGCACGCCTGCTTCGGGAGCTTCACGCACCGGCGGAGCTGGAAGAGGTCGCCGAGGAGGTGCTCGACGCCGCGCGCCTCGCGGGCGCTCGTGTACGGACCGAAAAGGAGCACGCCGGCCCGGCGGCGGGGCCGCCGCACGAGCACGATCCGGGGGAACTCGTCCCCGACGGTGACGGCGAGGTACGGGTAGCTCCGGTCGTCCTTGAGGAGGACGTTGTACGGGGGCTGGTACTGCTTCACCAGGCTCGCCTCGAGGAGGAGCGCCTCGCGCTCGGTCGAGGTCGGCACGAACTCGACGCTCGCGCTCTGCGCGACGATCGACCCGTCCTTCTCGATCTTGGCCCGGAGGTGGTCGAGGACGCGGCGCCGCAGGCTCCGCGCCTTCCCGACGTACACGACCTCGCCGGCCGGGCCGCGGAACAGGTAGACCCCGGGGGCGTCCGGCCCCGTCCGGAACCCCTCGCGGGTCTCGGCCGCGAGGTGGCTCGCGGGCACGAAGGCGGGGAGCTCGGGCGCCGGCTTCTCCGTCATCCGCGGGCCCGCCGGACGATCGGCGCGGGTGCGCGCAGGATCGGGGCGAGGAACCGGCCGGTGTGGGAGCTCCCGACCCGGGTGACGTCCTCGGGGGTCCCCTGCGCGACGACGCGGCCCCCGGCGTTGCCGCCCTCGGGCCCGAGGTCGATGAGCCAGTCGGCGGCCTTGAGGACGTCGAGGTTGTGCTCGATGACGACGATCGTGTTGCCGCCCGCGCGCAGGCGGAACAGCACCTCGAGGAGCCGCTCCACGTCGGCGAAGTGGAGGCCCGTGGTCGGCTCGTCGAGCAGGTAGAGCGTCTTGCCCGTCGGGGGCTTCGCGAGCTCGTAGGCGATCTTGATCCGCTGCGCTTCCCCGCCCGAGAGCGTGGTCGCGCTCTGGCCGAGCCGCACGTAGCCCAACCCGACGTCCTGGAGGAGCCGAAGGCGGCTCTCGATGCGGCGGTGCAGGGCGAAGAACCGGAGCGCCTCGTCGACGGTCATCTCGAGCACGTCGGCGATCGTCTTGCCCTTGAACGTGACCTCGAGGGTCTCGGAGTTGAACCGCTTGCCCCCGCACTCCTCGCAGGCCACGTAGACGTCGGGCAGGAAGTGCATCTCGTACCGGAGCTCCCCGTCGCCCTCGCACGCCTCGCATCGGCCGCCGGCGACGTTGAAGCTGAACCGGCCCGGCGCGAACCCCCGGGCCTTCGCCTCCGGGAGGCCGGCGAACAGCTCGCGGATCGGGGTCATGAGGCCGGTGTACGTCGCGGGGTTGGAGCGGGGGGTCCGGCCGATCGGGGACTGGTCGATGAGCAGCACGCGGTCGATCTCGTCGATCCCCTCGATGTAGTCGTGCTTGCCCGGGGTCTCCCGCCCGAGCCCCAGGTGCCGCCGCACCGCCTTGTAGAGGATCTCCTCGAGGACCGTCGACTTCCCGCTCCCCGAGACGCCCGAGAAGGCGACGAGGAGGCCGAGCGGGATCTTGATCGGGTCGCCCTTCAAGTTGTGCTCCCGGGGGTTGTGGATCGTCAAGAACCGGCGGGCCGGCGCGGCCCGCTGCGTCGGGACCGCGATCGAACGGCGCCCCGAGAGGAACTGCGCGGTCAGCGACCGCGGCGCCCCCGCGATGCGGTGGGGGGGCCCGGAGTACAGGATCTCCCCGCCCTGCACGCCCGCGCCCGGCCCCAGGTCGACGAGCCAGTCCGCCTCGCGCATCGTCATCTCGTCGTGCTCGACGACGAGCAGCGTGTTGCCGAGGTCGCGGAGGGTCTTGAGGGTCGCGAGGAGCCGCGCGTGGTCGCGCGGGTGGAGACCGATCGACGGCTCGTCGAGGATGTAGAGGACCCCGACGAGGCCGGAGCCGATCTGGGTCGCGAGCGCGATCCGCTCCGACTCGCCCCCCGAGAGGCTGCCGCTCGCGCGATCGAGGGTGAGGTACGTGAGCCCGACGTTCTCGAGGAACTGGAGCCGGCTGCGGATCTCCTTCACGACCTGGCCCACGATCTGCTCGTCGCGCTCCGCGAGCGTCAGGCCCCGGAACATCGCGGCGACCTCGAGGATCGTGAGGTGGGCGACCTCGGCGATCGATCGCCCTTCGACGGTGACCGCGAGGCTCGCGGGCTTGAGCCGCTTCCCCCCGCACGAGCGGCAGGGGACGAACGACATGAACCCGAGGTAGTACTCCTTCGCTCCCTCGCTCTTCGTCGACCGCCACCGACGCTCGACGGCGGCGACGAGGCCTTCGCGCAGCCAGCCCGAGAGCCACCAGTGGGACGGCGTGCCGCGGCCGGCGGCGCCGAGACTCTTGTCCGAGCCGTACATGAGCGCCTTCCAGCCCTTCTCGGAGAGCTCGCGGACGGGCCGGCGGGGATCGTAGCCGAACATCTCGGCGAACCGCTGGAGCGACGGCCCTTCGGGGGTGAGGCCCCAGACTGCGATCGCCTTCGCGAGCGGCTTGTCCTTGTCGGGGACCAACCGCTCGGGGTCGGCGTGGAGCGTGGCCCCGATCCCCGAGCACTCGGGGCAGGCGCCGATCGGGTTGTTGAACGAGAACATGCGGGGCGCGAGCTCCTCGATCGAGAACCCGCACGTCGGGCAGGCGCGTCGGCTCGAGAACGTCTCGCGGACCCCACCCGCCCGGCGCAGCACGACCAGGCCGTCGCCGAGCTGGCGGGCGAGCTCGATCGACTCGGCGAGCCGGCTCTCCTCGCCGGGTCCCACCTCGAGGCTGTCGACGATCACCTCGACCGTGTGCTTCTTGTTCTTCTCGAGGCGGATCTCCGGGCCCGGAAGGCGGACCTCGACCCCGTCGATCACGAACCGACGATACCCCGACTTCCGCAGCCGGTCGATCACGTCGCGGTGCTCCCCCTTCATCGCCCGGATCGCGGGCGCGAGCAGGTCGACCTTCTCGCCCGGGGCGCGGGTCCGGACCGCGTCGGCGATCCGGTCGACCGACTGCGGCGCGATCGGCTGCCCGTCGTTCGGGCAATGCGGCACGCCGATCCGCGCGTAGAGGAGCCGGAGGTAGTCGTAGATCTCGGTCACCGTGCCGACGGTCGAGCGCGGATTGCGGCTCCCGGCCCGCTGCTCGATCGCGATCGCCGGCGAGAGGCCGTCGATCGAGTCGACGTCGGGCTTGTCCATCTGGCCCAGGAACTGGCGGGCGTACGACGACAGGCTCTCGATGTACCGCCGCTGTCCTTCCGCGTAGAGCGTGTCGAAGGCGAGCGACGACTTCCCCGAGCCGCTCACCCCGGTGATGACGACGAACTGGCCCCGGGGGAGGTCCAGGGAGACGTTCTTCAGGTTGTGCTGGCGCGCCCCGCGGATGCGGATGGCGTCGGACGGATCGGCCATGCGTTCGCGACCGTTCACGCGGGCAGGAGGTCCTTCACCGTCGTCTCGAGGCGGTCGAGGACGTGCGCCTGGACCCGGCGGCCGAGCTCGGCGGAGGCGGGCCGGGTGTCGCCCATCACGCTCTCGGGCCAGTCGGCGGCCGCGGGCGCGCCGGGGACGAACGGACTGGGCCGGTACGGGACCACGGGACGCTCCGGGCCGACCGTCGTCGGCGCGATCGCCATCACCCGCGACGTCTCGAGGAGCCCCGCGTGGCCGTCGGTGGGCGGCGACTCCTGGCCCCGGAGCTCGTAGACGAAGTCGTAGTCGGAGAGCACGACGATCTTGAGGCCCGGCCGGGCCCGCATCGCCTCGTCCGCGGCCTCGCGCAGGGCGGCCATGTGGCCGCGCTCCGCGTGGCCCGAGAGCACCAGGATGCGACGCACCCCGGAGCGACCCAGCTCGCTCAGGACGCCGGTGGCGTGCAGCCCCAGTTGCGCGAGCGAGAGCGAGACCGTCCCGGGGAAGTTGCGGGCTCCGGGCGCGGAGCCGTAGGCGAGGGTGGGGGCCACGAGCGCTCCGACGCGCTCGGCGAGCGCGTCCGCGGTCGCCTCCGCCTGGAGCTGGTCGGCTCCGAGCGGGAGGTGGGGCCCGTGCGCCTCGAGGGCGCCCACGGGCACGATCACGAGAGGGTTCTGCGCGAGCCGACGCTCGAACGCGCGCGAGTCGAGGTCGAGGAGGCGATGCGAAGCATCCATCGCCGAAACGACGGGCCGTCGGTATTTAACGCGGAACGAGGGGTGAAGGAACGGGTACGCTCCGGTCGCGGGGGACCGGGCGGGGCGTCGGGCTCTTAGCCGACGCGCGCCTCCGGGTGGGATTCGGCCCCCCGGCTCAGGGGGCGCTCGGCGCCGACGGCGGGGGCGCGTCTTCGTTCTGGGACGGGGCCGGTTTCGCCTTGCGGCGGGGGGTCCTCGCGCGGGCGGGACGCGCAGCGACCGGCGGCTCCGCGCCCGCCGCCGGGGTCGATCTCGGCTTCGCCGCGCGCCGGCGCTTCGGGGGGGCCGCCGCCCCGGGGGCCGACGCCTGCTCCTTCGCCTTCTCCTTGTGTCGGGTCGGGCACTCCGGGTTGATGCAGAGCGTCCACGGCGGCCGGCCCTGCTCGATCGCGGTGACGACCGGCGCCCGGCAGACCGGGCACGGCGGTTGGTCCTTCTCGAGCTTGCCGCGCTGCGGCAGCGGATACGTGACCCGACAGTTGGGGTAGCCCGAGCAGCCGACGAACCGCTTCCCCGCGAAGGAGTAGCGGATGTGGAGCGGACTGCCGCAGTTGGGGCAGGTCCCGATCCGGAACGCCTTGTGGTGCTCGGGGCAGTCCGGGTTGATGCAGTAGAGGTCGGGCCGCTGGCCGCGGAAGATGATCTTCACGCGGGGGACCTTGCAGGTGGCGCACAGGAACTCCGGCGCGGGCTCGATGAAGCCCGCCGACGGGAGCGCATAGCTCGCCGTGCACGAGCCCGGGTTGTTGACGCACTGGACCCAGCGGGCCCCGCGCGGGCTGCGCCCGAGCTGCAGGGCACCGCCGCACTTCACGCACGGTCCGACGAACCGTTGCCGGTCGAGCGCCCCGGTCAAGGTCTCCTTCACGCCCTGCGCGTTGGCGGCGAGGAGCGCGTGCGCCTCGCGGAGCATCTCGCGCGACTCCTCGAGCACGTCGGCCTTCGGCTTCTTCGACTCGGCGACGAGCTCCATGTCCTCCTCGAGGCGGTGGGTCATCTCCGGTCGCGTGATCAGCGGCGCATGGGCCCGGAGCGCCTCGGTCACGGCGATCCCGGTCGACGTCGGTTCGAGCTGGCGCTGGTTCACGTAGTGCCGGTCGAACAGCTTCTGGAGGACGTCGTGCCGCGTGCTCTTCGTCCCGAGCCCGAGCCGCTCCATCTCCTGGATGAGCGAGCCCTGCGAGTAGCGCCGCGGGGGCTTCGTCTGGTCCTCGCGGAGCTCGATCCGGGGGATCCGTACGGTCTCCCCGACGACGAGCGCCGGCATCGGCGACTCCTCGGGGTGCGAGTACGGGTAGATCGCGTACCATCCGGGGTCGAGGACCGTCTGCCCCTTCCCCTCGAACCGCTCGCCCCGGATCTCGACCGCGGCGGTGCGGCTCCGGCTCCGGGCATCGGGTCCGAGGGTGGCGAGGAATCGACGGACGACGAGCTCGTACAGCTTCGCGTTGTCCGGGCGCAACTTCTTGGGGTCGACGTACGCGGTCGGGTAGATGGGCGGGTGGTCCGTCGTCTCGGTGCGGCCCCGGGTCGGGTGGAACGACGGCTGCGCGAGGACGAGCGCCGCCGCTTCGGCGAACGGGCCGTCCTGGAACTTCTCGACGAGGGTCCGGAGGCCCAGCCCCCGCGGGTAGACCGTGTTGTCCGTCCGGGGGTAGCTGATGAGCCCCGCGGTGTAGAGGTCCTCGGCGATCCGCATCGCGTACGCCGCCCCGAGCCCGAGGCGGGTCGCCTCCCCGACGAACAGCGTCGTCGAGAACGGCACGGGCGGTCGCCGCTTCGTCTCCTCCTCCGCGAACTCGCGGACGACCCCGTCCGGCGCGCCCTCGAGCCGGTGGAAGATCCGCTCCGCGTCGGCCTTCGACTCGAAGAGACCGTGCGCGTGGTGGAGGCCGAACTCCTCGCCGCCCTTCGCGCCGGTGGCGAGGATCTCCCAGAACGGGGTCGGCGTGAACTCCTTGATCGCCTGGTCGCGCTCGACGAGGAGCGCGAGCGTCGGGGTCTGGACCCGGCCCACGGAGAGGAAGCTCTTCCCGCGCTGCTGGGCGGTCAGCGAGAGGTAGCGGGTCAGGAGCGCGCCCCAGACGAGGTCGATCTCCTGGCGCGCCTCGCCGGCTTCCGCGAGCGCGCGGTCGAGGTCGGTCAGGTGCGCGAAGCTCTGCTCGATCTCCTCGCGGGTCAGCGCGCTGTAGCGCGCCCGCTTCACCTCGATGGTCGGGTGGACCTTCTGGAGCAGTTCGAGCGCCTCGAGCCCGATCAGCTCGCCCTCCCGGTCGAAGTCCGTCGCGATGATGACCCGGTCGAACCGGCGGACGATCGACTGCAGCGCGGCCACGATGCCGGTCTCGGTGACGCGCTTGTGCGGGACCGTCTCGAGGAGCTGCGGCAGGGTGTCGAGGCTCCACTCCGCGAGCTCCTTCGGGTAGTCGAGCTCGACGATGTGGCCGCGCAGGCCGAGGACCGCGTACGGGCCCTCGGGCCGCTCGAACTCGAAGACGTTCGTGCCCTCGATGCGCGAGCGCTTCATGCGGCCGTCCGACAGGACGACGGCGATCCGCAGGGCGGTGTTGAACTTCTCAGCGACGACGAGCGTGCGGCTCACGGGACCCGTAAGAGGCGGCGCGCGGTAGATAAAATCGCGGGGGCGCCGGTCGGCGAGAACCGCCCTGAACGTGGGCGCGCGCGTTCGACCGGGACCCGGGCCGCGGTCCGGGCCAAACGGCAAGAACCGGACCTCCTTGCCGGGGCATGGTCGCGCTCGAGAACCCGCCCGAGAACCCCTGCTTCGGCTGCGGACCCCTCCACCCCCGGGGCTTGCGCCTCCACTTCGAGCGGATCGTGGCGCCCGACGGGGTCGACGAGATCACCACGACGTTCGAGCCGGCGCCCGATGCGATCGGGTGGCCGGGGATCTTCCACACCGGCCTCCACTTCGCCGTGCTCTACGAAGCGTCCTATTGGACCGCCCTGACGCTCGGGGGCCGACTCATGGTCAGCACGGGGCCGGGGACGTACGAGCACCGTCGGCTCCCGCGCGTCGGGCGTCGGCACGTGGCGCGCGCCCGCTGGGGGGCGGAGGCGCCCGAGGGCCGGATCGTCACCGCCACGACCGAGACGGAGGACGGGAAGCCGTGCGGCTCGCTGCAGACCTTCTGGCGACCGGTGCGCCGAGAGGAGATCGAGCGGGCCCACGTGCCGCTCCCCGACTACCTGCTCTCCGAGATCCCCGACTCCGCGCCCTGACTCCGCGGACCCGGTCACTTCTATTATACCCGGGAAGTACCCGCTTCGGCGCGCCGCGGTAACTCAGTTTGGGAGAGTGCAAGACTGAAGATCTTGAAGCCGCCGGTTCAAGCCCGGCCCGCGGCACCTCCTTCTCCGCCTCCATGAGCGCGATCGGCCGGGATCCCGCGGGGCCTGGGCGCCGGTTCACCCGCTTTCGGCCCGGCCACGAACCGATCGGACCCGGCTACTCCGCCGTGCCGGGGAACGGGCTCTGCCTCTCGACGTTCCTGATCCTCCACCCTCCCGGCGACCGACGCCAGGTCCTTCTCGGTCGGCCCGACGTGGGCGGCCCCTGGCTCGAACGGGGCGGGCTCGATCCGGGGCGCCTCGCGGGCGTCGCGGACCGGTGGCTGCTCCCCGCGTGTCAGTGGCTCCTCTTCGAGGAGCCCCGCGCGTCGGCGGAGCGGATCGCCCGGGACCTCCTCGACTCCGCGCTCCCCCCGGTCACCGGGCCCGCGGTGTTCTCGGAGACCACCCCGCGGGCCAGCGCCGAGTCCTCGGACCCGCACTGGGACGTCCACTTCGTCTACGAGGGCGACTGGCCGACCGCCGCTCCCCCGACGGCCCGGCTGTGGCGCGAGCTCGCGTTCCGCGACGTCGCCCGCGTGCGACGAGCGGAGATCGGGAGGAACCAGGCGGACATCCTCGACCTCGCCGGTCTGTCGCCGGCCCCCTAAGGGTCCGCGCCGTTCCGCGGACTATCCCGTACCGGGAGGCGGGGGCGGAGGCGGCGGCGGACTGAAGACCGCGATCGGCGGGGGCGTCGTCCCTCCCCGGGTCCTGCCCCGTCGCGCCAGCAAGAGCCCCACGGCCGCCCCGAGCGCCAGGCCGACCACCAAGCCGATCGCGAGCCACGTCCCGCTGAAGCCGGTGCCGCTCGAGCTGCCCGAGCCGCTGGAGCCTCCGGGGCTCGAGGTCGTGTTGACCGTGACGTTGACGGAGCGGACCACCGAGTCCGAGGCCGAGTCGTTCGTCCACACGAACGCTTCGTACGTTCCCGCGGTCGCGTAGGTATGGGCCGGGTCCGCGACGGCGCTGGTGGCTCCGTCCCCGAACCGCCAGGCGTAGGTGTAGGGGGGGGCGCCGCCCGTAGCCGAGTCGCGGAACTGGACGGTCAACGGCGCCGGTCCACCGCCGACACTCGCCGACGCGTCCGCGAACAACGGACTGCGCGCGGAGACGACGAGCGTGGTGGACGCCTGCGCTCCGAGCGCATCGGTGACGGTGAAGGTCACGGTGTAGTTGCCCCCCATCGCGAAGCCGTGCGTCGGGTCCGCCGCCGAAGAGCTCGTGCCGTCCCCGAACGTCCAGCGGTAGGCGTACGGCGCGACGCCGCCGACGGGGGCTCCCGTGAAGCTCACCGTGAGGGGCGCCGTCCCGGTCACGACGGGAGCGGAGGCGGTCGCCCCGACCACGTCGAACGCCCAGAGGTCGTTGTCCGGACCCGGGGACTGGGCCGGGCTTCCGCCGTAGAGGAGCAGCAAGCCGTCCGCCGGATCGTACGCGAGCCCGCCGCCGTTGCGGCCGCCCGGGTTCGACGGCGAGGCGAGCATGTTCGCGTCGGTGTTCGCGGTGAGCTCCGTCCAGGCGTGGTCCGCGAAGGACCAGGTGTCCCACGCGTCCAAGTAGCTGTACGGCCCCGCGATCAAGCCGCCGTAGAGGACGAGGCTTGCCGTCTCGGGGTCCCACGCGGCCTGCGCGAACTCGCGGGCCTGCGGGGCGACCGTCTCGAGCGGTTCGGTCCAGGCGAGGTCGACGAGCTCCCACGTGTCCCCGAGGAGCTCTCCGTCGTCGTATCCGCCGAAGAGGATCGAGGCGTTCTCGGCCGGGTCGAAGACGAGGCTGGCGCCCTCGCGGCCCGGGGGCGGGGCCGGTTCGCTGAGCTGCCTCCAGGTGCCGTCGTAGGCCCAGGTGTCGGAGAAGTACTGGTAGGCCGAGGCGGTCGCGTTGTAGCCGTAGCCGCCGAAGAGCACGACGGTCGCGTCCCCCGCGTCGTACGCCATCGCCGCCCCGTACCGAGCCGTCGGCGCGGCCCCCGCGGTGGCGGTCCGGTTGGTCCACGCCCCCCCGGCAAAGGTCCAGGTCTGGTTCGTGAAGGTCGGGTTCCCGTGGGCGTCGAACCCTTCGCCGCTGAACAGCACGACCTCGTTGAGGGCGGAGTCGAACGCGATGCCGGCCTCCAGCAGCGGTGGCGGGGACAACGCGGGATGGAGCTGGGTCCAGTTGCCCTGGCTCCACGTCCAGGTGGCGTTGGTCGTCTCGGCGTAGTCGTTGCCCCCGCCGAAGAGGAGGACGTAGCCGTCCCGGGCGTCGTACACCATCGCGGGCGAGTAGACCCGGGGGCCGCTGGCTCCCGGCAGGGGCACGAGCTGCCAGGCGCTCCCCGAGAAGGTCCAGGTCGCCTGCGAGTCGTTGTACAGCTCCGCGTTGTATCCGCCGAAGAGGATCATCGGCCCCGACCCTTCCTCGGCCAGGCCGGCATCGTCGAGGGGTCCCGGCGTGGGGCCCGGGGGAGTCACGTTCGTCCACGAGCCGCCGGCGAAGGTCCACGTGTCGTTGTACGCGACGTCCGTCGACTCGTTGTATCCTCCGTACATCACCACCTTCGAGAGGTCGGTGGAGTACGCCATCGCCTCGTCGTCGCGGCCGGGCGGCGCCGGGGACGGCGAGAGCTCGGTCCACAGGCCGCCGGCGTAGGTCCAGGTGTCGTTGAACGAGTCGTAGTCGGTGGTGTTGAGCCCGCCGAACATCACGACCTCGTGGTCGGCGGCATCGTAGGCGAGCCCCGGCACGTTGCGGGGGGCGGGGCCCCCGGACGGGGTGCGGTTGACCCATCCCGAGGCGGCGTACGACCAGGTGCTGCCGAGGCTCACGTAGTCGCCGTTGACCCCGCCGAACACGAGCAGGTAGCCGTCCTGGGCGTCGTAGGCGGATCCCTGACCCCAGCTCGCGGGGGGCGCGGGAGCCCCCGCGACCGTCACGTTCGTCCAGACCCCGGCGTGGTACGTCCAGGTATCGTTGTCGACGTAGGGAGCGCCCAGGGACTCCTGACCGTACCCGCCGAAGAGCACGACCTCGCCGCCGCCGAGGGTCGGGTCGTAGACCAGCGTCTCGGCGTCCCGCGGCGAGGGCGCCTGCGCGGGGTGGAGCTGGGTCCACGCCCCGTCCGAGAAGATCCAGGTGTCGTTGGTGAGGTAGTAGGTGTACGTCGTGAGGCCGCCGCCGAACAGGAGGACGTAGCCGTCGGACGCGTCCCAGACGAGCGGAGCGTAGGCGCGCTGGAACGGAATCCGCGAGTCGGGGCCGGGGTCGAGGCTGCCCCAGACCGGGCCCGACGCGTTCGAGGTCGAGGAGACCGCACACCGGGCGGCGTCGGGACCGCTGCTCGAGCAGCTCAACGCGGACCCGGCCGCGGGTCCGTCCCCGCGGGCGAGCGAGGCCGACGCCGCCGCGAGGGCCGTCGTACCGACGTCGGCCGCCGTGACCCCCGACGGGGCCGTCGCCGCCTCGGTCCGGGCCGCGCCCGGGATCGCCAGCAGCAGTACGGCGGCGATCAGCAGGACCAGCCCGGGCGACGCGGGGCGGCGCCGCATCCCGGCCATCGATCGAGCGCGCATGCCGGTCGACCGGGGAAGGGGTAGATAGTCGCTCCGCCGGCATTCACGCCCATCCATCGACCGCGCCCGGCGGCCGCTCGCCGGGCGGGGCTCGACGCGTCTCCGCTACTTCGACGGCACGAACCAGACGTCGGTGATCGAGTACTTCGGGTTCGGATCGAACCGCGCCTCGACCGGCATGCCGACGTAGAGGTCCGACTCCACGCAGTCCTTGAGCCGGGCCAGCAGCACGCTGCCGACGCCGGCGAACTCCACGAGCGCGAGGTTGTACGGCGTCTCCTTCAGGAACGCTTCGCTGCCGAAGTGGCAGGTCGTCCACGAGTGGAGCCGGCCTTTCGTCGGCAGATCGATCCACTCCGTCGGCGAGCCGCAGACCATGCAGTGGCTGCGCGGGGTCGCGAAGACGAAGCCGCACTTCACGCGGCGGCACTTCGATCCCCTCAGCTTCCCTTCCGCGAGCCCGAGGAAGAACGGGGAGTCCTCGGCGTAGCTGTGGATGTAGTTGATCTGGTACGGGAACTTGATGACGAGGCTCTCGACGCCGTCCGTGTCGCGGTAGATCGCGGCGCCCGAGCGCTCGAGCTCGGCCTGGACCTCCCGGAACTTCGAGTACGTCGGGGGACGGGCCCTCATCGGAACCCCCGCTCGAGGATCGAGACCGTCACGGCGGAGCCCGTGCCCGCGTGGCTGTGGATCGCGCCGCGCTTGGGGTCCTTCAACTGGAGCGCGGGGTCCCCGAAGTGCTTCGCGATCGTGCCCTGGAGCTGCCAGAAGGCGAAGACGCCCTGCATGAGGCCGGTCGCCCCCACCGGGTGACCGCAGGCGATGAGCCCGCCGGACGGGTTCACCGGGATCGCGCCCGCGTTCGGGGTCGGGAACCCGTAGTCGATCCCCTTCAGGAACGGGTCGCCCCGCTCGGTGAAGCCGTAGCCCTCGCCGTAGCGGCAGAGCCCCAGGTCCTCGTACGTCTGGATCTCGCTCGACGCGTAGGCGTCGTGGAGCTCGATGAAGTCGAGGTCCCGGTTCGGGTTCGTGATCCCCGCGTGCCGGTACGCCTCGATCCCCGCGGCCCGACCCGCCCGGAACGAGTGGACGCCGGGGTACGGGAGGTCCTCGTAGTCCTTCGCCTTCTCGTGCGGGAGCAGCGGCACCTTGCCGAACGGCCGGTCGGCGAGCCGCATCGTGTCGGTGCCCGTGCCGACGCCGATCACGCGGACCGGCCGGTCGGTGAACTCCTTGGCCCGCTCCTCGTCGCACATCACGACCACGGCCGCGCCGTCGCTCATCGTGCAGATCTGCTCGCGGGTCAGCGGGTAGCTGATCATCTCCGAGCGCAGGACGTCCTCGACCGTCAGCCGCTTCGGGTACTGCGCGTACGGGTTGTGGAGCGCGTTGCGGTGGTTCTTCACCGAGACGAGGCTCATGATGCGCGAGCCTTCGGCGATGGCGAGCCGCTGGGCCTCGCGCTCGTCCTTCACGTGGGCGAACTTCTGGAGCCGCAGGTACTCGTAGATGTGCCGGATGACCATCAAGGCATAGTAGCCCGTGTAGAAGCCGCCGAGCGGGAAGTCGAAGTTCGTGTCGGAGGCGAGCGCGATGAACTCGTTGCCCTTCCACGTCGCCACCCGGCTCATGGTCTCGAAGCCGGCCGCGAGGCAGACGTCCATCCGGCCGCTCGCGACCGCCTCGTAGGCGGCCTGGAAGCACTCGCCGCCGGTTGCGCCGCCCCACTCGATGCGGACCGATCCCTTCGGGTTCATCCCGAGGTAGTCCTGCACCATGCTCGCGGCCTTCAGCTGGCGGGTGAAGTGGTCGGAGAAGTAGGAGATGCGCGTGCCGTCGATCCGGTCGGCCGTGAGCTCCGGGATGTCCTTGAGCGCGTAGTCGTACGCGCGCTTCACCATCAGGCGGAAGTCCATCGAGGGGTGGGCCTTCGCGAACTTCGTGACGCCGCCGGTGACCATGTACACCCGACGGCCCTTCGACGGGGGCGTCACCGAGCGCGGGCGGGCCGTCGGTCGGCGGGCGGGGGTCCCCTTCGAGCGAGCCTTGGGGCGTGCGGGCACGGAAAAACCTCGCGCCCCCAATTCGGTCCGGCTCTTAAGCGTCGGCGACGCGCGAGGGAACCGTTTAACCCGAGGGCGCGGTGCGCACGCGATGGCCTCCGCGCCCGCCCCCAAGGACTTCCTCTCGATCCGCGACCTCGCCGGTGAGATGGACGCGCTGCTCGCGCACGCGGCCCGCTTGAAGTCGGAGCGTCGCCGGGGGGTGCTCGCGCGCACCCTGGCGGGCCGCAACCTCGCGATGATCTTCGAGAAGTCGTCGACCCGGACCCGGACGTCGTTCGAGGTGGCGATGAACGACCTGGGAGGCCACGCGCTCTACCTCTCGACCCGCGATCTCCAGTTGGGCCGGGGCGAGACGATCCCGGACACGGCCCGGGTCCTCTCGCGGTTCGTCGACGCGATCTGCTACCGGGCGTTCCGCCACGGGGACATGGAGGAGCTCGCCCGCTGGTCGACGATCCCGGTGATCAATGCGCTCGACGACCTCGAGCATCCGTGCCAGGTCGTGGCGGACCTCCTCACGATGCGCGAGCGCTGGCCGACGGGCTTCCGCGGCCATCGGCTCGGATGGGTCGGCGACGGCAACAACGTGCTGCACTCCCTCCTCCTCGGGGCTGCGGCCGTCGGCCTCGACGTCACGGCCGCGACCCCGGCGGCGTACCGGCCCCGCGCCGAGATCGTGCAGGCCGCCGAGACGCTCGCTCGAGGGTCCGGCGCGCACCTCCGCTTCACCGAGGACCCCCGGGAGGCCGCCCGCGACGCCGACGCGCTCTACACCGACGTCTGGGTGTCGATGGGCGACGAGGCCGAGGAAGCGGCCCGGCTCGCCGCCTTTCGGGACTTCCAGATCAACGACGCCCTCCTGGGGCTCGCGAAACGCGAGGCGTTCGTGCTCCACGACCTCCCGGCCCACCGGGGCCAGGAGATCACCGACGCCGTCCTCGACGGGCCGCGCGCGGCCGCCTGGGACCAGGCGGAGAACCGCCTCCACGCCCAGAAGGCGATCCTCGAGCGGCTGGTCCGGCCCGGCGGAACCTAGGGCCGGGCACGCCCCGGTCGCTACCCGGGGCCGGGCTCCGGGTCCGCGCGCAATCGCACCTTGAGCAGTTGCTCGAGCTTGCGGACGAGCGCATCCGGAGGGCGGAACGCGCCCGCCTCGATCTTGAGGACGACCGACTTCTTCTCGTTGAGCTTCTTGCCGAGGTCCTCGGGAGTCCAGGCGTGCCCCTCGCGGGCCTGCCGGACCCGCTTCGCCCAGTCCGGGGCGAGCTCCATCTCTCCAATCTCCGTGTACAGGTCGCGCTCCTCCATCCGTCGCGGTCGCGGCGCGGCCCGTGTGGCCCCCGCCGGGACCGGCCGCCGGCTCGGCCCGCCTTCGGCGGGGGCCGCCGGCGGCGGGTCGAGGAGCTGACCGAACCTCGCACAATCGGGGCAGACGGACAGCACCGAGCCCTCGACCTTCGCGCGCGCGGTCGACGCCACGTCCTTCCCACACATCTCGCACAGCATGTTCTTCCCTCAGGATCGTTCGGGCGGTCGGGTCCGCCGGCGCTGTTCCATGCGCCCCCGGCCCTCGCCGAACCGGGCCCGCTCCTCGTCGGATTCCAGGACGAGCGGCGGGACGCCCGTCGGCCGGCCGTCCCCATCGATCGCGACCATGGTCACGAACGCCTGGGCCACGTGGCGGGCCGGTCCCCCGTGGACCTGCTCCGCGCGGACCCGCACGGCGACCTCCATCGACGAGCGACCGACGAACGTGAGCGCCGCTTCGAAGTCGAGGACCTCGCCGACGTGCACGGGGGCCAGGAAGTCGACCCGGTCGAACGAGGCCGTGACACAGGTCCCCTTCGCGTGCCGGCTCGCGGTGATGTACGCGACCCGATCGATCTCTTCCAGGATCGAGCCCCCGAACACGTTGCCGCTGAAGTTCGCGTCGGTCGGCACCATGAGGCGGACGACCGACGCGCGGCTCGCGCGCACGGTACCCGCAGGGACGTTGGCCACGAGCTAACCCTCGGAGGGGGACGGGGGACCGAGCGGACCGTCCGCTAAAGCGGTTGCCCGGCGTCGGGGCCCCGCGGCCGGCGCCGCGGCCTCTCTCGGCGGAGCGGCGGCCAAACCCCTAAATAGGGGCACCTTTTGGCCGCGCCCGGAGCCCGTTAGGAAATGGCGCAGAAGCCCCACCTCAACATCGTGTTCATCGGCCACGTGGACCACGGCAAGTCGACGACCGTCGGCCGCCTGCTCCTCGATACCGGCTACATCCGCCAGGAGGAGATCGACAAGTTCCGGGCCGAGGCCGAGTCGAAGGGCAAGGCGACGTTCGAGTTCGCCTGGGTGATGGACGACCTCAAGGAGGAGCGCGAGCGCGGCGTCACGATCGACATCGCACACCGCCGCTTTGACACCCAGAAGTACTACTTCACCATCATCGACGCGCCCGGCCACCGCGACTTCGTCAAGAACATGATCACGGGCACGAGCCAGGCCGATGCGGCCGTCCTCGTCTGCTCCGCGGCCGAGGGGATCCAGGAGCAGACGCGGGAGCACATCTTCCTCTCGCGGACGCTCGGCGTCACGCAGCTCATCTGCGCCATCAACAAGATGGACCGGCAGGAGGTCAACTACTCCGAGAAGAAGTTCGAGGAGCTCAAGGAGGAGCTCACGAAGCTCCTCAAGAACGTCGGCTACAAGGTCGCCGAGCAGGTGGTCTTTGTGCCGATCTCGGCGTTCAAGGACGACAACATCAACAAGCCGAGCCCCAACATGGCCTGGTACAAGGGGCCCACCCTCCTCCAGGCGCTCGACAACCTCAAGGTCCCCGAGAAGCCGACGGAGAAGCCGCTCCGGCTCCCGATCCAGGACGTCTACACGATCACCGGGATCGGCACGGTGCCCGTCGGGCGCGTGGAGACGGGGAAGCTCAAGGTCGGGGACAAGATCATCTTCCTGCCCAGCGGGAAGTCGGGCGAGGTCAAGTCGATCGAGATGCACCACGAGGCCGTCCAGGAGGCGATCCCGGGCGACAACGTGGGCTTCAACGTCCGCGGCATCGACAAGAACGACATCCGGCGCGGCGACGTCGCGGGCCCGGTCTCGAACCCCCCGACCGTGGTCGAGAGCTTCACCGCGAACATCCAGGTCCTGAACCACCCCAGCGTGATCACCGTCGGCTACACACCGGTGTTCCACTGCCACACGGCGCAGGTCGCCTGCGAGTTCACCGAGCTCCTGAAGCGCCTCGACCCGAAGACGGGCCAGACCGCGGAAGAGAACCCCCAGACCCTGAAGACGGGGGACGCCGCCGTCGTCCGCATCACCCCGAAGCGCCCCCTCGCGCTCGAGAAGTACAAGGAGTTCCCCCAGCTCGGCCGGTTCGCGGTCCGCGACATGGGCCAGACGGTCGCCGCCGGCGTCGTCGTCGACGTCAAGAAGCGCGAGTAGGCGTTCCGCGGGTCGGGGACGGCGCTCGGGGAGGGACTATCGATGCCGCAGAAGGCTCGGATCTCGCTCTCGGGCACCGACTCCCAGAAGGTCGACTCGATCTGCCGACAGATCCGCGACATCTCGCAGAAGACCGGCGTCGCGATCGCCGGTCCGATCCCGCTCCCGACGAAGAAGCTCAAGGTCCCGGTCCGCAAGGGCCCCGACGGCGGGGGCACGAGCACGATCGACCACTGGGAGATGCGGATCCACAAGCGCCTCATCGACATCGATGCCGACGAGCGGGCGCTCCGTCAGGTGATGCGGATCCAGGTCCCGGACGGGGTCAACATCGAGATCGTCCTCACCGGGTAGGCGCGTGTTCGCCCCGGGCGCGGGCCGGCCGCTCGCCGCGGTCGCCGTCGTCCTCGGGCTCGTCGTGGGCCTCGTGGGGACGGGCGTCGTCCCGTTCTCGTTCGCCGCCGTCGCCGCGCTCGCGGTCGCGGCCGCCCTCTGGGGGTTCTTCGCGACGTTCTTCCGCGATCCCGACCGGACCCCTGGGCCCGGGATCGTCTCCGCGGCCGATGGCCGGGTGCGCGCGGTCGGGGTGGAGGGCGACCGGCTGCGGATCTCCGTGTTCATGAACGTCACCAACGTGCACGTGAACCGGTTCCCGCTCGACGCGACGGTCGACTCCGTTGACACCTCGGGCCAGGGCTTCCGGCCCGCCTACGCCGCCGACGCGGACCACAACGTCCAGCGGCGCTACCTCCTCCGCACGGCCCTCGGGCCGGTCGAGGTCGTGCAGATGACCGGGATCGTGGCCCGCCGGCTGGTCTCGTTCGTCCGACCGGGGGCGACCGGCCGCAAGGGCGACCGGATCGGGATGATCGTGCTGGGCTCGCGCGTGGACGTGCTGCTCCCCGCTGCCCGGGCGGAGGCCGCGGTCGCCGTCGGGGACCGCGTGCACGCGGGTGAGACGACGATCGCCCGGGAGCGCGCGTGACCGATCGCTGGCGCATCGGCGCCAACCTCGCCACGCTCGGCAACGGGCTCCTCGGGGTCGGCGCGATCGCCTACACGCTCGCCGGCAACCCGATCTGGGCGATGCTGCTCCTCGTGTGCGCGATCGCGTTCGACGGGCTCGATGGCCTCCTTTCCCGACGCAGCACGATCGCTTCGGGCCTCTTCGGCCGGGTCGCCGACTCCGTGGCCGACGGGATCTCCTACGGCCTCGCTCCCGCCGTCCTCGTGGCCGTTCACGGGCCAGGGGGCCCGTGGTCCGCGTGGACCCCGTTCGTCGTCGCGGTCGCCGCCTTCTACGCGGCCGCCACCTTCGCCCGGCTCGTCTACTTCACGGTGAGCGCCCACGAGCACCCGTACTTCCTCGGCGTCCCCTCGCCCCAGGCGGCGCTCGCGGTGATCGTCGCCCTCCTGTTCCACGACGTCCCGGCGTTCCAGTCGGTGCAGCCGATCGGCGTCCTGGTCGGCGTGACCGTCATCGCGCTCCTCATGGTCGTGCCGATCCCGTACCCCAAGATCCGCCGCGGGTCGCCGCTGCGGATCCCGATGGCCGTGACCGCCGCCGCCGCGGTGCTCACGCTCGTCCCGCTGCAGTTCCGCCCGGCGCCCGGCAGCGGGCTCTACGAGCTCGCCTACGGGGCGGCGTTCGTCCTGTTCGCCGGGGTGGCGAGCTACTATCTCCTCGGACCGTTCACGGTCCGCCGTGACGCGCCGCACGCCGCCTAGCGCGTCCGATCGCCCCGCGCTCTCCGCCCGCGAGACGCTCCTGTTCGAGGCCGGCATCAAGCTCGGCGGGGTGTTCCACCAGTACCTCGGGATGCCCGTGTCGGCTGAGACGGCCCCCGGCCTCGCCCGCACGATCGAGCGGGCGATCGGCCTGCAGCCGTACGTCGCCCGCGTCCGGGTCGGGATCGATCCCGCGGCGGGTGGCCCTCTCGGGCGGGGCCGGTTCGGCTACCGCTACCTCTCGCCGCCGATGCTGGATGTGACGGTCGAGCTCGCGGACCGGGGGACGCGCGTGGTCGCGCGGCTCGCCCACGAGCCCGCGCTCCGCTATCCGCTCATGCGGGTCGAGGCCGTGCGGCCCGCCGCGGCCCGGGCTACGGGCGCTCGGCGATCGGCACGTAGCGGAGGTCGGTCGCGCCGACGTACTTCGCGGTCGGCCGGATGAGTCGAAGGTCCTGGTACTCCTCGAGCACGTGCGCCGTCCACCCGGCGACCCGGCTCGCCGCGAAGATCGGGGTGAACAGATCGCGCGGGATGCCGAGGAGCGCGTAGACCGAGCCGGAGTAGAGGTCGACGTTGGGGTAAAGCCCCTTCTCGCGGTGGACGACCTCCTCGAGCTTCTTCAAGAGCTCGAAGTAGCGGAGGTTCCCCTTCGCCTCCCCCAGCTTGCGGGACCACTCGCGCAGGATCGTCGCGCGCGGGTCCTCGACCTTGTAGACCCGGTGCCCGAAGCCCATGATCCGCTCGTGGCGGGAGAGCTTCCCCTTGACGACCTCCTCGACCAGGTCGACGGTCCCGATCTCCTCGAGGAGCTCCATGACCCGCTCGTTCGCCCCGCCGTGGAGCGGGCCCTTGAGCGTCCCGATCGCGCTCGTGACGGCGCTGTAAAGATCGCTCAGCGTCGACGCCGTGACCCGCGCGGCGAACGTCGACGCGTTGAGCTCGTGGTCGGCGTGGAGGATGAGCGCGACGTCGAGGGCTCGGGCCTCGAGCTCGGACGGCTCCCGGTTGAGGAGCGCGTAGAGGAGGTAGGCGGCCGCGGAGAGCTCCTTCCGCGGCTCGAGCGCCGGGAGGCCCGCCCGCCGCCGGTGAAAGCGCCCCAGGATCGTCGGGAGGACGGCGGTGAGCCGTTGCGCCCCGCCGATCGAGCTCGACCCGGGCTTCGTCTCGTCGGGCTCGAACAGCGCGAGCGCGCTCACCGTCGTCCGGAGCACGTCCATCGGGTGGACGGTCGTGGGGAACTCGTCGAGCATCCGGTCGATCGCCTCGGGGAGGGTGCGCAGCTGCACGAACCGCTGGGCGAGGTCGTCGAGCTGGGAGCGGTTCGGGAGCCGCCCGTACCAGAGCAGGTAGGCGACCTCCTCGAAGGTCGAGCGCGCCGCCAGGTCCCGGATGTCGTAGCCGTCGTAGAGGAGGCGGCCGCGCACCCCGTCGATGAAGCAGATCCGCGACTCGAGTGCGACGACGTCCTGGAGGCCCCGTTGTACTTCCGATGGCTCGACCATGGCGATCCGACGACCGGCCGAGCCGGTCCGCGGTTAATGGGTTTTCGTGGGCCCGCTCGATCCCGGCGGGCCGACGGGCGACTCCGGCCGCGGCGGCACGACCTCGATCGGCGCGTGGCGTCGGCGGTACGCGACCGAGGCCGCGGTCCAGATCGGCACCGAGGCGAGGAGGGCACCGCCCGAGACCAGGAAGACGAGGCGGAAGCTCCCGACGAACGAGAGCACCCCCGAGAGGCCGGCGCCCGCGACGGCCGCGACGCCCCCGAGCGCGCTGCTGACGCCGAGGAGGCTGCCCGCCTCGCGGCCCTCCACGGCGCGGAACAGGAGGAGCGAGCTCGCGGTCGTGTAGACCGCGATCGCCCCACCGAGGACCGCGTACGCGATCATGTTCGCGTCGAGCGAGCCCGAGGCGGCGAACGCGGCAAAGGTGAATCCCGCCGTCGCGAGGTAGCCGAGGCTGCGCAGGTACGACGAGTAGCGGACGAGCCGGTCGGCCCCGAACCGGGCCGAGAGCCCGCCCGTGAGCGGGAAGACAAGGGTCTGGGTGAAGTTGTTGGCGAAGTTGACGAGGAAGATCGACGACGCGGCGAGGCCGACCGAGTAGAGGTACGGCGTGTAGGAGATGTTGTAGAGGTTCGCCGAGAGGTTGAACAGGAACATCGCGGCCAGGATGAGCGGCAGCTCGTGGCGGAGCTCCTGACGGGCCCACGCCCGAAAGCGCCTCCACGGGTGCGGGCCGGGCCGGGGCCGGTGCGGAAAGAACGGGATCGAGATGCGGTAGGCGATGTTGACGCGGATCCGGGAGACGAGGCTCTCGGGGTGACGGGCGACCTGGCGGGTCGTGAGCGGCCGGTGGGCCTCCCGGATGCCGAACCACAGCGCGATCGCGCTCGCCCCGGCCAGCGCGGCCAGGACGTAGAGGAGGGAGATCAACGCGTCGTTCGCGAGCGTCCAGAAGTATCCGATGAGGAGCCCGGCGACCGAGCCGATCATCGTCATCTCCTGGAACGACGCGAACGCGGTCGCGCGCTCCGCTTCCGAGAACTTCTCCAGGATGAGCAGGTTCGAGGCGCTCGCGCCCGCCGGCGCGAGCAGCCCGATCCCGGTGTAGAGCGCGTAGAGCGCCGGCAACGAGTCGAGCCGGGAGAGGGCGAGGTAGAGGAGCGCGTAGCCGCCGTAGTTCACGACGAGGAACAGCCGCCGACCCGGGAACCGGTCGGCGAAGTGGCCCCAGGCGACCGAGGAGAGGATCACGGCGCTGTTGAACAGGGTGGCCGCGACCGCGACATCGGCCCACGACCCGTGGAGCGAGATCAAGATGAGGAGCGGGAGGACGACGCCGAAGCCCGCCGTCGCGGCGTTGATGGGGACGAACGCGAGCAGCCAGCTCCGCGCGACGAGCCGCGCCGGCCACGTGCGGAGCGAGACCGCCATGCTCTGGTCCCGGGCCTACGGTGCCGTTACTTAAGGGCGGTCGATTCGAGTGGCGACGGGGGTCGTCGGCTCCCCGGTCCTCGAGGGGAGAACGCGCGTGGTTAACAACCCTTATTACCTCAACCCGTTCTTGCCGCCCCTCGAGAGCGAGGCATAGACGTGGCCATCGGCTTCGTACTGATCAGCACGGCTCCGGCCAAGGAGCACGAGGTGTACACCGAACTGCTCCGGGTCAAGGGGATCGTCGAGCTCCACCCCCTGTTCGGGGAGTACGACCTCATCGCGAAGGTCGAGGCCGAGGACTTCAACGCCCTGGGCCAGCTCGTCGTCGACAAGATCCGGTCCGTGCCGGGCGTCATCGACACCAAGACCCTCACCGGCATCAAATTCTGAAAGGTCTCGTATGCTCGAAATGATCGCTACCACGGTGGCCATTGGCGGCTGGCAGTTCCTGACGATCCTCTTGCTGGTCTTCGGGCTGTTCCTTATCCTCGCCGGGATCTTCACGGCGTACTTCGGGAGCGGGAAGAGCCGGACGATCGGGGTCGCCCTCCTCGTCGCCGGTCTCGTGGTCGGCATTCTCGCGGGCTACCTCTACCACACCGGGGCGCTCAACAACGGGACCTCGGGCCAGCTCGGCGCGCTCATCTGGGAGTCGTTCCTCGTGATCGTCGCCGCCGTGATCGGCGCCCTCGTCGCGGTCGGGATCTTCCTGGTCGCGATCATGAAGTCGTAGACCCGACCCCGGTGGGCCGCCCGTGGCGCGAGCGCGCCGAACGCCCCCGCGCCTGGTGACCCTCGCGTCCGACGTCGGCGCGGCGTACGCCGCCCAGATGAAGGCGGTGCTCGCCCGCCGACTCCCTCCGGGCCTCGTCGTCGACCTGGTCCACGATCTCGCCCCGCACGACGTGCGCGAGGCCGGCTTCCTGGTGCGGGCGATGGGCCAGGGCTTCCCGGCCGGGACGGTCCATCTCGTGGTCGTCGACCCCGGGGTCGGTGGCCGGCGCGCCCCGATCGCGGTCGCGTGCCGGGACGGCTCGGCGCTCGTGGGCCCCAACAACGGGGTATTGGAACCGCTCGCCCGCGCCCTGGGTCGGCCCCGCGCGTACCGTCTCTCCCCCGAACGGCTCCCCACTCCTGCGGCGCGAGTGGGCACCACGTTCGACGGGCGGGACCTGTTCGCGCCGGCGGCCGCCGCGATCGCGCTCGGGACGCGCCCCGCCGCGCTCGGCCCCCCGATCGCTCTGCGGGCGCTCGCCCGGGCGGAGCCGCGACGCGGTCGCGGCGTCTTGCGCGGGGAGATCGTGCACGTGGACCGGTTCGGCAACCTCGTCACGAACCTGCCGTCCGGCTGGGCCCCGCCGCCCGGCCGGTCGCTCACCGTGACCCTCGGCGGCCGGCGGATCGGCCGGCTCCCGGTCACGACGCACTACGAGGCGCTCGGCCAGGGCCGGGCCGGGATCCTCGGCTCAAGCTTCGGCCTCCTCGAGATCGCGGTCCGTGAGGGGCGCGCAGCCGAGCGCTTCCGGGCCCGCGTCGGCCTCGCGGTGACCCTCGCCGCGACGCCGGCTTCCCGACGCGCCACTAGCACGGTAAATACCGTCCCCTCTAGGAGACGGTAGCCTTCTCGCTCCGGGACGGACGGTCATGGCCAAACGCGACTACTACGAGATCCTCGGCGTGCCGAAGACCGCCTCCGAGGACGAGATCAAGCAGGCGTACCGGAAGCTTGCCCGGCTCTACCACCCCGACGTCGCCAAGGAGAACCCGAAGGTCGCGGAAGAGAAGTTCAAGGAGCTGAGCGAGGCGTACGAGGTCCTCGTCGATCCGGCGAAGCGTCAGCGCTACGACCAGATGGGCTTCTCGGGGGTGGAGACCGACTTCGGACCCGGCGGCTTCGACTGGCAGAACTTCACCCACGTCGGCGACCTCGAGGACCTGTTCGGCTCCTCGCCGATCTTCCAGCAGCTGTTCGGGAACCTCGGGGGATCGTTCATCGGGGGTCGTCCTCCGGGGCCGATGCGGGGCGGCGACGTCGAGGTGACGCTGCGGCTCCCGCTCGCGGCCGCGGTCGAGGGCGCGCACCCGATGATCGACGTGCCGCGGACCGAGCGCTGCCCGGACTGCCGGGGGACCGGCGCGGAGCACGGCACGGCGCTCGAGACGTGCCCCGAGTGCCACGGCCAGGGCCAGGTGCGCCACGTCCAGAAGCGGGGGTTCACCCAGCTCGTCACCGTCGGCGTCTGCCCGCGCTGCCGGGGCGCGGGGCGGATCATCCTCAAGGCGTGCCCGACCTGCCGCGGGACCGGACGCCTCCGCAAGGTCGAACGTCTCGAGGTGACCGTGCCACCGGGCATGGAGGACGGCCAGGTGCTCCGCGTGCCCGGGCACGGGTCCGAGGGGGAGCCCGGCGCGTCGCCGGGGGACCTCTACGTGCAGGTGACGTTCGAGGGGTCGGACCGGATCCACCGGGAAGGCCAGCATGCCTACACCGAGACGACGATCCCGCTCGCGACGGCGCTGCTCGGCGGCGAGGTGACCGTCGCCACGATCGACGGCCAGGCGACCGTAAAGATCCCGGCCGGCACGCAACCCGAGACCCAGTTCCGCATCCGGGGCCAGGGGTTCCCGCGGTTCCGCGGGGGCTCCCGCGGCGACCTGTTCGTGACCGCGCACATCGAGATCCCGCGCGCGCTCTCGGGCCGGGAGAAGGAGCTCGTGCGCGAGGCGTTCGGCGGGGCGACCGCGGCGCCCCGCAAGGAGTCGATCTTCCATCGCCGGGCTCCGTGAGATGGACGACGACCGCCCGACCGGGCCCGACCAGTACTTCACGGAGCGGCCTCGGTCCCGGTCCGCCCGCTCGGAGCGCCGGTTCCTCTACCGGGGCGAGCTCCTGAGCTTCACCGTGGACCGGGGGATCTTCTCCTCGCACGGGCTCGACCCGGGGACGTCCCTCCTCATCGAGAACCTGGGGATCCGGCGGACCGACCGGGTCCTCGACCTCGGCTGCGGCTGGGGCGCGGTCGGCGTCGCCGCCGCGAAGGCGGCCCGGGACGGCCACGTCGTCCTGACCGAGGTCAACCGGCGCGCCGCCCGCCTCGCCCGCGAGAACGTCGCCCGGAACGGGATCGGGAACGCGGAGGTCCGGGTGGGGCCCGGCTTCGAGCCCGTCCCGGGCGAGCGGTTCGATGTCATCGCGACGAACCCGCCGTTCCGGGTCGGCCGTGCGGTCGTGCTCGAACTGCTCGCCGCGGCGGCGGAGCATCTCGTCGACGGGGGCCGGCTCGTCCTGGTCGGCAAGGGCAGCCAGGGGATCCGGTTCTACCAGCGCTGGCTCGAGGAGCACTGGCCCGGGACCGTTTCGGTGCTCGGCCGCGGGTCGGGCTACCGCGTGGTCGAGGCACGCCGGGCGGCCTCCGCGCCCGCCCCACCGCCCCCGGCCGCGTCGCGACGACGCGCTCCGCTCCGAAGCGCTTAAAAAGGCCGGGCTGCTCGGCGGCCGCGCTCCCGACCCGGGGGAGTGAACGGCGGGACCTCCCGTCGCCCACGGTCCCGGTTCGGCCGCATCGTCCCCTCAAGGGGAGTGAGTCCCGCGCCCAAGGAAACGAAGGACCCGAAGGAGGAAGCGGCCGCGCCGGCGGCGAATGCCGGGCCGGAGGCCGTTCCCGAGAAGGGGGCCCGCAAGGACAAGGGCGGCAAGGGCAAGGACTCGAAGGACGGCAAGGACGCGAAGGAGCCCGGCAAGGGGAAGGGCAAGGGCGCTCCCGGCACGGGCAAGGCCGCGAAGTACGTCCCCGACAACCCCAACTTCCGCTACATCGTGCGCGTCGCGAACTCGGACCTCGACGGGACCCGCCCCGTGGCGCTCGCCCTGACGGGCGTTCGCGGCGTCGGCCTCCGCATCGCCGAGGTGACGTGCCGGCTCGCGGGGGTCAACGGGGCCGAGCGGATCGGCAACCTCCCCGAGGCGACGGTCGAGGGGATCGAACAGACGCTCGCGACCCTGCCCACCAAGGTGCCGGGATGGATGGTCGACCACCGCGGGGAACCGTTCCTCGGCGAGTCCCTCCACCTCTACGGACCGGACCTCGAGACCCGTCGGCGGGACGACGTGAACGTGATGAAGATGGTCCGCAGCTACCGCGGCGTCCGCCACGAGCGGGGCCAGAAGGTGCGCGGGCAACGGACCCGGTCGAACGGCCGGACCGGCATGGCCGCCGGGGTCCTCAAGAAGGCCGCCAAGGAAGCGGCGGCCGCGTCCGGCAAGGAGGAGGCGCCCGCCGCGGCCGCCCCCGCCGCGCCGGCCGCGCCCGCCGCGAAGGCGCCGGCCGCCAAGAAGGAGTGACGCGGCGATGGGCGATCCCAAGTTCCTGCGCCGGACCTACGACACGCCGAAGCACCCGTGGGAAGCCGGTCGGATGGCGGAGGAACGGAAGCTCCTCGCCAAGTACGGCCTCAAGAACAAGCGCGAGCTGTGGAAAGCGCAGTCCATCCTCCGCCGGTTCCGCGGCCAGGCGCGCGAGCTCCAGGCCCGCCTGCGCGCCGGCGAGACCCAGGCCGAGCGGGAGACCACGCTGCTGCTCGCGCGGCTCACCCGGCTCGGCGTGCTGCCGGTCGGCTCGCCCACGATCGACGACGTGCTCGCCCTCACGACGGAGGACGTCCTGCAGCGCCGGTTCGAGTGGATCGTCTTCACCCGGTCGATGGCCCCCACGCCGTTCGCGGCGCGGCAATGGATCGTCCACGGGCACTTCTCGATCGGCGATCACCGGATGACCCGTCCCGGCTACCTGGTCCCGTCGAACGAGGAAGGCGCGATCGCCTACACGCCCACGAGCCCGTACGCGAGCGACGATCACTCGGTGCGGGTCGCCCTGCGGGACCGCCTGCAGAGCCGCCCCACGTCGGCGCAGGTCGAGGCGACGCCCGCCGAGGGACCGGGGGGCGCGTAGGCGATGACGAAGATCGGCATCGCGCACATCTTCGCGAGCTACAACAACATCCACATCACCGTCACCGACATCACCGGCGCCGAGACCCTCGCGAAGGCGACCGGCGGCATGGTGGTCAAGGCCGCCCGGGACGAGTCGAGCCCGTACGCCGCGATGAAGGCCGCCGACCAGATCGCGGCCGTGATCAAGGAGAAGGGGTACGACACGCTGCACGTCCGGGTCCGCGCGCCCGGCGGCAACCGCTCCCGCTCGCCGGGCCCGGGGGCCCAGGCCGCGATCCGCGCGCTCGCGCGCGCCGGTGTCAAGATCCAGCGCATCGAGGACGTGACCCCCGTCCCGCACGACGGCACCAAGCCGAAGGGCGGCCGCCGGGGCCGGAGGGTGTAGGATGCCGGTCACGATCGAGGAGCTGACGCCGCGCCAGACGCGGCTCGAGATCAGCGGTGCGACGGCCTCCCAGGTGAACGCGGTCCGCCGCACGCTCCTCGCCGACGTCCCGAAGCTCGCCATCGAGGACGTCGAGTTCCACCTGGGGCCGATCCGCGACGAGACGACGGGCAAGGACTACGACTCTTCGACGAGCATGTTCGACGAGGCGGTCGCGCTGCGCCTCGGGCTGCTGCCGATCCCGACCGACCTCGGCCAGTTCCGCCGCAAGGCGGAATGCGACTGCGCGGGCGCGGGATGCGCCCACTGCCAGGTCATGTTCTCCGTCGACAAGAAGGGCCCGTGCACCGTGTACGCGAAGGACGTCGTGCCGCTCGGCGATGCGACCCTCGCGATCCTCGAACCCGACGTGCCGATCGTCCGCCTCGGCGCCCGCCAGGCACTGCTCGCCTACGCGACGGCGACGGTCGGGAGCGCGCGCGACCACGCGAAGTGGCAGGTGGCGCACGGCGTCGGGATGTACCCGCGGCCGCACGTCCGGATCCAGAAGAAGGAAGGGACGAGCGACGCGACGCTGAAGCGCGCCGCCGCGGCGTGCCCGGTCAACATCCTCGAGTTCGCCTCGGGCAAGCTCACGGTCACGGACGAGACGAAGTGCATCTTCTGCGGCGCCTGTGAGCGGATCGCCGACGACGGCTCGATCAAGATCGAGGCCGACGAGGAGGACTTCTTCCTCCGGTTCGAGACCGACGGATCGCTCTCCGCGCGCGAGGCGCTCCGCTTCGCGCTCAAGAACCTCAAGGCGCGCTACGAGGACCTGCGCGAGGCGATCCAGGCGATCCCGTAGCGCGGGTCGGGCTCACCCAGTCCCAGCGCAGGATCGCCGCGACCCGTCCGAGGCCGGCGAGCCGCTTGCCGGCTTCCCCTTCGTCCCGGACCACGAACAGCCGGACGCGCGCCGCGCGGGCCCGGTCGAGCATCGGCGCGAGCGCGGGGTCGGCGAGCAACGACTCGGAGAGCAGGATCAGCTCCGCGGCGCCCGCGTCGATCGCCTCGCCGACCTCGCGGGGACCGACCGCCGCGCGCACGCCGCCCGCGAGCGAGCGGACGAGGCGCTCGACCATCTCGGCCTCCTCGGCGGCGACGCTCCCGCGGAGCGCCTCGGTCGCCTTGCCGGAGCGCAGCAGCTCGTCGATCCCGACGCGCCCCGACTCCGCCGTCGGGTAGACCTTGAGCTTCTTCGCGACGGCCGGATCGTCCTCCTGGAGCCGCCGGACGAGGTGCTCCTTCAGGAACCCCGGTCCCGCGATCACCACCGCGGTCGCGTTCGGCCCCTCGCGGCGGACGACGCTCGCGAGCTCGTCGAGGTAGGTGCGTCGGTCCTTCTCGGCCTGCCCTCCCTCGTACTGCTTGCCGGCGATCGTGCGGCGGATGTCCGCGACCGGCTCGATCGCGCGACCGCGCAGCCGCACGAACGACGAGTCGCCCCAGTCGACCGCGCCCAGCAGGATCGTGGGGTCGCCGGTCCCCTGGAGCCCCTCGTCGAGGATCGCCCGCTCGGCGGCCGAGAGCGTCGGCTTCGCGACCACGACGTCGTCGCCCTCCGCGAGGTCGAGCGTGTGGTGGCGGCCCAGGTCGAACGGGCCCTCGACGATCGGTCCGGTGATGCGGACGTGCTTCGAGAAGCCGTGGAACTCGACCTGCTCGGCCCGCACGACCAGGAACACGCGTCGCCGCTCGCGTTCGGCGCCCGCCACCTCCGCCGGGGCCTCGGGGTCCCGACGGGTCGTGGACGCGCCCACGGTGTCGCCGGGGCGGACGAGCCGTGCGATCCGCCAGAGGTCGCTCGGCGTCTCCAGCCGAAGCTTGAGGGTGCCGGTGTTGGCGTCCCGATGCACGAGCCGCACGGTGCGCCCCGCCGGCGCAGGACGGGCGACGCTTAAAGGGGCTCGCGCGGGCCGGGCCCGGTCCGGTGCGGCCGGCGCGATACTTTTATCGCGCACGGGACGGCTCGGGAGGCCCCGGTGGGGGGGAGCCCCTGGCGAGCTATCGAGCGCTGTTCCGCCAGCCATCGTTCCCGGCGTTCTTCTGGGCCGGGGCGCTCCAGTTCGCGGCCCCCGCGAGCGTGCTCGTGGTCCTCCTGTTCTCGATCGCGTTCGCCTACCCGGCGGACCAGCGCACGACCTTCGGCGCGCTCGCGCTCGCCTTCCTGGGCCTCTCGTCCGCCCTCCCCACGCTCGGGAGCGCGTTCTTCTCCGGGGCCCTCGCGGACCGGTACGACCGCGCCGACCTGATGCGGGGCGTCAACGTCCTCGCCCTCCTCGCGACGGCCGCGATCGCGGTCGTGCTCGTGTACGCGCCCGGGACCCGCGTCCCGCTCCCCGGGCCGGCCGGGTTCTACCTGCCCCTGTGGGTGCTGCTGCTCTACCCCGGCTGGGCCGCGGTGACGGTCTCGTCGACGCTCTTTCGGCCCGCGTTCAACCCGTCGGTCTCGCGCGTCGTCCCCCCCGAGCTCCTGGCCACGGCGAACGGGACCATCTACGCGGTCGCGGGGGTCGTGGCCGCGGCCGCGACCCTGGCGGTCGGCGTCCTCCTGACGGTCGCCCCGGTCGTCTGGGCGCTCACGATCCCGTTCGCGCTGTTCTTCCTGACCCAGATCGCGCTCTCCGTGCTGCGCGCCGACCTGACCGTCCGGCGATCGGCGCCGTCGCACTCCCTGCTCGCGGACGCCCGGGAGGGCTTCGCCTACCTCGCGGAGCGCCGGGAGATCCTCGAGATCACGATCGCCGCGCTCGTCCTCAACTTCTTCTCGGCGGTCGCGCTGGTCGAGCTGGCGCTCTACGCCGCCTCGTGGCTCGATCTCGCCCAGGGCTACTGGTACGGGGCGCTCGTCGCAACCATGACCATCGGCTCGTCGGTCGGACTCGTCCTGATCCCGAAGATCCGGTTCGAGCATCGCGCCGGCCGGGTCCTCCTGTTGCTCATGCTCGTGATGGGGCTCGCCCTGGTCGCCCTCGCGCTCGTCCGCTCGGTCTGGTTCGCGCTGCCGATCGTCTTCGTCTACGGGATGGTCCCCGGCATGTTCATGACGGTGTTCCTCACGACCGTGCAGGCGACCGTCCCCGACGAGAAGATGGGCCGCGTCTTCTCCGCCGACGAGGTCGGGAGCTACGCGTTGGTGCCGGTCGGCCAGTACGCGGGCGGCCTCCTGACCGTCGCGATCGGCGTGCAGGGCACCTACCTCGCCTCCGGGGTCGCGATCGCCCTGTTCGGGGTGATGGCGGCCGCGTCGTTCCGCGCCCTGAGGGGGCTCAAGTACCGGACCGCCGCCCCGGTCGAGCCGACCGAGGGCGCCGCGCCCGCCTAGGCCGACGGGACGAGCGGCACGCGCCCGCGATCGTACCATCCGGGGCTTGGGCCCAGGCTCCGCACGAACCCGATCGACTCGTAGAGCCGCAGGGCCGGGACGTTCTCGTCCGTCACGTTGAGCACGGCGACCGTCTCGCCGGCGGCCCGCAGGGCGACCAGGCTCCGCCCGAGCACCGCCCGCCCGAGCCCCCGCCCGCGCTCGGCGGGGTCGACCATCACGTCCGCGATGAGGGGGCCATACGGCGCGTCCACGAGGAACGTGGCCGCGACGAGCCGCCCCCCGTCCTCCGCGGCGACCGAGCAGTCCAAGCGGGGAGGCCCCCACTGTCCGTCGAACAGCTCCCCGACGAGCTGGGCCGCGTCCCGCGCGTCGTCCGGATCCCGGTAGAACAGGTACCGGTCGAGGAGGCCGCGGTAGGCGCGGGCATGCAGCGCCGCGAGCGGTCCCCGGTCCTCTTCGGTCACCGGGCGCAACGTGACGCCGGCGGGCGCCGCTCCGCTCGGCGGCGGCCGGTCGGCCGGATACCGCATCTCGCTTCGGGCGAACGGGGTGAACCCCCGGGCCGCCATCGCCCGCCCCTGCTCCGGCCCCGGCACGCCGGGCCAGATCCCGGGAGCGAACGCGACGGGTCCCCCCGACCCGCCGATCGCGTCGAGCGCCTCCGTGTAGCGGGCGACCGTCTGCTCCCCGACGTCCAGCGCGAGCAGCTCGAGCGTGAGGCCGAGCGGGCTCGTAGGGTCCCAGAGCGCGACCCCGACCGTCCGCTCCCCGTCCGCGAGCAGCGCTCCCGGTGCGTCGCCCGACCGGACGGACTCCGCGAGCCCGGGCAGGCGACGGGCCGTCTCCTCCGCGGAGAGCTCGAACGAGGGCAGCGCGACCGCGATCCGACGGACCGCCGCCTCGGGGTCGCTCGTCAACGGCACGAGTCGAAGCACGGCGCGCGCCGAGCGGGCTCCCGCATATCACCCTGCCGAGCGCGGAGCGTCTCGGGCGCCGACGAGGGACCCGCCGGTTCGACCGAGCGCGCCGTCGCGGGGCCGCGAGACCCGCCGCTCGGCGGCTATGCGGAGCCCGGACGAGCGGGCGCGAGCCGGCGCTCGCCCTGGACGTGCTCTTGCTGCCGGGTGAACCCGAGCCGCTGATTGATCGTCCACATGGCGATGTTGAGGGAATCGTTGTAGGTCCGGATCCGCGCGATGCCGTGCGATTGGGCGTAGGCGATCCCCCGTCGCTTCAGCTCGAGGGCCACCCCTCGGCGACGCCAGTCCGGCCGGGTCCCGGTGAACACCTGGAGCAGCGAGCTCGGCTCCGCCAGCCGCTCAAGAAAGCTCAGCCCGACGTACTCCCGCCCCCACTCCGCGAGGAAGAACGCGTCCGGCAGAACGCCGGGGGCCTCGAGGTTCCGCGCGACGAACTCGGACTCCGAGACGGGGCGGGTGGGCACGACCGTCGGGATCCCTTCCCGCGCCGCGAGATACGCCCGATGGACGGCGGCGCGGACCTCCGGCCGGTCCCCGCCCTCCTCCGCGAGCGTGGTGAATCGAAGGCCCGCCTCGGCGAGACGGTCGGTCCCGTCGGGGATCCCCTCGAGGCAGGTCGGCGTGACCTCGAGCACGGAAAGCCAGCTGCGTCGGCGTTCGACGAACCCCTGACGGTGGAGGAAGGCGACGTCGCGCGGGACGTCCGCGCGCACGGCGGTGTAGAGGAACTCCATCCCGTGCGCTTGGGCGCGCGTCGCGAGTTCGTCTGCGAGGGCCCGACCGATCCCGTGGCCCTGCCTCGGCGGGTCCACGAACACCTGCAGCCATCCGCGCCGGGGGTCGAAGGCGGCGAACCCCGCCGGCTCGAGCTCGCCGAAGGCGACGATCGGGCCGCCCGTTCGCTCCTCGGCCACGAGATCGACCCGGAACCGGGGAGGAGCGCCGTTCAGTCGCCGGCGGTGGCGCAGGTCCTCGACTGAGATCGGGGCCTCCGGGGTCAGTCGATTGAGGACCTCGACCTCCGCGGGCAGGTCCTCGTCTCGCGCCGAGCGGATCGCGTACGCGGGGTCGACCATGGGTCACGCTCCGCCCGGTCGCGCGCGGCGCGGGGGTCGGGGGCCGACCCCAGCTCCGCCGGGTCCTAAACGTAGACCTGGTCGGTGTAGCAGTAGTAGCGCCCGTACTGGGCGATGTACGTGGTGGGCCTTCCGCACTTGGGGCACATCGGCGCCGGCGGCGCTGCCGGGGCCGGGGGCGGCGGGGGGGCGGCCATCGGAGCGGCGGCCGGCGGCGGCGCGGCCGGGGGTGGGGCCTGCGGGTACCCTGCAGGCGGAGGGGCGTAGGCCATGCCCGGCGCCATGCCGCCCTGCGAGCGGCTCCAGTTGATCACCGGGTCGAACTTCAGGTAGGCGATCAGCAGCAGGACGCCGACGAGGATCCCGCCGATGATGAACCCCAGGATCATCCAGATCAGCGTCTTCGACTTGGCCGCCTCGAACTGGTGCTGGTTCACCAGCGCCTCGATCTCCTTCATCTGGACGTAGATGACGAAATCGACGACTCCCCAGATCAAGATCAGGATCGGGAAGACCAGGGCATACGCCTCGACGCCGCCACAGTAGACACTGCCGATCGAGCCGCAGACACTGAACACGTACACGACGAACGCGACGTACGCGAGCCCCGCCAGCAGCAGCAGGATCCCGAAGATGATCGCCAGGATCCGGACGATGTGGAGCATCGACTTGATCGACTGGACCTCGGGCGGCTCCGTTGGCGCCATCCCCGGAGGGGGCGCGTACTGCTGGTATCCCATGGGGGTCGCTCGCGGGAAGGAGTTGGACCCCCTTCTTAGACCCTCCGATTCGATGCGGGCGCATGCGGGACCTCGTGCGGAGGGGTCCCGGCCCCGTAGCAGAACTCCGGCACACGGGGCCGCCCGACGCGCGTCGAACGGTCCCTGCGGTGGAAGGGAGGGTTCAAAAGGGGGGCGTGCGCGTGGTCGTACTCCGTAGCACGAATGCGCGACGGGGTCGCCGCCTTCTACGACCCGTACGCCTCGGCGCTACGACGCGGGCACCGGGTGACGGCGCGCCCTCCGCACCTCGCGCGGACCGTGCTCACGGTCGCGGTGGGGCTTGTCCTCGTGGCAGTGCTGATCGCCGTGGCGTGAGCGAGGGCTGCGCGCCCCGGCTCTCCCGGGCGGCGCTCTCGAGCTGCGTCGGCCCGGGATCCGGGTCCTCGAACGCGAACGGCCGCGGGGTCGCCCGACCCGGACCGCCCGACGGCCCGACCCGAGCGGTTCCCAGAACTCGGCCGGCGGCGTGCCGACGGTGTTCCGCTCGCGGTCGCCTCCGAGTCCCCAGACCTTGCGTCGCCTCCACCGAATCTATATACCAGCAGTCCGATATGTCAATCGTCAGACAAAGAAAGGGGTGTTGTCTGACGGACATGGTCGACACGTCGGAGCGGGTGACGGTGCGGATCCCGCAGGACCTGCTCGAGAAGCTGAAGCAGATCCAGGGCCTCAAGGAGACGCCCACGATCTCCGACACGATCCGGGAAGGGCTCGAGCAGTACATCGAGCTCAACCTTCCGCCGCAGAACGTCCGCAAGGTCGTCGTCGAGCTCTCCCGCCAGGACAACAGCCGCCTCGAGGAGTTCGTCCGCGAGGGCAATTCGGTGAGCGTCGACGACGCCGTCCGCTCGGCGGTGCGGGAGTACATCCGCGGCCGCCTCGAGCAGATCGGGCCGACAGCGCGGACCCACCGTCGGGAGGGGGAACCGGTGGCGGCCGAGGGCTCCCCTCCGCCCTAGGCGGTCGGGGGAGCGATGTCCGGGGAACCGCCTGCGCCCGAGGGCTGGGCCGCGCTGGCCGCGGCGCCCAGCGTCGCGGTCGTCGGACTCGGGGGGGCCGGCAGCGAGGCGGTCCAGGACCTGGTCACCCTTGGAATTCCGGGGGTCCGGGCGGTCGCGATCAACACCGACGTGAAGCACCTGCTGCGCATGAGCGTCGAGGAGCGGATCCTCCTCGGGCAGCGCGAGCTGCGGGGCCGCGGCAGCGGCGGCGACCGGGCGGTCGTGCTGCGGGCCGCGGAGGACGCGAAGGAGGAGATCCTCCGCCGCCTCGGACGGTTCGAGCTCGTTTTCCTGCTCGCCGGCCTCGGCGGCGGCACCGGGAGCGCCCTGCTGCCGTTCTTCTCGCGCGCGCTCCGGGAGACGGACGCGCTCGCCGTCCCCGTCGTGTTCCTGCCGTTCCAGGTCGAGCTCGACGCCAACTCGGGCCGCCGGGAGAACGTCGAGGCGACGGTCGCCGACCTGGAAGCGATGGGCGGGCTCCTCCTCGCGCTCGCGAACGAGAAGCTCCGGCGGTTCGAGTCGCTGCCGATCCACCGCGTCTTCCAGGTCCGGAACGCCTACCTGCACTCCCTGGTCGCGAGCCTCGTCGACATGGTCGAGAACCCGTCCCAGCTGAACGTCGACCTCGCGAGCCTCAAGAACCATCTCCGCGAGGCGGGGCTGTCGACGCTCGTCACCGGAGAGTACCACATCTCCGAGCCCGAGCGCCTCGTCCACCAGGCGCTCAGCGACACCCTGCTCGATTTCCACCTGACCGAGCGCCCGTCGGCGCTCGTGCACCTCGACGGGGGCTCGAACCTCACGCTGCGCACGCTCGATCGGGTGCTGCGGACGATGCGCCAGCGCCTGGGCGACCCCGAGCGGCTCGTCTTCGGGACCCGGGTCCGGCCGGAAGCCCGCGAGGTCGTGCGGCTCACGGCGGTCGTCGGGGGGCTCAAGCCCCGGGCCGTCCACGACGCCCTCCGGGCGTCCCCCCGGTCGTCGCCGCTCGTCGCCCGCTAGCGGGGCGGGTCCGCGGAGCGGGCGTCCCGCTCGTCGAGCTCGTGGTGGACGAGGTCGATCACCTGGCTCGTCCGCAGCGAGCGGGGGCCGACCGAGACGGCGGGGGTCCCCCGGGTCGTGGCGATCGCCCGCTCCGCCTCGGTGGGATCGTACGGGTCCGAGACGACCGCGGCGATCTCGCGCGACTCCCTCGACCAGCGGCCGATCGGCTCGCCGTCCTCTGCGAGCCAGACCGCGCCCGGGAGCCCCAGGAAGGCGGCGATCGCCCGCACGGGATCGACGGGACCCACCTTGAGGCCCGGGGAGGCCTCGACGTCGTGGTCGAGCACCCGGGAGCGGACGAGGGCGTTCTTGAGCAGCGCGGCCGTCGACCGCTCGTCGGGGTTGAGGTAGCGGAGCCGGGCGCCGTCGAGCTCGATCCGGCGCGCGGCGGGCGGGGGCTCGGCGACGAACAGCACGGTCACGGCCGTGTCGCGCCGCAGGTCGTTCGAGAGCGTGAAGGCGGTCGAGACCGCCCGGGCGACCTCGTCCATGCGCCCGGCGCCCCCCGCGAGGTCGTTGAGGGTGAACTCGCCGGACACCGGGACCCGGTGCGCGAGCAGGAGGAACCGGCGCATCGGGCGGCGGAGCCGCCCGGGAGGTTAAGGATTCGGCGCGGCCGCCCGTCGGGGGATCGGGACGCGCTACGCGTCGTCCCCGCGGCGGCGGCCCCGGGGGGTGGGCGGTTCGGGAGCGCTCGGGAGGGGGTTCTGCCGGCGTTCCAGCCAGACCTCGTCCCCCAGCTCGTGGTAGACGGCGTGGGCAGCGAGGCCGGTCCCGTGCTCCCCGTGCGGGAGCCGGAACGCCCCCGATCGATTGGCATTCGAAGAGTAGACGATGTCCTTCTCCCCGGCGGCCGCCATCGCGGCCGTCTCCTCGCGGGCGAGGTCGAAGATGCGGTCCTTGCGGAACATCCAGTAGTGGATGCGCCACTCGCGGCCGTCGTAGAGGGTCGTCTCGTCGCGCTCGGTCTCGAGGATCCCCGTGTCCTCGAGCATGTAGAACGTGTCGCGGTCGTCGGGCTCCAGCACGTTGTCGATGATCCGCTCGTTGAACCCGAAGAAGTTGAGCACGTGCGCCGCGATCGACCGGGCGTCCTCGGGACGCATCCCCTCGTGGCCGACCGAGCGTCGGATCGCCTTCGCGAGGGAGTCGAAATCGACCGGTCCGGCCACGTCCGTGAGCGCCGCGTCGGTGGGCAGGCCCGCGCGGGTCGTGGTGATGTCCTCCTGGGTCCGCAGGGGGACCGGGTTCCGGAGGACGTACGGCTTACCGGAGATGGCCGGCTTGGCCGGCTCTCGCCCGTGGCCTCGCATGACCGAATCTATCCGAACGGTCTCTATAAATAACTTCGGAAATCCGCTGGTTTCCGTGGGTCATCAGGGGGGGCCCCCTCCGGCGGTCACCCCGCGTTCCGGCGCCCTCTTCCGGACCGCTGAAGGCCCTCCATGCCGGGCCGCCACTCCTCCTCTTCGACCCGGACCTCGCTCTCGGCCAGCGGGCCGAGCTCCCGCGGGAACGGATAGAGGGACTTCGTGAGATAGACGTGGGCGAACGGACCGCTCGCGGGCGCCGTCCACGGGCGCCCCGCGTCCACGACCGATCGGTACTCGTAGTACTCGGGCGCCGGGACGAACCAGAGGACGCAGTCGTCGGTCCCCTTGCCGGCCCGGGGGCCCCGGGCGGTCACCCGGAGGCCGAGATGCTGGATCACCGCGGTCGGGAGGCTGAACAGGTGGCGGTCGCCCGGCCGGGCCGAGGCGACGAGCCGGCCCCGGACGGTCTCGACCGCGAGCGCCTCCCGGGCCGGGTAGGAGGCCAGGACACGGACGATCCCCGGACCCCGGGCGACGAAGGCGATCGACCGGCTCGCCTCCCGGGCCGGCCCCTCCTCCGGTCGGAACCGCAGGAGGTCGACGACCTCGGTCGGGAGCTGCATCGTGAGCCAGGTCGGGTGGCCCGCCCGGAGGATCACATACTCCATCCGGGGGTTCGACGGCTCGACGCTATAAGAATTCTTAGACCTCGGGGGTCCACCGTTCACGGCGGGGGCGCGATCGACCGGATCGCGGCCACCACGTCGTCGAACCGTCCCGAGTTGACGGCGAGGCTCGCCGCGGCACGGACCTCGGGGAGGGGGGCGTTGACCGCGATCCCGCCGCCGACCTCCCGGAACACCTCCGCGTCCGACCACCCGTCCCCCACGTGGACGACCGCCCGAAGCGGGACCCCGGCCCGCCCGGCGAGCCGGACCACGCCCCCGCGCTTGTCGGCATGGACCGGACCGGGTCGGCCGAGGACCCCGTCGACCACGATCGACCCCGGGGTCGCGTCGAAGTCATCGAACCCGAACCGGCGCTGGTACCAGGAGCAGACGTACGGCGGGTTGTGGGAGAGCAGGGCGACCCGGGCCCCCAGGCCGCGGAGGGTCGCGACCCCCTCGGCGATCCCGCTCAGCCGCGGGGTCGAGGCGAGGACCTCCTCCACTTCCGCCACGGTGTGACCGTTCGCGAGGTCGAGGAGGTCGGCGAGATGGGGGTCCTCGCCGATCTCGTGCGCGAAGAACCGTCGGTTGGACGCCTCGAACTCGGGGACCCGGTGGAACGCCTCGGCCATCCGGCGCCAGCCGTGCACGAGCGTGAGGGTCCCGTCGATGTCGACCGTGACGAGGCGCCAGGCGAAGGCGGTCAACGGCCCCCTACGAGCGGCTCCCGATGCCCATCAGGATCCCCCCGACCCACAGCACCAGGATGCCGGCGGCCGCGACCGGCAGGACGGTGCCGAACTTCCCAGGCGCGGTCGGCAGGAGGATCGAGAGCAGGAACAGCCCGACGAGCGTGCAGAGGAGCCCGAGGGCGATCTTTGCCCCCTTCGACAGTCGGGCCCGTGGGGCCGGGGCCTCGCGGGAGGACATTCGCGGCCCCACGCCGCGCGGGCAAGATAACCGTACCGCCGGTCGCGCAGCCTACGTCGGCGGGTCCCGACCCATCTTCGAGGACGGCAGCGAGAACTCGAACGCCGTCCGTCGGGCCTCCTCCTCGTTCGCCCGCCGCTCCGCGGTGATCGCCCGGACGAACGGTCGGGCCCCGATCGGCGAGATGATCATGGTGACGAGGCCGACCCCGGCGATCACGGTGTAGAGCGTCTCGGAGATCACGCCCTCGCTCAGCAGGATGACGGCCATCGCGAGGCCGACCGTCCCCTGGCTGACGACCAGGAACCCTGCGCCGAGCGACTCGTGGCCCGACCACCCGTAGAGCCGGGCGACGCCGGCGCCGACGAACACCTTGGCGGCGACCGCGAAGACGACGAGCGCCACGAACGCGAGCAGGGTGACGTCGGAGGCACCGAGGGTCCGGAAGTCCGCGCTGAACCCGACGAGCGCGAAGAAGAGCGGGATGAAGAAGCCCCAGGAGATCGCGTCGAAGACGAGGGTGAGCTCGCGGTGCTCGCGGCGCCCGGCGCTCTCGGGGGTCACGAGGAGCCCCGCGTAGAACGCGCCGACGAGGAACGTGAGGCCGAGGAGCTGGGAGAAGAGCGCGGCGCCGAGGGCGGCGACCATCAGGATCGCGAACCCCGCGTACCGGGAGCGCCAGGTCGTGCGGAACCACTCGACGAGCCGCTCCCAGGCGCGGCTGCGGCGGGCCGCCCGCAGCCCCCAGTGGACCGCGAGGACGGACCCGAGGAACAGCGCGACCGTTCCGACGGCGGTGGCGATCGCGATGGCCGCGTCGGTGCCGCCGGAGTAGAGCCGCAGCAGGACGGCGAAGGCGCTCACCGCGGTGAGCTCGTTGACCACCGAGACGTTCATCAGGAACGTCCCGAACCGGCTCTCGGCGAGGTTGAACTCCCGCAGCATCACCCCGAGCACCGGGAGCGCCGTGATCGAGATCGCGAGCGCGACGAACAGGTCGGCGAGCGTCCCGAGCCCGGGGTACAGCAGGTGAACGACGGCCGCCCCGAGCAGGAACGGCAGGAAGAAGATCGCGAAGCCGAACCCCGCCGCCATCGCCCCGGTCGAGCGCACCTGGGACGGCGACAGCGCGAGCCCGGCGGTCATGAGGATGAAGAACGTCGCGACCAGCTGGAGCCCCGAGAGCTCCGTCGACACGGAGGTAAGACCGATGTACGGTCCCAGCAGGGTCGGGCCGAGCAGGACCCCGACCAGCAGCTGGCCCACGAGGGCGACCTGCCCGAGGCGGGCGAAGATCTCGCCGACGATCACCGCCAGGGCGATGAGCAGGAAGAGGCCCGTGACCAGCAGGGTGGTCGTGTCGGTCGTGGGCCCCTTCCCTCCTGAGCGCGCGGCGACCGGGCGTGGTTGAGCCGCGTTATCTAGCTTTGCCCGGGACGGGCGTCGCGGGTCGGTTTATAGTCCGCGCCTCTCCGGAGGCCGTGCGGAACGTACGGGGCCCGACCCGACGGCGCCCCACGGCGCCCGAGGACCGAGCGGCGGTGGCGGAGCGACGGGCCCGGGCCCTCGAGGAGCCGCTCGACATCCGGCTCCGACGGGAGGCGCCGTATCCGCTCTACGAGGTCCGCAACCCGATCCACCGGACGGTCTACCTCGTCATGCTGCCCGAGTTCCCGGCCCGGACCGGCGAGCTGTGCACCTGCACGGACTTCGCGCGGCGCGGGCTCGGGACCTGCAAGCACATCGAAGCGACCTACCGCTACCGGATCGAGCACCCAGAACCCGCCCGGGCGCCGGCCGGGACCCCCGCCGAGGCCGTGGCACTCTGGAAGGAGATCGACCGGCGCCTCGCTCGGCCCGCCCCGGGGCCTGCCCCGATCGCGGTCCGTCGCCCCGGAGCGGTGCTGTTCGAGGACCCCGGCTAGCGCGGACGCCCGCGTTCGGTGGGAAGGAAGGGGTTCCGGCGGACCGATGGGCGGGTCTACGCCGAGGACATGCCCGGGGCGCCCTTGAGCGCCCGGATCTTGTAGTACTCGGGGTCGACGATGACCTCGCCGTTCACGCCCATCGTCTCGATGGTCTTGAGCGGCGTCCCCGCCTGCTTCTTGGCAGCCTGCCAGTCGGGGATCGGGATCGAGAACTTCTTCTCGACCTCCGTCCGGTAGATCGGGCCCGAGTTGTACGAGCAGAACGGGATGATCCGCCCGTCCGGGACCGCGTAGTGGATATCGCAGCGCATCAGGCGCTGGATATCGTAGTCGTACGCGTCCTGGAAGTGCATGTTCCCGATGTAGAGCGTGCGCCACGTGAACTTCGCGAGGGCCTCCTTGTTGCCCTCGGTGAAGATCCCGGCGATGACCTTCACGCAGTTCTTCTCGTTGAGCCCCTCCGGGGACTTCGAGAAGTCGAAGTACTTCGCGACGTCGTGGAGGAGGCGCGCGCCCGCGACGGCCGTCCGCACCCGCGCGAACCGGGCGTCCCGGTACTTCTCGATCATCGACTCGACGTTCTCGAAGAACCCGTCGACGTCCATGAACCGGGGCAGCGGGGTGATCTTCTCGCCGTCCTTCGAGACGAACGCGAAGGTGGCGCACCCGCAGCCGGGGTGGGTCGTGAGGGTCATCTTCTCCTCGCCGTGGATGATCGAGACGAGCTCCGAGATCGGGGCGACCGACGGGACGGGGAAGAAGTCCGACTTCTCGAACGGCCCCTCGGTGCACAGGATGCGGACGAGGTCCGACTGGGTGAACCGCATCTGGAAGCGGTCCTTGTCGGGGATCCGCGCCGTGAGCGCGACCGGCTGGAAGTTGACGCCGCGGACGACGTCGATGTTGTCGATCGCGAACTTGACCGTCGGCCAGATCTCCTTCTCGTTGAACCCGCCGACCAGGGTCGGGACCAGCACGACGCTGAGCGGCTTGTCGGGCTTCCCGGCGGCGAGCTCGGTCGCCGGCGAGTGGGTCTCCCGGGCGGCCTGGATCGCCTTCTGCTTCACCTTGAGCAGCGGCACGCCCCGGACCTTCCGGTAGATCTCGTCGTCCAGCCCATCGAACTGGAGGTAGAGGGTGTGGAGCCCCGAGTCGCGGCACGCCTGGGCGAACCCGGGTTCGTTGGCGACCCGGATGCCGTTCGTGGCGACCTGGACCTGCTTGAAGCCGAGGTCCCGGGACATCGAGACCGCCTCGAGGAACAGCGGGGAGAGCGTGGGCTCGCCGCCCGAGAACTGGACGGCGACCGTACCGACCGGCTTCTGCTCCCGGAGCGTCTTCAGCATGAAGTAGATCTGCTCCCGGGTCGGCTCGAAGACGTACCCGGCGGCGTTCGCGTTCGCGAAGCAGACCGGGCACTTCAGATTGCAGCGGTTGGTGAGGTCGACGAGGGCGAGTCCCGTGTGCGACTTGTGGTGGCTGCACATCCCGCAGGTCGTCGGGCAGCCGCGGAACTTGTCGTAGTACGGGTTCTCGTAGCCGACCCCGTCGTGCGCGTAGACCTCCATCCGGAGGTAGAAGTCGACGTCGTTCGAGATGATGTCCCAGAAGTAGCCGTGCGTCCGGCAGGTCTTCTCCATGATGACCCGGCCGTCCTTCTCCCGCACGATCGCGGGAATGACCTTGATACACTCGGGGCAGACCGACGCCGTCTTCCTGGGCAGGCCCCGGGGGGCCTGGAATTCCTTCATTACGCGTGCGGGCATCTCGTGATCTCCTACGTTCCGCCCCCCGCGCCGCGGGAGGCTTACCTGGCCCACGAACCCGGGCCTACATAATCCATCTGTCGTCGGGGGCGCTACAAAAAGTGGCCCCCATGACGTGCAGTGGCACGGTCGAGCTCGCTACAACCGGGCCTGATTCCTCTCGAGAAACCTGTCCGGGCAGGCCCGATGGGGCGGTCGAGCCGCGTCCTTATGGCCCGGAGCGCCTCCCCGGAGCCGATGCCTGCCAAACCGAAGCCCCGGACCCGACGTAAGCCGCCGGCCCGCCGCCCCTCCGCGGCCCGACCGGCCCGGCCCGGGGGGTTCGTCGGCCGGGACTCCTCGCCGGTACTCGATCGGTACCCTCCCAAGGATCCCTCCCTGAGCGTCCGGGGTCCCCCGACCCCCCAGGCCCCTCCGGTCCCCGGGGCCGCCCGACCGGCCGCTACCCCCCCGACGACCCCTCCGGCCCCCGCGCCCTCCAGCCCTTCGGGCGCGCCATCCCCCCCGGGCGCCCCGATGCCGCTGATCAGCCTCGAACGCCCGTTCGATGTCGATGAGTTCTCCTCGCTCCTGGGGGAGACCTCGATCCGGGTCACGGTGCCGCGCGAGGACCTCCCGGAGGTCCTGAGGCGCGTCACCGAGTTCATGGGATTCGGCATCTACGTCTATGCGATCGAGGTGAAGCCCGCACCGTCGGACACGCTGAAGTCGTTCCTCGTGGAGCTGCGCCGGGTCGACTACTCGGCCGACAAGAAGGCCTGGGTCGGATTCGAGGACAAGGGCACCTCCAGTTCGCCGTTCGGTCCGTCCGGTACCCGGACCTAGTAGGGGTACGGGGATCCACCGGTCCGGAACCCCGCGCGGACGCACTCCCTATGTACGGCGGCCCGTTCCCGCCGCGAGGGGTCTCGCATGGCTTCGGTGTCGGGCGGGGAGCGCTGGGAGGTCGAGCTGCGCCTCCTGCGTGACGAGCTCGCCAGCCTGAGGAGCGAGCAGCGCGAGATGGCGAAGGCGATCGATCAGCTGGTCACCACCTTCCGGACCCTCGCCACCCACCTCGGCATCGCGGCCGAGCCGTACAAGGGGAAGGGGAAGTCCTCGGCCGACCACGAACTGCGCGGGTTCGCCTAGCCCGAGTCCCATGCAGATCCGCTACGCCGCGACGGCGGCCGAGCCGGCCGAGCATTGGGGCCGGTTCTCGATCGACCTCGACGGGGTCGACGCGCCCAGCCTCGACCTCGTCCTGCCCTCGTGGGTGCCCGGCTCCTACCACATCCTGAACTACGTGCGGGGGGTCCGCGACGTCCGCGCTCGGTCGGTCCCGTCGGGGACCCCGCTCGCGGTCGAACGGGTCGCCGGGACGCGCTGGCGGGTCCCGACCGCGGGCCACGCGTCGGTCCGGGTGGAGTACCGGGTCTACGGGCACGGCCTCGTGACGGAGGGGTTCGACCTCACCCCCGAGCACCTGTTCCTCAACGCCGCCCTCTGCCTCCTCTACGTGGACGGCCACCAGGACGAGCCGGTGGAGCTCGCCCTCGGGGTCCCCCCGGACTGGCAGGTGGTGACCGAGCTCCCCGAGACCGGCCCGGGGAGCCGCCGCTACCGGGCCGCGAGCTACGACGAGCTGGTCGACAATCCGGTCGACGCGGGCCGTCCGCTCGTCCTCACCGTCCACCCCCGCGGCATCCCGCATCGGATCGCGATCTGCGGAGAGGGGGGCAACTACGAGGCCCGGCGGATCGAAGCGGACCTCGTGAAGATCGTCGACGCGACGATCGAGCTCGTCGGGGAGTCGCCGCTGCACCGCTACACCTTCTTCTACCACCTGAGCGACGTCCCGGACGGCGGCCTCGAGCACGCCGACTCGAACTCGTGCGTGGTGAGCCGGACCGTCTTCCGACCCGAGGAGTCGTACCGTCGATTCCTGGATCTCACGGCCCACGAGTACTTCCATCTCTACAACGTGAAGCGGATCCGGCCGAAGGCGCTGCTCCGCTTCGACTACACGGGCGAGCAGTACACCCGCCTCCTCTGGTGGATGGAGGGCGCCACGGACTACTTCGCCGACCTCATCCTGCGCCGCGCCGCGCTGCTCACCCCGGCCCAGTTCCTCGACGCCACCGCCGCGAAGATGAAGCAGTACCTCGAGCTGCCCGGGCATCGGAAGCTCTCCCTCGAGGAGGCGTCGTTCACCGCCTGGGTCGACCACTACCAGCCGTACGAGGAGACCCCGAACGAGTCGATCTCCTACTACGTCAAGGGGAGCCTCGTCTCCACCTGCCTCGATCTCGAGATCCGCCACCGGTCCGAGAACCGGGCCTCGCTCGAGACCGTGCTCCGGACCCTCTGGACGGAGTACGGCAAGGTCGGCCGGGGGATCGAGGAAGGGGAGCTGCCCGCGATCGCCCGACGGTCGACGGGGCTCGACGTGGAGCCGTTCTTCGAGCGGTACGTCGCCGGGACCGAGGAGATCGACCTCGACGCGTTCGCCCGGTACGCGGGCCTCACCTTCGGCGCCCGGCCGAAGCCGAAGGACGACGACTCCGAGCCGGCCGGCTGGCTCGGCATCCTGGTCGAGGACCGCGGGGGCCTCGCCCGCGTGCGGACGTCGTTCGCGGGGGGCCCCGGCCGCGCGGGAGGGCTCACGGCGGGCGATGAGATCGTCGCGATCAACGGGGTCCGCGTGCCGTTCGCGAACCTCGAAAAAGCGCTGCGCGGCCTCGCGCCCGGCTCCCCGATCGAGCTCGCCGTGTTCCGTCGGGGCTACCTGCGCCGCCTCGAGGTCACCGCCGGGACCCCGCCCCCAGAGAAGTACGTCTTCCGCCCGGTCGCGGACGCCGACGCACGGGCCCGGGCCGTCTACTCCGGCTGGGTCGGGGCGCCGTGGGAGCCCCCGGCGGCCGACGGCCCGGGCTGATCCCCGCTGGGGAGCGGCACCGCCTTGCGCCCGTACCGCCACTCGCCCTCCATCGGATAGAGCCGGCGGAGCCGGGTCCCGACCCGGGTTCCCAGGGCGAGACGGACCGGCGCGGCGTCGGTGACCGCGAAGGTGGCGTGCACGGCGGGGGCGAGCGCGACCAGCACCACGCCGTACGGACCCTGGGCCGCCACCTGGGCATCGAACTCGGTCGGCTGCCCGCCCGGACCGATCGCGGTGGCAGCGACCACGGTCCCGCCGTCGTACGGCAGGGCGAACGGCACGAGCCCCGACCGCTCCCCGCACCGCGCGCACGCCCCCCGGGCCGGGAACGTCGTCGCCGCGCAGCGGGGGCACCGCTCCGCGACGAGCCGCCAGCGACTCGGCAGGGACTCGAGGTACCGGGCCCGTGGGACCAGGGCCCCCTCGGCGACGACGCGGGTCGGGGCCTCGACCGCGGCCCGGAGCCGGTGGGCGTCGAGCGTGAGCCGGCCCGGGCGGCGGGGGTGATCGATCCAGCCGCCGACCGCCGAGGCAGCGAGCGCGAGCGCCGCCTCGGCCCCGGTCCCGGTCCCCGGACGCGCGGTCTCGTCCGGCCCGCTCGGGCCCTCCGCGGCGAGCCGGGCGGCGACGGCGAGCGCCCCCTCCGCCGACCGGGAGTCCTCGCCCCGTTCGGGCAGGTCGACCGCGACCACCAACGCGTCCTCGGACGGGCGGAGCGCGGCGGCGAGCCCGGAGGGGCCCTCACCGTCGTGCACGACCCGGACCGGGCGGCCCAGCAGCGGAGCGAATCCCCATTCCGAGACCTCGGGGAACGCGCCGACGAGCCGGAGCACGCCCGGCAGGGGGTCGGCCGGCGCCGAGGCGAGGAGCCCTTCGAGGGCGGTCGCGGCGAGGGTGAAGGCGTCCTCGTCCGGCCCGGCCGCCGGCCGACCGTCGAGCGTCCAGGCCGGCCGGTAGACGTACCCTCGGACGACCGTCGGCGGCACGGTCAGCCTCGCTGGAACAGCGCGACGGTCGCCGAGGCCCCGGCGCCGCCCACGTTGTGGGCCAACGCCCGCTCGGCGCCCGGCACCTGGCGGGGACCGGCGGCCCCGCGCAGCTGCAGGAACACCTCGTGGACCTGGCTCACTCCCGTGGCCCCGATCGGGTGGCCCTTCGCCTTCAGGCCCCCGTCCGGGTTGGTCGGGAGACGTCCCGAGCGCGCGGTGGCGCCGGAGAGCGTGAGCGCCGCGGCGCCGCCGGGGCCCGCGAACCCCAGGTCCTCGAGGGCCAGGAGCTCGGCGATCGTGAAGCAGTCGTGGACCTCGAGAAGCGCGATCGCGGAGCGGTCGAACGGCGCGTGCCGGAACGCCGCCTCGGCCGCCCGACGGGTCGCGGCGAACCGGACGAGGTCGTCGCGCGCCTGGACCGCGAGCCGGTCCGACGCGGCGCCGATCCCCTCGACGAACACCGGCGTATCGGTGAAGGACTTCGCCGGCTCCGGGGCGGCGAGCAGCAGGGCGGCCGCTCCGTCGCTCACCGGGCAGCAATCGTAGAGCCCGAGCGGCTCGGCGACCCGCGGCGCGCGCCCCACGTCCTCCCGGGTGATCCGCTTCTGGAAGTGGGCGTTCGGGTTGAGCGCCCCGTTCTCGTGGTTCTTGACCGCGACCGCCGCGAGCGCGTCGTGCCCCTCGGGATGGTCGTGGAGGTAGCGCGAGGCGAGGAGCCCGTAGACGCCGGCGAACGTGAGCCCGGCCGAGCGCTCCCACTCGGTGTCGCCCGAGACGCCGAGCCAGTAGCGGCGGCGGGCGTTCGTGACGTCGGTCATCTTCTCGACGCCGGCGACGAGCACGAGGTCGGCGGCGCCGGTCTCGATCGCCCGGACCCCGGCGAGGAGCGCGAAGCCGCCGGACGCGCAGGCGTTCTCGACCCGGGTGACGGGCACGCCGGGGAGCCCGGCCTCCTCGGCGACCACCGCCGCCACGTTCCCGATCTGCCAGCCGCCGAACCCGAGCGTCGCGACGAACGCCTCCCCGATCCGGGACCGGTCCATCCCGCGGTCGACGCTCGCTACCGCGCGGTCGATCGCCTCGCGGAGGAGCGCGCGGGGACCCGCGTCGAGCGCTCCGAAGCGGGTGTGCCCCGCGCCGACGATCGCCGCTCGATGCCCCACCTCGGTCGCCTTCCGAATCGTCTTATCGAGCGACACCTTGAAGCCTCATAACTCAAGGGGCGACCGGATCGTGGAGGACCCGCCGTTCGTCATCGGCGTCTCGGGGGCGAGCGGGGCCGCCATCGCCCTCAAGGTGCTGGAGGCGCTCCGGGCCGCCCGGCAGCCCGTCGCGCTGGTCGTCACCGACGGGGCCGTGGCCGTGCTGCGGGAGGAGTGCGGGGTGGGCCCGGAGGCCCTGCGGTCCCTCGCCCGGGACGTCTACTCCGACCACGACCTCGGCGCCCCGATCGCCTCCGGCTCGCGGCCGACGCGCGGGATGGCGGTCGTGCCGTGCTCGGTCAACACCGTCGCCAAGATCGCGCTCGGCCTCGCCGACACGCTCCTCACCCGCGCCGCGCACGTGCACCTGAAGGAGCGCCGAACGCTCGTCGTGGTGCCCCGCGAGACGCCGATGCCGTCGACCCTGCTGCGCCACCTGCTCACGCTCAGCGAGGCGGGGGTCGTCGTGCTCGATGCGGCCCCGCCGTACTACCTCCATCCCCGGTCCGTGGACGACCAGACGGCGTACCTCGCCGGGAAGGTCCTCGACCACCTGGGCGTCCCGCACCGTCTCTACGTCGGATGGAAGGCGGGGCCCGAATGAGCGCCCCGGCGCCGCGGCCCTCCCGAGCCCCGGGGAGCCGTCGCTCGATCGGGGAGTACTTTCCCTGGCCGCTCGTCGGGGTCACCGTCCTCCTCGTCGTGCTGATCCTGCTGACCCCGGTCCTCCTCGCCCCGACCGGGCCCCCGGCGGCCGGCACGATCTTCACGCAGGGGGAGCTCCTCGTCGACCGCGTCACGGGGGGCAACGCGACGTACATCTACGTCCACGCCTACGGGCCGACCGTCCGGTACGCGTCGATCCAGGTCACCTGGGCGTCGGACTTCAACTGGTCCGGTGCGGGCGCCCCCGCGTGGAATGCCCTTAACTGGTCGGTCGGGCTCAACGCCTCGAACGTGCTCGTCGGCGTCCTCAACACGGCGGAGAACCCGCTCGCGATCAACGTGACCGCGCTCTACAACGAGAACGGCGTCGCCTACTACGTCGGGGTCTTCGCGCTGTACCTCACCAACGCGACCGCGTCGCCCCCGAACTCGCTGCTCGCCGTCACCGCGACGTCGGGCGTCTCCGTGCCGTCCGTGACCGCGATCGCGAACCTGCCGATCATCGTCACCCTCTCCGACGTCGGGAGCACGGCCCCGTGACGCGGCGGTCCCCGCCGATCCTCGCCCTGTGGACCGGCCTCATCGTCGTGCTGCTCGTCATCGAGGTCGCCGAGGTGACCCACCTCTTCACGATCCCGATCCAGTCGGCGATCGAGGACCCGCTCGCCTTCGTGCTCGCCCTCGTCTTCACGACGATCCTCGCGCTCGTCGGCGCGATCTTCATCGGGATCTACATCTCGCACCGGATCCTGACGCCCGGCGGCTTCACGCCGTTCGAGGAGGAGATGCTCCGGATGCGCCAGGACGTCCAGGAGCTGAAGGCGACCGTCGAGGCGCTCCGGCAGGAGACGGCCCCCGCGGATCCGCCCGAGGAGACGTCCCCGTGAGGGTCCCGGTGATCGACAACGGCGGCCAGTGGACCCACCGGGAGTGGCGCGTGCTCCGCGACCTCGGCGCGGAGACCGAGATCGTGCCCAACTCGACCCCGTTCGCCGCGCTGCGCGCCGACGGGATCGTCCTCTCGGGCGGGGCGCTGAGCCTCGAGGGGACCGACACGCCCCTCGGCGAGGTCGCCGGGTGGATCGACAGCGCGGACGTGCCGGTCCTCGCGATCTGCGTGGGGCACCAGTTCCTCGGCCGTCACTTCGGCGGCGCCGTCGGGAAGGGCGCCCCCGAGTTCGGCGCCGTCGCGCTCACGGTCGACCGGCCCGACCACCCGATGTTCGAGGGTCTCCCGCCGGCGTTCCGGGTCTGGGCGAGCCACAACGACCAGGTCGTCCGGCCGCCGCCCGGCTGGACGGTGCTCGCGCACTCCCCGAGCTGCTCCGTCGAAGCGATGGCCCACCCGCAGCGCCCCCTGTGGGGGGTGCAGTTCCATCCCGAGGTCGAGCACACCGAAGGGGGCCGGGAGATCTTCCGGCACTTCCTCG
>DATJUJ010000037.1:0-6932 GCA_035502475.1 Thermoplasmata archaeon
GGCCGCGCTCCGGGAATCGGTGAGCCGACGGAGATCGAGCCCGGGGCACGACAGCACCACGCTCGCCTGGAGGCGCTCGCCCAGGTGGACCGTGATCGGGAACTCGCGGCACGGGGCCGGACGCTGCGCGTGGACCCCGCAGCGGAGGTTCGCGAGGAACTGACAGGCGCCGCCGTCCGGCCGGGCGCTGAGGTACCGGTCCCGGCCGCGCCCGACGAACGTCGCCTGAGGCGCAACGACGCGCAACGCGTGCTGCTCGCCCGGGGAGATCCGGGGCGAGGCGAAGCAGCAGAGCCCGCAGTCCGGTCGGCAGGCGAACGAGAATCCCTGGACCAGCGCGACATCGAGCCGCGTGGTCTCGTCCTCGCCCGGCACGGTCGCCCGGCGGGGTTCACGAGCGCGCGGTATGTAGCGGTTCGGACCCCTCGGCGACCGAGGAGGGCCGGGCCCCGAGCGCACGCTCATATCGGAATTCGGGTTCGTTCGCGCATGGGGATGCGGGCGAAGGACGTCATGGAGAGCCCGGGCCTTTCGGTCGAGGCCAACGCCGACGCGCTCTCGGTCGCGCGCACGATGGTCGAACACCGTCGGGGCTACGCGATCCTGCGTCGGGACGGGCACGTGGCCGGGATCGTGACCGAGTGGGACTTTCTGGAGAAGGTCGTCGCCGCCGGGGCCGACGCGAGCCGGGTCCCGGTCGCGGACCTGGCCACCCCGACCCTGCAGTCGTGCCCGCCGGAGGCGCCGGTCGACGAGGTCGTGAGCCGGATGGCCCGCGAAGGGATCCGGCGCATGATCGTGCTCTCGGGCGACCAGGTCCTCGGCATCATCACCGCCCGGACGCTCCTCGCGAACTTCCGCCAGTACGTGGACCGGCTCTCGACCGACATCGCCGCCCACCAGTCCGACCCCGTGACGCTGGGCTGAGCGGCCGCGCTCCGTTGGCGGCCGTGACGCCGAATCCGTCCCCCCACCGGCCCCGGTACCCCGCGGGTGGTTGACACGACCCCCGCGAGCCGGCTCGGGGACCCCCGCGATCGTCCGCCGCCGGCCGGGAGGTAGCCGTGGAGTACAAGTGGAAGGTCCTCTCCAACACGACGGTCGCGACCTTGATGGCCGCGATCGACACGAACATCGTGCTGATCGCCCTCCCGACGATCGGTCGGGAGCTGCCCGACACGAGCCCGACGACCCTCCTCTGGATCCTGCTCGGCTACTCGCTCCTGACCGCCGTCGTGCTCCTCAACTTCGGCCGGCTCTCCGACATGTTCGGCCGCGTGCGGCTCTACGTGCTTGGGTTCGCCGTCTTCACGGTCGGTTCGCTGCTCTGCGGCTTCTCCCAGACGGGCACCGAGCTCGTCGCGTTCCGGCTCGTCCAGGCGATCGGGGCCGGGTTCCTGTTCTCCAACTCGGCGGCGATCATCACCGACGCCTTCCCGCCGAACGAGCGCGGACGGGCCCTCGGGATCAACCAGATCTCGATCGTCGCCGGCGCCGTCGCCGGGCTCGTGCTCGGCGGGATCATCACGTCGACGATCGGCTGGCGGTGGATCTTCTTCGTGAACGTGCCGATCGGGCTCATCGCCACCCTCCGCGCCCGCGCGGACCTCCACGAGCTCGCCCGGCACGAGACCTCCGCGCGCATCGACTGGGTAGGGAACCTCGTCTTCGCCCTCGGGCTCACGTTCCTGCTGCTCGGCGTGACCCTGGGCGCGCTCGGCAACATCGACGCCGCCCTCGCGATCGGGATCGTCGTGCTCGGGCTCGCGCTGCTGGTCGGCTTCGTGCTGGTCGAGGCGCGCGTGGTCTCGCCGATGCTCGATCTCGCGCTGTTCCGCAATCGGCAGTTCGCCACCACCGCGGTCGCGACCCTCATGAACGCGCTCGCCCGCGGCGCGTTCACGTTCGTCCTCGTCTTCTACCTGCAAGGACCGCCGCGGTTCCTGAGCCCGTTCACCGCCGGGCTGTTCCTGATCCCGACCTCGGCGTCGCTCGCGACCGCCGGCCCCCTGAGTGGCTGGCTCTCCGACCGGTACGGACCGCGCTGGTTCATCTTGGCCGGGCTCGTCGTCTCGGCGTCCGGCTTCCTCTGGCTCGCGACCATCGGGCCCGACGACTCGTTCCTCCAGCTGACCCCGGCGCTCGTGCTCGCGGGCGCCGGCATGGGGCTCTTCGCCTCGCCGAACCGAGCGGCGATGATGAGCGCCGTCCCCCCGAGCCGGCGCGGGGTCGCGTCCGGGATCGGCACGACGTTCCTCAACTGCGGGGCGACGATCAGCCTCGGGATCACCCTCCTCGTGATGTCCGCCGTGATGCCGCGGAGCGCGATCGACGCGATCCTGGTCGGAGGCAGCGCGGCCGGGCTCCCCTCGGGGGTCGCGTCGGGCTTCCTGAGCTCCATCCACACGATCTTCCTGATCTCGGGGATCCTGGCCCTGCTCGCGCTGATCCCGTCCGCCCTCCGGGGGGCGACCCCGCCCTACCTCGCCGAGACCCCCGAGCATCCCCCGCCCGAGGGCGACTGACCGCGGGGGCCCGCTACCGGCGCGGAGGTTGGGGCCGGTCCCGGCGGATCATCCACGCGATGTAGGCGGCGAGTCCCCCCGCTTCCGAGCTGGGCCGGAACACCGTCCGGACGAACTGGAACCGGGACTCCAGGGCCCGGGCGACCTCGTCGAGCGAGGGCCGGTGCGGCGGCCCGCGCTCGCCGGTGTACTCCCGCGCGGCCCACGCCAGGACGAACCCGCCGCCGGGCCGGACGACGCGGTGGACCTCGCGGGCGTAGTCGTTCCGCCGCCCGAACGGGATCGTGTGGAAGCATCCGTTGTCCGTCGCGCCCGCGAACCGCCGGGCGGGGAACGGGAGCGCGAGCGCGTCGCCCTCCCGCACGTCGATCGACAGGTGGCTCGCCGCCGCGCGCTCGCGGGCGGCGCGCACGGCCCCCGGCGACAGGTCGATGCCGTGCGCCGCGAACCCCGCGCGGGCGAGAAACAGCACGTTGGACCCGGCGCCGCAACCGATGTCGAGGAGCGGGCTGCCCGGGGGCCAGAACCCGTTCGCCACGGAGTCGCGCACCTGCGAGCTGGGATCCGGGTCGAACCACGGGAGGTTCGCGTAGTGCTGCCGCTCGTACGTCGCGCTCCAGGCCGCCCGCACCGCGGGCGCGCTGCCGCGTCTCGTCCGCGTCGCGGAGGGAGCCCGTCGCGCCATCGGCCCCCCGCTACGGCTTCTCTTCGTAGTCGAAGTAGAGGCGCACGTGCGCGCGGTACTCGGTGACCCGGTTGCCTTCCACGGACCCTTCGAACTCCGCGACGCGGAACCACTTGATCCCGCGGACGGTCTTCGACGCCGTGGTCACGGCGTTCTGTACGGCGTGGGCGAAGCTCTCCTTGTCGGTTCCGATCACGTCGGTGATGCGTTGCACCATCGTCGGTCCTCGGGGAGGGGAATCGACCCGCACTTATGAACCCCGGCCCCGCGGGGGCGCTCGAGGCCCGGAAAATCTGCGAGGCATCTTATAGCACGACTCCTTCGCACCGCCTGCAGCATCCCGCGCAAGCGGGACCGGGGCAGGGGGCTGCGTACGCACCGGGGGGAACCACGCTACCGTCGGCCGATCGAGATCCTTCGGGATTTTCTCCTCGCGGCGCGCGCCTACGGGCGGCGGACCCGCATCATCGGGCTCGCGAACCTGAACCCCCGTTCCTACCGGTACTACGTGTCCTTCTGCCTTCGCCACGAGCTCCTCCAGGAGTCCCCGCAGGGGTTCCGGTTCACGCCGCGCGGGGAGTCGGTGCTCGAAGCGATCGATCGCGTGCTGGACCAGAGCGCCCGGCTCGACACGGCGGTCCGGAAGCTCGCCGTCGAGATCGGCGCCCCGGTCGCCGCGTCCGACTCGTTCGCGGGGCTGCCCCGGCTCGACTCCTTCGACTCCAACGGGGCGATCGCGGCGTCGCGGGCGGTCCCGCTGTTCGAGGTCGACCCGTTGGGCGCGGTGCCCGCCTCCTGGGCGGCGCGCTCCGGCGCCCGGGCGGCGCCTCCCGCGCGGCTCCCCCCGAAAGTTCCCGCTCCGCCGGACCCGTCGGATTTCGAGCGGATGCGCCGGGAGCGCGCCCGGAGGTGACGCCGGGTGCCGCATCTCCTCGCGACCCGTCCGCCCAGCGCGCCGGTCCGGCCGATCGACCCTGACCGGAGGAGCGCGCTCCTCGCCGTCGGCCTCGGGTTCGGGGCGGTCGGCCTCGCCCAGGCGTACTTCCTGTTCGTCCCCGCCCTCTCGCTGCTGGAGCAGTACGCGGGGTTCGTCGGGTTCCAGCTCGCCCTCCTCGGGATCCTCGTCCTCGCGGCCCGCCTCGAGCGGTGCTCGCTCCGCGACTTCGGGTTCACGCGGCGCGGCGACTGGTCGACCACGGTCGGCTTCTCGGCGATGTTGGTCCTCGTCGCGGTCGATCTCCGTCTCGATCCCGGATTCCTGTTCGGGTTCGGCCGCACCTTGCCGATCGACCCCGCGACGTTCGGCTACCTGCTGTTCACTGCCCCGCTGGTGGCGATCGCCGAGGTCGGGCTCTACTTCGGCTACGTGTTCCGGACGCTCGCCCGGACGATCGGGCTCCGCAACGGGATGCTCCTCGCGGCCGCCGGATTCGCGCTCCTCTCGACCAACGTGAGCATCCTGCCGCTGCTCGGCACGACGGACGCGCTGCAGTACCTGTTCTCGACGACCGTGGTGACGTTCGTGAGCGGGCTCGTGCTCGCGCTCTTCTGCTACAAGTCCCAGTGGAGCGTCGTGGGCCCCGTCCTCGTCTGGGCCGGTCTTCTTGCGACCGAGGACCTGCTGCCCGTCGCCGCGGCGTATCCGAGCTGGGAGATCGCCTTCGTCGACGCCCTCGTCACGGGGGCCGTCCTGCTGTTCCTGGTCGCGGTGGGGCTTCGCGAGCCGCAGCTCCAATCGCGCCGGTATCTGGGCGAGCGGATCGGTCCCCGCCGCTACCGCTTCCGCCTGCGGGCCCGCGGCGAGGCCCAGGGACCCGGGCTGTACGTCGCGGGCGCCGTCGCCGGGGTCGCGATCCTCTCGGTCGCCTACGGCCTCCCGACGGTGCTCGGAACGAGTCAGCCGCTGCTCGCCGTGGCGACCGGCAGCATGGCGCCCACGCTGGAGCGGGGGACGCTGGTGGTCGTCGAGCACGCGTCGCCCGGCCAGATCGTGGTCGGCACGATCATCGTGTTCGACGTGAGCTGCCTGCCCTCGCCGACCGTCCATCGGGTGATCAAGATCGTCGAGTCGGGGCCGGACTGGGTGTACCAGACGAAGGGCGACGCGAACAAGGCCCAGGACCCGTGCACGGTCCCCTACGCCGACGTCCGCGGCCTGGTCGTCGCCCACGCGCCCTACGTGGGGTACTTCATCCTCGACCCGCTCTTCGCCGCGTCCGTGATCGCCCTCGTCGTCGTCGTGCCGTGGGCCTGGAGGGTCGGTCGCTCGTGAGCCCCACGCCCCGGACCCGCCGCATTGCCGCGATCCTCGCGGTCGCGTTCCTCCTGACCGCGGTCTGGGCCGGCTTCTACCTCTACTCCGAGGTCCACCCGGCGAACGGAGGGCCCAGCGCGCCGACGCTCGCGAGCTTTTCCGGGGACGCGGTCGGCGGCTTCGCGGCGTCCTTGAGCCCGAGCTACCTCTACAACAACTCGACCGAGATCTCCGGTGGCAACGTGACCCTGTTCTCGTCGATCACGAACTGGATCAACGCCTCGGTCGACTATTCGTTCACCGCGAACCGGACGGTCTCCCTCACGCTGGTCGAGACCTTCGCCGTCGTCCTCTCGACCCCCGTCTGGTCGAAGACGCTCTACTCTACCGTGAACTCGACGTCCGTCCCGGCGACCGAGAACACCACCCTCGCGTTCGCCTACGACGCGAACGTCTCGTCCGTCGTCGCGCTCGCGACCGCGATCGACAACCAGTTGGGCTACTCCGGCCCCGGCTACGCGCTCACTCTGGAGCCGACGATCACGGGGAACGTCGGCGTCGACGGCTTCGTGGGCTCCTTCCAGAGCGCCCCGTTCCTCAACTTCTCGTTCACCGGCGCCCTCATCTCGCCGTCGGGGCTCACCCACGCGGCGTCCGGGACGGTGCTGGGCCCGGTGCCGTCGAGCGCGCTCAGCCTCTCGGCGGCCGTCGTGCCGGTCGCCGCGCTCATGGGGTCGATCGGGGGGCTCGGAGGGAGCACCTGGGTCGCCACCCGCCGGCCCGAGGAGGCCCCGCTGCCCCCGCTCGATGAGCTCATCCGGCCGTACGAGGAGGCGATCGCGCTCGTGTCGGCCGCCCCCGCGGAGGTCGCGACCACCCCCGTGCGCACGTTCCCGGATCTGGTCAAGATCGCCGACATCCTCGGGAAGCCGATCCTCCGGCCCGCGACCCCCGAATCGGCCCGAACCTCGTTCTATGTGGTGGACGGCCGCGTCAGCTACGCCTACCGGTACCCGTCCGAGGGGCCCCCGGGGGCCGGGCCGGAGCCCACCGCGCCCGCCCGGGAGTACTCGGCGCGCAGCGCGGAGCTCGCCCGTCGGCTGCGCAACGACCTCCTCGCGCTCGAGGCGCGCCGCCCCGAGGGACGGAGCTCCGAGTCGGCCCGGCTCCACGCGCGGCGCGCGCTCGATGCGCTGTCGAGCGGCGATGAGGCCGGGGCGGAGCGGGAGATCGCCGCGATCGAGCGGACGCTCTCCCGCTCCCGACCTCCGCGGCCGTAGGTCCCGGCGCCTTCGGAACGGATCGGAGCGTGCTCGAGCCCCCGGAGTCATCCGGACCAATCGGGCCCATCGTAGCTACGTTACGTGGGTCCCGTAGCCATCTCTTCCTCGGGAGATTCCGGCGCAGTATAGCCCCCCACGCGCTGGCAGCCATGGGTCTCACGACCCGGAGAGGAAACAATGGGGAA